>NZ_VIUM01000018.1:113785-173566 GCF_007828315.1 Burkholderia sp. SJZ089 | reverse complement strand
CGCAGTAATGCGTTCAGCTAACTGATACTAATTGCCCGTAAGGCTTGATCCTATAACCAGTCTGCGCCGATGTTCGTAGGTGCCCATGCACCGCGATCATCCCGTCCTGAGCCCAGGCTCAGGATCTTGGAGCGCGACAGGTCATACAGATTGATTCTCGTGTGCGGATACACACAACCCCGTTACTACTTCTTCGAGATTGGTCGTGGCGCTCATGGCGACGCGACAACCCCTTTAGCCTGATGACCATAGCGAGTCGGTACCACCCCTTCCCATCCCGAACAGGACCGTGAAACGACTCCACGCCGATGATAGTGCGGATTGCCCGTGTGAAAGTAGGTAATCGTCAGGCTTCCCTCATGACAACCCCCGTTGCCCCAGGCAGCGGGGGTTTTGTCTTTTCAGTGCAAGAAAACTAATCCAATTCAAATCCCTTATCCCCGTCTGGATTAGTCGTTCGCGATGGTATGCTACGCGTCCCCGATGCGGAACGAATTGCATCCGCCATCCGGTCTAATTCAATTGCCCCGCCTGATTCGCGATTTATTCGCCGATTAATCGCAGCCATCAAGCGGGATAATCAGCAAGGAACCATGACTGCAACTTCCAGCGATAAGAAGACGACCCAGCCGATTTCCATCGTGAGGATCGAATCCGCGATCAATGCATGGCGTGAAATTCATCTGCCCGCCGAGATCGACGAGGACTACGCGCTCGACAGCGCTAGCAGTTGTCTCGCTGAGGTATATGGTTCGATGATTTTCCACGGCGAATCGAGCGTCGAACTCGAGCTGCTGACACAGGACCAGCGCGACGCGCTGCTGGCGACCGAGGTCTGAGCGTCGCCGCGCGCGGCACCTTCGTCGCGCGTTTCCCGAATTCCTGGATGAATGCACCCCTGATGAACCCGCGTCGTCGATAAAACCCGCATCGACACGCGGGCGAAAGCTCGCGTGCGTATCATTCGGGAGTACCATCGCCGCTCGGCACGCCTCGCCGGCTCCCACCATCCTCCGCTCGATCAAGCGCATGACCGACTCCAACGTGGATCGTCGCCCGACGACAGGTTTCCTCCCGTACCTCGTGGCCGCCACGTTCTTCATGGAGTATCTCGACACGACCGTCATCGCCACCGCCTTGCCGCAGATGGCCAGGTCGTTTGGCGTCGGGCCGAATGCGCTCAGTCTCGGCATGACCGCCTACATGCTGGCGCTCGCCGTGTTCATTCCGATCAGCGGCTGGGTCGCCGATCGCTTCGGCTCGCGCACCGTGTTCGGCTCGGCCATCGCCGTGTTCACCATTGCATCCGTGCTGTGCGGCATGTCCGACGGCGTCGGCACCTTTACCGCCGCGCGTCTGCTGCAGGGCATCGGAGGCGCGATGATGGTGCCGGTCGGCCGCATGATCGTGGTGCGCAGCACCGACAAGGCCCAGCTGATGCGCGCCATCGCGACCATCACCTGGCCGGGCATCGTCGCTCCCGTGGTCGGGCCGCCCGTCGGCGGCTTCATCACCACCTACGCATCCTGGCGCTGGATCTTCCTGCTCAACGTACCGCTCGGCATCGCCGCGCTCGCCTGCGTGCTGCTGCTGGTGAGGAACGAACGCGCCGAGGAGGCGCGTCCGCTCGACTGGCTCGGCTTCATCCTGTCGGGCGCGACACTGACCTGCGTGCTGTGCGGCACCGAAGCGCTCGGCCAGCAGGATGCGCACTTCATGGAAGCGCTGGGCCTGATCGTGGCCGCCGTCGTGTTCGCTGCGCTCGCCTGGCGGCACGCGCAGCGCACGCCGCATCCCTTGCTCGATTTCAGCACGCTGAAGGTGCCGACCTTTTCCGTGACCGTCTTCACCGGCTCGATCACGCGGATCGCGATCAACGCGGTGCCCTACCTGCAGCCGCTGCTGTTCCAGGTCGGCTTCGGCATGTCGCCATTCCAGTCCGGCCTGCTGCTGCTGGCCAGCGCGACCGGCAATCTCGGCATGAAGGCGCTGACCTCGTGGATTCTCGACCGCTTCGGCTTCCGCCGCGTTGCGCTGGTCGACGTCACGATCGCCGGCTTCGCGACCATCGCCTGCGGCTGGCTCACGGCCTCCACGCCGCTGGTGATCACGCTGTTTGTGGTGTTCGTCTATGGCCTGTCGCGCTCGATGCAGTTCTCGACGCTGGCCACCCTGGCCTTCGCCGACGTCCCGCCGAGGCAGACCAGCGCCGCCAGCACGCTGTCGAGCGCCGCGCAGCAGATGACGATCGGCATGGGCATCGCTTTCGGCGCGATGTCGCTGCGCCTCGCCTCGCTGATGCGCGGCGACGAAACCGGCACGCACTACGTGATGGCCGATTTCCGCTGGGCCTTCCTGGCCGCCGGCGTGCTCGCGCTGTTGACGCTGCCCGGTTACGCGCGTCTCGCCGTCAATGCCGGCGATCGCCTGCGCGCGAGTGTGTCGAAGAGCTGAACTCGGCTCACTCGGCGTCGTGGAAGATCAGGCCCAGCGTATGCCGATGTCCGCTGCGCAGCCGGCTCACGCCATGCCGCGGATTCACGCGATAGACGCCGCGCACGCCTTGCTGCGGCCGTCCATGCACGGCGAAGATCGCCGCATCGCCGCGCGCGAGCGGCACGACCTCCACGCGTGACTGCATGCGCGGCCGCTGCTCGGTCAGCACGAACTCGCCGCCCGTGAAATCCTCGCCCGGCTGGGACAGCAGGACGGCGACCTGCAGCGGAAACACGTGCTCGCCATACAGGTCCTGGTGCAGGCAGTTGTAGTCGCCATCCCCGTAACGCAGGATCAACGGCGTGGGCCTCGACTGACCGGCTGCATGACAGCGCGCGAGAAAGGCCTCGTGCTCGGCCGGGAAGCGCGACTCGATGCCGAGCGCGCGATGCCAGTCGTTGGCGATCGGCGCGAGCGGCGCATACATCTCGCGACGCAAGCGAGCCAGCCCATCCGGCAGCGGGTAGGCGAAGTAGCGATACTCGCCGCGACCGAAGCCATGACGAGCCATCACCACCCGGCTTCGATAACGCGCCTCGTCGTCATAAGCGGCGATCAGCGCATCGCAGGCGCGTCGATCCAGCAGGCCTTTCACGACCGCCACGCCATGCGCGTTCAGCGCGTCGCGAATCGCGGCCCAATCTAGCGAGGCCGGCGCGAGTGCGCCGGCCAGCACCGGATCGGGCCAATCGAGCGGGGAGGGAAGCGACGCCGCGCGGCGTCGCTCGAGGCAGGCAGTCATGATGGCGCTCCGCATCCATACGTCAGGGCGTCCATCCTATCGACCGGCGGGGCGCGACGCGTCCCGATTCTTGCGCTGTATTTCCGCGCCGTCATGCACGGCGCCCGGCGTGCCGGATCAGAACAGCGAGTGGAACACCCAATACAGCAGGCCGGCCAGCGCGATCGAGGCCGGCAGCGTCAGCACCCAGGCCAGGATCAGGCTGCGCACGGTCGACCATTGCAGGCCCGAGCCGTTCGCCGCCATCGTGCCCGCCACGCCCGAGGACAGCACGTGGGTGGTCGACACCGGCAGCCCGTACATGTCGGCGGCGCCGATCGTGATCATCGCGACCGCCTCGGCCGAGGCGCCCTGGCCATAGGTCAGGTGCTGCTTGCCGATCTTCTCGCCGACCGTCACCACGATGCGCTTCCAGCCCACCATGGTGCCCAGGCCGAGCGCCAGCGCGACGGCCACCTTGACCCAGGTCGGGATGAACTTGGTGGCGTGATCGAGCTGCTGGCGATAGTTGTCGATCGCGGCGTGATCGTCGGCGGAGAAGGCCGGCTGCTTGGCCTTCTCCATCAGGCGGATTGCTTCCGAAACCAGGTACATGGTGTTGCGCAGGTTGTCGACATCGCCTTGCGGCACGCTCGCGATCGAGCCCGTCGAGCCGACCGCGGCCGCCAGCGAGTTCGACAGTTGCTGCACGGCCGGCAGCGTTTCCGGCTTCAGCTCGCGCGTCTGCACGTAGGTCTCGACTGCCTGGCGCGAGTTGGCCGGCGCCGCGATGCCGTTGCTGTACTTGCCGAAGGAGGCCGCGGCCTGGTGCGCGACGGCGATGAAGGTTTGCGACTCGGCCGGCGTGACGGCCTTGTTCAGCGCATAGGCGGTCGGCACGGTGCCGATCAGGATCAGCATGATCAGGCCCATGCCCTTCTGGCCGTCGTTCGAGCCGTGCGCGAAGGACACGCCGGTGCAGGTCAGGATCAGCAGGCAGCGGATCCAGAACGGCGGCGCCTGGTCCTTGGGGGGCTCCTGGTAGAGCGCCGGCACTTTCAGCACGGCCTTGAGGATCAGCAGCAGCAGGCCGGCGAACAGGAAGCCGACGATCGGCGAGAACAGCAGCGACTTGCCGACGCCGAGCGCCTGGCTCCAGTCCACGCCGCTGGTGCCCGAGGCGCCGTGCATCAGCTGGTTCATCAGGCCCACGCCGATGATCGAGCCGATCAGCGTGTGCGAGCTCGAGGAGGGCAGGCCGAAGTACCAGGTGGCGAGGTTCCAGACGATGGCCGCGATCAGCAGCGCGAACACCATCGCGAAGCCGGCGCCGCTGCCGACCTGCAGGATCAGCTCGACCGGCAGCAGTTGCAGGATGCCGAACGCGACCGCGCCGCTGGAGAGCAGCACCCCGGCGAAATTCCACAGCCCCGACCAGACCACGGCGACGTTCGGGGTCAGCGAATGCGTGTAGATCACGGTGGCGACCGCGTTGGCCGTGTCGTGGAAGCCGTTGACGAACTCGAAACCGAGCGCGATCAGCAGCGCCGTGCCGAGCAGCAGGTAGGGGAAGATCGAGTGTTCGCCGACCGGGGCGAGATCGGCGAGCAGGTGGCTGAGCACGTAGGCGCCACCGGCGACCAGCACGACGAAGAAGATCACCAGACCGAGATGCCGCGAGCGGCCGAGGTCGACTGAGGGCGACGCAGGTTGATTCATGGCGGGCAGGGGAGGTGGGTTGCGGGGATCGCCCGATCCTAGCGCCGCGACTTAGGCAGTTTGATGACATTGCAGGAAGCCGCCCGATGTCTTTCGTTTTGCTTTCGATTGCGGGCGGTGATCGCGCCGCGCACACCGCTTTCTGCCATGCCCCCTTGCCGCCTCGGGCGGCTTCGGCTTCAGCGCGCCGGCCGCGCCGCCGGTGCCCCCGCGAAGCGCCGCGCGCCGGCCACGCAGGCCACCACCACCGCCGTCACCCCCAGCATCGAGGCCGGCACCGCCTCGTGCAGCAGCCAGGCGGCCAGCAGGAAGCCGAAGAAGGGCTGCAGCAGCTGCAACTGGCCGACGCCGGCGATGCCGCCGAGCGCCAGCCCGCGATACCAGAACACGAAGCCGATCAGCATGCTGAACAGGGACACATAGGCCAGCCCCCACCAGGCCGGCGCCTCGATCGCGGCGAACGAGGCCGGCCGTATCGCGATCGCGATCGGCAGCATCAGCGGCAGCGACAGCACCAGTGCCCAGGAGATCACCTGCCAGCCGCCCAGCTTGCGCGACAGGCGCGCGCCTTCCGCGTAGCCGAGCCCGCAGACCAGGATCGCCGCCACCATCAGCAGGTCGCCCAGCGGCGAGGCGCCGATGCCGTCGCGCAGCGCGAACGCGACCACCGCCGCGCTGCCGATCGACGAAAACACCCAGAAGGCCGCGCGCGGACGCTCGCCGCCGCGCAGCACGCCGAAGATCGCGGTCGCCAGCGGCAGCAGCCCGACGAACACGATCGCGTGCGCCGAGGTGATGTGCTGCAGCGCCAGCGCGGTCAGCAGCGGAAAGCCGACCACCACGCCGAACGCGACGATCGCCAGCGGCAGCAGATCGACGCGCGCCGGCCGCGATTCACGGAAGGCGAGCAGCAGGGCGATCGCCAGCAGCCCGGCGATCGCCGCGCGCGCCACCGTCAGGAACAGCGGATCGAACCCGTGCACGGCGATCCGCGTGGCCGGCAGCGAGCCGCTGAAGATCAGGACACCGAGGAAACCGTTCAGCCAGCCTTGGGTGGAGTTCTGCATGGCGCATCCGTCGAATGAATGGAAGGAGGAGCGTTCCAGCATCCCATGCCGGTGCGCCCAGGTTAAGCTACGGATCAGCACAATCCAGGGAAACTGTACTGATCGGGGAGCCGGACAGATGGCGAGCGAAAAAGAGGTGAGTGCGGCGGAGCCCGCGGCCACGGGCAGCCGCGTCGCGCGGGTGATGGCCACGCTGCGGGCGCGGATCGCCAATCGCAGCCTGATGCCGGGCGCGCGCGTGCCTTCGGTGCGCTTGATGGCGGAGCTGCTCGGTGTATCGAAATCGACCGTGGTCGAGGCCTATGACCGGCTGGTGGCCGAGGGCGCGCTGTCGGCCCGGCGCGGCGCCGGTTTCTTCGTGGCCGGCCACGCGCCGCCGTTCGCGCTGGCCGACGTGGGCCCGAGCCTGGACCGCGAGCTCGACCCGCTGTGGCTGACGCGGCAATCGCTGGAAGCCGGCAGCGACGCGTTGAAGCCCGGCGCGGGCTGGCTGCCGGCTGCCTGGCTGCCCGACGAGGGCGTGCGCCGTGCGCTGCGGGCCGTGGCGCGCGACGCGCAGGTCGACCTGGCCGACTACGGCGCGCCGCGCGGGCTGCCGGCGCTGCGCCAGCAACTCGCGCTGCGGCTGGCGCAGCACGGCATCGAGGCGGCGGCCGACCAACTGCTGCTGACCGACGGCGGCACCCACGCGCTCGACCTGCTGTGCCGCTTCCTGCTCGAACCGGGCGACACCGTGGTGGTCGACGACCCCTGCTACTTCAATTTCCAGGCGCTGCTGCGTGCCCATCGCGTGCGGCTGGTCAGCGTGCCCTACACCGCCAACGGGCCCGATCCGGAAGCCTTCGCGCGGGTGCTGGCCGAGCATCGCCCGCGCCTCTACGTGACCAACTCGGCGATCCACAACCCGACCGGCGCGACGCTGGCGCCGGCCGTCGCGCATCGCGTGCTGATGCTGGCGGCCGAGCACGACCTGCTGATCGTCGAGGACGACATCTTCGCCGACTTCGAGATCGAGCCCGCGCCGCGGCTGGCGGCCTTCGACGGCCTGTCGCGCGTGATCGCGATCGGCAGCTTCTCGAAGACGCTGTCGGCGGCGGTGCGCTGCGGCTACATCGCCACGCGGCGCGACTGGATCGATCCGCTGATCGATCTCAAGCTCGCCACCACCTTCGGCAACGGCGGCCTCAGCTCGGCGGTGGTGCATCGCCTGCTGGTGGACGGCACCTACCGGCGCCATCTCGACGGCCTGCGCGCGCGGCTCGGCGACGCGCGCAGCGAGACCTTGCGGCAACTGACGGCGGCCGGCCTCGAGGTGCCGATCCGGCCGCGCGCGGGAATGTTCCTGTGGGCCGAGCTGCCCGAAGGGCTGGACGCGGCCGTGGTGGCGCGCCATGCGCTCGACGAGGGCGTGGTGCTGGCGCCGGGCAATGTCTTCAGCGTCTCGCGCAACGCGACGCGATACCTGCGTTTCAACGCCTCGCAGAGCAACCGGCCGGCCATCCATGCCGCGCTGCGTCGCGCGATGGCGCGCGCGGCGGGGTAGGGCGGATCATCGGATGAGAAGCGGCCGCGGCTGGCACGACCTCGATCGATACCGGCAGCTGTGGATGAGGCCGTGTTACCTGAGGCGGCCTTATCTCGCCGCCGCGGTCGTCGCGCGCAGCTCGCCCTTGCCGGCGTGCTCGTGCAGGCCACGATCGAGCCGCCCGGCATCGCCGCGCCGCACGATCTTCAGCACGCAGAAGCCCGACAACAGCGCCGCCGCCGTGTACTGCAGCGCGAGCGGCCACCATTGCGGGGCGCTGTTCTGCGCGATCACGGTGGCGACCAGCGGCGTCAGGCCGCCGGCCAGCGCGCCGCAGACCTGGTACGAGATCGAGATCGCCGTGTAGCGGATCCGCGCCGCGAACATGCCGCTGACGAAGCCCGCCACCACCGCGTAATAACCCGATTCGGCCAGCGTCGCGAGGCCGATGCCGAGCGTGATGCTCAGCGGCGTGCCGGCATGCACCAGCGGCAGCATGATGAAGGGCACCACGGCGGCCCAGGCGGCCGTGGCCAGCAGTACGCGATGGGTACCGAAGCGCTGCGCCACCCAGGCCGCGCCGAGCTGCACCACGAACTGCAGGCCCGCCACGATGGTCATGCAATGCAGCACCATCGAGCGATCCAGCGACAGGAACTGGGTCGCGTAGCTGATCATGAAGATGTTGCTGAAATAGACGCCGGCGATGCCGTAGACGTTCGCGCCGATCGCGAGCAACAGCAGCGGCCACTGGCGCAGCGCCTCGCGCACCGGGTTGGCCGCCATCTCGCCGCTCGCCTTGACCTCGACGAACTCGGGCGACTCCGACACGCTCGCGCGAATCGCGAAGCCCACCACCAGCAGCACCGCGCTGGCCAGGAAGGGCAGGCGCCAGCCCCAGCTCATCAGGTCTTCCTTCGGCAAGGTGCTGATCGCGCCGAAGGCCACCATCGACAGGATCAGGCCGCTGGCGCTGCCCAGTTGCGCGAACGAGGCGAAGAAGGTGCGCTTGCCTTTAGGCGCGTGCTCGCCGGCCAGCAGCACCGCGCCGCCCCATTCGCCGCCCACCGCGATGCCCTGCAGCACGCGCATCAGCACCAGCAGCACCGGCGCCAGCGCGCCGGCCTGCGCGTAGGTCGGCAGCAGGCCGATCGCCACCGTGGCGACGGCCATCAGCAGCAGGGTGGCCAGCAACGAGCGCTTGCGGCCGTAGCGATCGCCGAGATAGCCGAACAGCAGGCCGCCGAGCGGGCGCGCGAAGAAGCCCACCGCGAACGAGCCGAACGAGGCGAGCAGGCTGACGAGACGGCTTTCGCCGGGAAAGAACAGCGGGCCGAACACGATGGCGGCCGCCGTGGCGTAGCTGTAGAAGTCGTACCACTCGATGGTGGTGCCGACGAACGACGCGAGTGCCGCCCGCCGAGGTTGCCTGACCGGCGTTTGCGTGTGCATCTTGACATCTCCTCCTGGTTCTTCTGGTGCTCGCTGGTGCGGCGCTGGCCGGTCAGTCGCGATACTTGACGCCGGGGAACGCGCAGAGCAGTTCGTAGGCGATGTTCGCGCCGAGCAGCGCGGTGGTGCCGAACGGATCGTAGGGCGGGGCCACCTCCACCAGGTCGGCGCCGACGATGTTCAGGCCGTAGGTACCCCGAACGATCTCGAGCGCCTGCGGCACGGTCAGGCCGGCGATCTCGGGCGTGCCGGTGCCGGGCGCGTAGGCCGGGTCGATGCCGTCGATGTCGAAGCTGATGTAGACCGGCGTGTCGCCGATCTGCTCGCGCACCTCGCGCATCAGCGGCGCCAGCGACTGGTTCCAGCAGGCCTCGGCCTGCACCACCCGGAAGCCCTGCTGGCGGCACCAGTCGAAATCCTCGGCGGCGTAGCCGGTGCCGCGCAGGCCGATCTGCACCACCCGGTCGGTGGCCAGCAGGCCTTCCTCGACGGCGCGGCGGAACGGCGTGCCGTGCGCGATCTTCTCGCCCATCATGGTGTCGTTGACGTCGGCGTGCGCATCGACGTGGATCAATGCGACCTTGCCGTGCTTGCGGTGGATCGCGCGCAGGATCGGCAGCGCGATGGTGTGGTCGCCGCCGAGCGTGATCGGCTTGCAGTCGTGCGCGAGGATCGCGTCGTAGGCCGCCTCGATGCGGGCGATCGAGTCGTGCAGGTTGTAGGGGTTGATCGCCACGTCGCCGACGTCGGCGATGCGCAGCGAATCGAAGGGCGCCGCGCGCGTGGCCATGTTGTAGGGGCGCAGCAGCACCGATTCCGATCGGATCTGGCGCGGGCCGAAGCGCGCGCCGGTGCGGTTCGAGGTGCCCAGGTCGAAGGGCACGCCGACGAAGCAGACGTCGAGGCCGGCCGCGTCCTGCACGTGCGGCAGGCGCATCATGGTGGCGATGCCGCCGCTGCGCGGCATTTCGTTGCCGCCGAGCGGCTGGAAGTAGCGGGAATCGTTCATGGGGAGCTGTCTCGTTGATTCTGTTTCGTGTGGATCGATAGCCGCCGTATCATTCGACGCGGCGAGACGCACAGTTGTACGCGCTTTGCCGGGCTGGAAAAATGCCAAGGTTTCGACGTCAACATCGATCGGAATCGATGTAAACAAGGGGAGTCATTCGTGCTGGGGAATCTGTCGACGCTGGATCTGCGCCTGATCCGGGTGTTTCTCGCGGTGGCCGACGCGGGCGGCGTGACCGCCGCGCAGGCGGTGCTCAACGTCGGCCAGTCGACCATCAGCGCCCAGTTGTCGTCGCTCGAGACGCGCCTGGGCTACCGGCTCTGCGAGCGCGGCCGCAGCGGCTTCCGGCTCACGCCCAAGGGCGAGCGCTTCCAGGCCATGAGCCGCAAGCTGCTGGTGGCGCTCGACGAGTTCGGCGGCGCCGCGCGCCACATGGACAAGCAACTGGTGGGCACGCTCAACATCGGCCTGATCGGCCACACGCCGATCAGCCAGAACGCGCGGATCGCCGAGGCGATCGCCGCGTTCCGCACCCGCGACGAGGCCGTGAAGTTCTCGATCTCGGTGCGCCCGCCGGGCGACCTGGAGGAAAAGCTGCTCGGCGACGAGATCCAGATCGCGGTCGGCTATTTCTGGCACCGCGTGCCGGTGCTCGACTACACGCCGCTGTTCGTCGAGCGGCAGGTGGCCTATTGCGGGCGCGGGCACGCGCTGTTCGAGCAGGCGGGCGCCCTGGCCACCGCCGACGTGGCCGGTCACGAATGGGCCTGGCGGACCTACCCGCTGCCCGAGGCGCAGCTCTCGACCTCGCCGGACCGCGTGACCGGCACCGCCGACAACATGGAGGCGGTGGCGCTGCTGATCCTCTCGGGGCACCATCTCGGCTACCTGCCCGAGCATTTCGCGGCGCCCTATGTCGCCCAGGGGCTGCTGGCGCCGCTCAATCCCGAGTTGCTCAACTACGACGTGACCTTCCACATGGTGGTGGCACGCCGGGCAAAAAAGGACCCCATCGTGGCCGCCTTCCTCGAGGACCTGGCCAGCGCCCACCTGCGCGTGCCGGTTGCGCGCTGATTCTTCGCGGGCCGCGCGCCCAAGGGCGGCTCGTCTCCTTTCGCTGCCGCCGCGTCCGGCGCGGCCCGCTCAGCCGATCGGCAGGCCCTCGTCGGCCTTGACCTCGCGTAGCGACAGCACCGATTCCACCGAGGTGACGCCCGGCAGCACGCGCAGCGCGTCGCGCACGAAGCTGCCGTAATCGTCGAGGTCGCGCCCGATCACCTGCAGCAGGTAGTCGGCCGAGCCCGACACGTTGTGGCAGGAGAGGATGCGCGGCATCGCCATCACCTCGCGCTCGAAGCGGTCGGCGAGGCTGCGGTCGTGCACGGCGATGCGCAGCAGCACGAAGGCCACCACGCCGTAGCCGAGCCGCTTGCGCGATAGCTGGCCGCGATAGCGCTCCACGTAGCCTTCGGTTTCGAGCCGCTTCAGGCGGCGCGCGCAGGGCGTCTCGCTGAGGCCGACCGAATCGGCCAGGCGGGCGATCGGGATGCGGCCGTCGCGCTGCACCGCGGCGAGGATGGCGCGATCGGTTTTGTCGAGGTCGTTCATGGCTGGAGGGGATTCCTTCGTTCGATCTGGGGAATATAGAGGAATCACGCTCGGATATGGGTGGAGTCGTCCATAAATGGCTCAAAAACACTCCGGCGACACGGGCAAGATGGAAGCCGTTTCCCGCGTGGCCCGGCGCCGCGCGAGACCTGTCCAACCGTTTCCTGGCCGTCTTCCCGCACCATGATTTCGCTGCACCTGCTTGCCCTCTACGTCGCGGCGCTGGCCGCCATCTACGCCTTGCCCGGTCCCGACATGGCGCTGCTGCTGCAGACCGGCATCAATCGCGGGATGCGCCCCGGTTTCGCGGCCGCCGCCGGGCTCGGCATCGCGCGCGCCGTGCATGTGACGCTGTCGGCCTGCGGGGTGGCGGCCCTGCTGCGCACCGCGCCCTGGCTCTACGACCTGGTGCGTTACGGCGGCGCGGCCTACCTGGTCTATGTGGCCTGGCAGATCTTCCGCTCGCCGCCGTTCGCCATGAACGCGGCGGCGGCAGCCGGCACGGCGCGCAGCGGCGCGCTGCGACAGGCTTTCGTGAAAGGCTTGCTGACCAACCTGCTGAACCCCAAGGCCTTGCTGTTCTGCTCGGTGCTGCTGCCGCAGTTCGTGCGGCCCGAGGCGGGTTCGGTCGGCTTGCAGGTCAGCCTGCTCGGCGCGCTGCTGGTGGCTACCGGCATCGTCTTCGATTCGGCCTATGTGAGCGGCGCCTCGCGGATCGCGGCCTGGATGCGCGCGCATCCGCTGGCGCAGACGGTGCAGCGCTATACCTTCGCGCTCGCGCTGTTCGCGTTCGCGGCGCGGCTGTCGATGGATTGAGGACGGCCGGGCGCCGGCTTGTGCTTCGCCAGGCTCGCCGCCTCGAACTCACGTTCTGATTTCCCGGGTCGGCCAGCGGCTTGCCGCGCCGCCAGCCGCCCCGGCTATGCCCGCTCTCCCGCCTGTCGCTCCAGCACCCGGATCCGCGACAGCAACTCGTCCCGATCCACATAACACCCCTGCAAGTGCCGCGCGCCGCTGGCCGGATCGAAGGCATCGCGCGCGTGCAGCACGCGCCGGTTGTCGAAGCACCAGGCGCGGCCGGCCTCGAGCCGCGTTCGGAAGCAGAAACGCGGCTCGCGCGTCATCGCCAGGAAGCGCCGATAAGCACGGTAATAATCCTCCATCCGCTCGGCCTCGACATCGAAGGCACCGCGCAGGAAGTTCGCGCAGCGGACCTCGGCGATCTCGCCGAGCGCATCGAGCGCGATCACCGGCGCGATGCATCGATAGTCGCTGCGCCGATCCTTGTTGCGAAACTCGACCGGCACCTCGCAGAGCAGCCGATACGGATCCGGCGCTTCCTCGCGCATCGCCTCGGCGATCGCGAAGCCGTCGACGAAGCGGCTGTCGCCGCCGCGCGCCTCGTTGACCAGCGCATGCAGGAACTGCAGCCCCGGCTGCAGCTCGCGCGTCGGCAGATCGGTGTGCAGCGGCAGGTTGAACGCGGTATAGGCATTGCTATCGGCATCGACCTTGGAGCGCACGTCGAACAGCGTGCCGAAGTTGGTTTCGCGCACGAAGGCGAAGCGCGCGACCAGGCGCGCCAGCGTGCCCGGCTCGGTCGGCATGCCGCGCAACTGCGTGAGCCCGACATCGCGCGCCGCGCTCAGCCAGGCCAGCAGCGTCGCGTCGTCCTCCATCACCGCGTCATGCTCGAACACCGGCAGCGCCAGCCCGGCGCGCCAGCGTTGCGGCCGGGCGCGCGCCCGGCGGCGCTCGTCGCGCGAGGCCGCGTCGTAGGCATGCGCGCGCAGCCAGCCCGGGTCGAAGCGGCTCGCGTGGCCGTCGGTCCAGCGCACCGCGAGCGCGCCGCCTTCGTCCACCCAGGCTTCCGATGGGCGCAGGTCCTCGGGCGCGTCGACGATCTCGAATACCTGCTCACGCGTCACGGCATACACGCAGTCGGGGCAGGGGCAGTTGTCGCGCAGCCAGGGATGGTGGAACGGGCTGAGGCGCCCGTCGCCCCAGGTCACGGCCAGGTGGCCGGCTTCCATTCGAACGGCTTGCAGGGGGCTGACCAGGGGATAGATGCGGTAATCGGCGATCGTGTTCATCGTGAAAGGCTTCCGGAAGCGGGCGGGGATCGGCAGACCCGTGAGGCGCGGCGAAGGCGGGCTCACGCGTCGCCGATCTTCAGGCCGCCGCCGGCTGTGCTACAAACGATGTTTTCGTCGCCAGGTATTACCTGAAATCATGAATAAGCTCGGCAAGTCGCTGCCCCCGCTGGCCAGCCTGCTGCCCTTCGAGGCGGCCGCCCGCCTGGGCAGCTTCTCGCGCGCGGCCGACGAGCTGCATTTGACCCAGGCCGCGGTCAGCCGGCAGATCCTCGCGCTCGAGCAGGACCTCGGCGTGCGGCTGTTCGAGCGCCGCAACCGCGGGGTCTTCCTGAGCGCCGCCGGGCAGGAATTTCATATGACCCTGGGTAATGCATTGCGCAGCATCGCGGCCGATGCCGACCGCCTGCGCGGGGTGGCCGCCGACAACGAGGTGGTGCTGCTCTGCCAGCTCAGCGAGGCGTTCCACTGGCTGATGCCGCGGCTGTCGAGTTTTCACCAGCGCTGCCCCGAGGTCGCCCTGAAGCTGGCCACCACCACGCGCCCGCTGGTCGAATTCGAAGGCCATTTCGATCTCGCCCTGCAGAGCAGCAATCGCGACAGCGGCCTGCATCCGCTGCTGTTTACCGCCTCGGACGAGGTATTCCCGGTCTGCAGCCCCGCCTACCTGAAACGTCACGGCGGCCGTGTCGAGCCGGGCCGGCTCGGCGGCCACGTGCTGCTGCACCATCACGCGAGGCCCCCTTACCAGCTCGAATGGGATACCTGGCTGGCCGCCGCCGGCCATGCGTTGCCGGCCGACGCGCGCGGCCTGGTGTTCGACAGTTACGCGCTGATGCTGCAGGCCGCCGTCGAGGGACATGGCCTGGCGATCGGCTGGCGGCGCACCTCGGGACGCATGATCGAAAACGGCGCGCTGGTCGCGCCGTGCAACGAATCGATCCGGCTGCCCGAGGCCATCGCGGTGCATCGGCGCCACGGCCTGATCGAGCGCCCCGAGCTCGCGCGCTTCGTCGAATGGCTGCGCGAGGAACTGGCCGGACCCGATTGAGCGGGCGGCAACGGTTTGTTGCATTTGTTGCTTTCCACAAGGCTCCGGCGCTCCGAAACGCGCGCGCGAGTTTGCCGCCACTGCTTTACACTCGTCTGGCCGTTCCTATCCAGATCGATCGATTTCGGCGTCGCTGAGAGGACGCCGTCAACCTGCCGGAACCGAGTCGGGCAGGGCAGGTCGGATTTTCCGTAGTCCGTGCAACACGGTATCCAGGAGGGTCACAACATGGCAAGGCATCTTCACGCCGGCAGCGAACCTAAGGTCATCACGGAATCGAAGTGCATCGGCGCATGCGATCCCGCCGAGCGGATCCACGTGACGGTGATGCTGCGACGCGAGGGAGAACAGGCGCTCGACGCGCTGGTCGACAAGCTCGCCAGCGGCGACCCGGCCGCCAAGCCGGTATCGCGCGAGGATTTCGCCAAGCGTTTCGGCGCCAGGGCGGACGACATCCAGCACACCGAGGCGTTCGCCAAGCGCCACCAACTGACGGTGGAGCGCGTCGATCCGGTGCAGAGCGTGGTGGAGCTGGCCGGCACCATCGCCCAGTTCGAGAATGCGTTCGGCGTCAAGCTCGAGAAGTACGAACATCATGCGATCGGCTCGTTCCGCGCACGCACCGGCGCGATCGCGCTGCCCGACGAGTTGCACGACGCGGTCACCGCCGTGCTCGGCCTCGACACGCGCCCGCAGGCGCATCCCCACTTCCGCTTCCGTCCGCCGTTCCAGCCCGCGCGCAGCGGCGCCGGCACCTCGTATACGCCGCTGCAACTGGCCTCGATCTACAACTTCCCCGAAGGCGACGGCGCGGGCCAGTGCATCGCGCTGGTCGAGCTCGGCGGCGGTTATCGCGCGGCCGATATCCGGCAGTATTTCGAGCAGCTCGGCGTCAAGCCGCCGAAGCTGGTCGACGTCAGCGTCAACGGCGGGCGCAACGCGCCGACCGACGATCCGAACGGTCCCGACGGCGAGGTCGCGCTCGACATCGAGGTGGCCGGCGCGATCGCGCCGGGCGCGACCATCGCCGTCTATTTCGCGGGCAACAGCGACGCGGGCTTCATCCAGTCGGTCAACCAGGCGATCCACGACAGCACCAACCGCCCCTCGGTGGTGTCGATCAGCTGGGGCGGCCCGGAAGCCTCGTGGACGCAACAATCGATCACCGCGTTCAACAACGTGCTGAAGACGGCCGCCTCGCTCGGCGTGACGGTTTGCGCGGCCTCGGGCGACAGCGGCTCGAGCGACGGGCTGCAGGACGGCTCGAACCATGTCGACTTCCCGGCCTCGAGCCCCTACGTGCTGGCCTGCGGCGGCACCACGCTGGACGCGCAGGCCGGGCAGGGGATCCGTCGCGAGGTGGTATGGAACGACGAGGCGGCCAGCGGCGGCGCGGGCGGCGGCGGCGTCAGCGCGGTGTTCCCGGCGCCCTCGTACCAGAAGGGGCTGTCGGCCAAGGCGACCGGCGGCGGCAGCACGCCGTTGAGCCAGCGCGGCGTGCCCGACGTGGCGGGCGACGCCTCGCCGACCACCGGCTACATCATCTCGATCGCGGGCACCACCGCCGTGCTGGGCGGCACCAGCGCGGTGGCGCCGCTGTGGGCGGCGCTGATCGCGCGCATCAATGCGAACGGCAAGAGCCCGGTGGGCTGGGCCAATCCCAGGCTCTACGCGCAGCCGGGCGCGTTCCACGACATCACGCAGGGCAATAACGGCGCGTTCGCGGCGTCCGAGGGCTGGGACGCCTGCACCGGGCTCGGCAGCCCCGACGGCGCGAAGGTGGCGGCCGCGCTGCAAGGCGCCTCGGGCGGCTCGCAGCAGGGCCGCGCGACAGGCGGATAGGCAGGACAGGCAGGAGCGAGCCGCGGGCGAGCCGGCGCATGGGTGCCGGCCTGCTCGCGGCGAGTGGTTTCGCCGCGCAGGCGGCAGGAAGAAGGCAACACGAGGGCAGGACCGTCGAGATCGGCGGCATGGCAAGGATCACCAGCACCACAGGACCAGCACAGGACCAGCACCCCAAGATCAAGCGCGGTTCATTCAAGCACGTTCGATAAAACCAGAAGGAGCGGCACGATGAGCAACCAATCGGGATCTTCGTCAAGCGGCGGCACCTACCCGCTGCATCATGGCGCGCACAATTCGCACGGCGTGCCGCCGACCGTCAATCCGGTCGCGCTCGCGCACGGCCGCGACCAACCCTTCTTCGATCCGGTCGCCTACGGCAACGGTCCCGATGATTCGGTCACCGACACCACCGAGGGCGAGGCCGTCACGCATCACACCATGACGCTCGACGGCAAGCGGATCGCCTACACGGCCACCGCCGGGCACCTGGTGACGGTCGACCCGAGCAGCTCGCAGCCCAACGCGAAGCTGTTCTACGTGGCTTTCACGCAGGATGGGCAGAAGGAGGAGGCGCGCCCGGTCACCTTCTTCTACAACGGCGGACCGGGTTCGTCGTCGGTGTTCGTGCTGCTCGGCTCGTTCGCGCCGCGCCGCATCCGCACCTCGATGCCGAGCTTCACGCCGCCGGCGCCGTACCAGATGGAGGACAACCCGGACAGCCTGCTCGACAAGAGCGACCTGGTGTTCGTGAACCCGGTCGGCACCGGTTATTCGGCGGCCGTGGCGCCGTTCAAGAATCGCAACTTCTGGGGCGTCGACGAGGATGCCGATTCGCTCAAGCAGTTCATCAAGCGCTACCTGACGAAGAACAATCGCTGGAATTCGCCGAAGTACCTGTACGGCGAGTCCTACGGCACCGCGCGCAGCTGCGTGCTGGCCTACAAGCTGCACGAGGACGGCGTCGACCTGAACGGCATCACGCTGCAATCCTCGATCCTCGACTATCGCCAGGCCGGCAACCCGGTGGGCGCGCTGCCGACCGCCGCCGCCGATGCCTGGTACCACAAGCGGCTCGGCGTGACGCCCACGCCCACCGATCTCGGCGCCTTCGTCGAGGAGGTCGCGCAGTTCGCGCGCACCGACTACCTGGAGGCGCTGCGCAAGTTCCCGCAGACCGAGGCGGCGGTGGTGCAGAAGCTGTCCGAATACACCGGCATCGACACCGCCACGCTGCTGTCCTGGAGCCTCGACGTGGCCGGCTACGACGCGCGCGGCAACTCGGTGTTCCTGACCACGCTGTTGCGCGCGCAAGGGCTTTCGCTGGGTTCCTACGACGGGCGCGTGACGGCGATCTCCTCGGGCATCGCCGGCAATATCGATCCGAACTCGGGCGGCAACGACCCGACCATGACGGCCGTGACCGGCGTCTACACGGCGATGTGGAATTCGTATCTGAACGAGCAGTTGAAGTACACCTCGAACTCCGCGTTCACCGACCTCAACGACCAGGCCTTCGCGAACTGGGACTTCAAGCACACCGATCCGACCGGCGCGCAGGTGGGCCTGGACGACAAGGGCAACGTGGTGCTCTACACGGCCGGCGACCTGGCCGCGGTGATGGCGCTCAACGTCGACCTGAAGGTGCTGTCGGCGAACGGGCTCTACGACTTCGTCACGCCCTTCTACCAGACCGTGCTCGACCTGCAGCAGATGCCGCTCGAGGATGCCGGCGTGCGCAAGAACCTGTCGGCGCGTTTTTATCCCTCCGGGCACATGGTCTACCTGGACGGCGGCTCGCGCACCGCGCTCAAGCGCGACGTCGCGGCGATGTACGAGCACACCGTGGCGGATACCGGCGCGGTGATGCGGATTCGCGCCCTGCAGGCGAAGAAACGCGGCGGCTGAGCATCGCGTCCGCGTGGATGACGGGACGTGGATGAAGGCCGGGCCTCGCATCGCGCGAGGCCCGGTTTTTTTGTTATTGATCGGGGCCGATGGCGTGCGCGAGGCCGGCGCCGCCGGCCGCGCTCAGATCGATTCGCCGAGCGGCGGCTCGCTCGAATGCGCGCGGAACGAAGGATCGCGGCGCCATTGCGTGGCCTGCTCGAAGGCGTAGCCGTAGGCGAGCAGCCTTGCCTCGCTCCAGGCCGGCCCGACGAAGGACAGCCCCACCGGCAGGCCGCGCACGAAGCCGGCCGGCACCGTCAGGTGCGGATAACCGGCCACCGCGGCGGGCTGCGAGAAGCCGTCGCCGGCGCTGTCGCCGTTGACGAAGTCGGTCAGCCAGGCGGTGCCGCCGGTGGGCGCGATGATCGCGTCGAGTCGATGCTGGCGGAACGCGTGGTCGAGGCCGTCCTCGCGCGCCTGTTTCGCGCAGCTCGCGAGCGCCTTGCGATAGACCTCGCTGTCGAGCCCGTCCAGCGCCTGCGCCTGGACGAACAACTCCTGGCCGAACCAGGGCATCTCCCGCGCGCGATGCGCCTCGTTCCAGGCGATCAGCCCGGCGAGGTCCTTCACCGGCGCCGCGGGCGCGAACTGCGCCAGCCACAGCGGCAGCGCGTGCTTGAACTCGTGCAGCAGCACGCTCATTTCCTCGTCGCCGACATGCAGCTTGGGCAGCTCGATCGGATCGACGAGGGTGGCGCCCAGCTCGATCAGTTGCGCGATCGCGCGTTCGATCTCGCCGTCGATCTCGTCGTGCGAGGTGAAGTACTCGCGCGCCACGCCGATCCGCGCGCCGCGCAGCGCCCGGCTATCGAGCGCGGCGAGGTAATCGTCGGGCGGCGGCGCGTCGTGGGTGGCCGCGTCGCGCGGGTCGGTGCCGGCGATCGCGGCCAGCAGCCGGGCCGCGTCGGCCACCGTGCGCGTCATCGGGCCGGGCGTGTCCTGCGTGAAGGAGATTGGGACGATGCCGTCGCGGCTCACGCGGCCGACCGTCGGCTTCAGGCCGACGATGCCGTTGATCGAGGCCGGCGAGGTGATCGAGCCGTCGGTCTCGGTGCCGATCGCCATCGCGGCGAGGCCGGCCGCCACCGCCGCGGCCGAGCCGGAGCTCGAGCCGCTGGTATTGCGGTCCAGCGCGTGCGGGTTGCGCGTGAGGCCGCCGCGTCCGCTCCAGCCGCTGGTCGAGCGTGTCGAGCGGATGTTGGCCCATTCGCTGAGATTGGTCTTGCCGAGGATCACGGCGCCGGCCTCGCGCAGGCGCGCGACCAGGAAGGCGTCGCGCGTGGCGCGCACGCCGTCGAGCGCGAGCGAGCCCGCCGTGGTGCTCATCCGGTCGCCGGTCGCGAGGTTGTCCTTGATGACCAGCGCCGTGCCGTGCAGCGGACCGCGCAAGCGCCCGGCGCGGCGCTCGGCGTCGAGCGTGGCCGCGATCGCTCGCGCGTCCGGGTTCAGTTCGATCAGGCTGTTGAGCCGCGGGCCGCGCCGGTCGATTGCGTCGATCCGGTGCAGGTAGTGCGCCAGCGCCGCGCTCGCGTCGAGCCGTGCCGGCGCATCGGCGTCGGCGCCGACGGGCAGGGCCGCGGCGGTCGCGCCCGGTTTCGCGGCGAGGCCGGCGCCGAGGGAGGCCAGGGAAGCGAGGAAGCGGCGTCGTTGCATGATGGGGATCGGTCAACGCGGAAAGCGCAAGCCTACCCGAAGCGCGGCGACGATCAAAAATCCTCGCTTCATGAACAGGAACGCCCGGCCGATCGGCCGGGCGGCTGGAAGGCGCGGGCCCGGCGGATGACCGGGCCGCGCACGCGAGGCGGGGAGCGCCGCGCTGCCGGCTTAGAAGCGATGCAGCATGCCGACGCGCACCACCGTCTGGTTCACGCCCGAGGAGGCCCCGGCCGAGGCGTCGATGATCTGCGCATCGTCGAAGCTGGTGCCGGTATGCGCGCTCACCGCGTGCTGGTAAGCGCCCTGCACGTAGAGCGAGGTGCGCTTGCTGAGGTCGTAGTCGAGCATCAGCGCGAGCTGGTGGTACTTCGGCGTGAAGTCGCCGTCCTGCGCGTGCAGGTGGGCGATCGTGAAGGTGTACGACGCGCCGAGCCAGAACGCCGAATTGAAGTAGTACTGCGAATTGACTTCGATGTTGTCGAACTTCCAGGCGTTCCAGGCCGCGCCGTTCGGCAGCGCGCTGTTGCTGAGCCAGACGTTGCTGGTCGGGTTGTAGACGTCGACGTGCGAATACGAGGCCGCCACCAGCACCTTGGTGAAGCGATAGGACACGGCCGCGCCGATGTTCTGTTCCGAGGAGCCGTTGAACAGGTCGCCCGAGCTGACCGCGCCGGTGCTCGTCGAGCCTTGGTTGTTCATGCGCAGGTAGGAGGCCGCCGCTGTCAGGCCGCCGTTCTGGTAGTTGAGCGTCGCGCCCCACAGCCGGTTGTTCGAGAAGCCGGTGGTGTTGCTGAAGCCGTACATGGCCTCGAAGGTCAGCCCGTTCCAGGTCGGGCTCACGTACTTGACCGAGTTGTTGACGCGGAAATCCCAGTCTTCGTTGTTGTTGTCGAAGGGTACCGTGGCCACGTCGCCGGCCCAGTTGCCGGCGGCCGTCAGCGAGGTATAGCCGAGCGGGTCGATGGTGATGTCGTACTGGCGGCCCAGCGTGAGCGTGCCGTAGTGGTCCGACGACAGGCCCACGTAAGCCTGGCGACCGAATTCGCTGCTGTCCTGGCCGAGCTTGCCGGTGTTCACGTTGAAGCCGTTCTCGAGCAGGAACACCGCGTGGTTGCCGCCGCCCAGGTCCTCGTTGCCCTTCAGGCCCCAGCGGCTGCCGCCGGTGTCGCCGCTGGCGAGCTGGTAGGCCGAGTGGCCGCCGGCATTGCTGGTGAAGTTGAGGCCTTCGTCGATCAGGCCGTACAGCGTCACGCTCGATTGGGCGTGGGCCGTCACGGCGAACAGCGTGGTGACGGCGGCCGCGATGCCGAGGGCGGTGTGCCGGAGCGTAGTGGTTGTCATGAGCTTCCCCTTCCTGATTGGTGGTCGTATCCGGGCTGTCTTGCGACGGATGACGGAGTGTAGGTAGAGGGAAAAACGGGTCGGGCGGGAACCCTGAAACTCAGACTTGCGTTGCCCGCAAGAGCGCGCCGGAGGCCTGACGGTGAAGGGATTTCATGAAATCGATGCGGGCGCGGCCGGGATGTTTCGTTGTATTTACGTTTTCGAACCCTTGACGGCCAATTGTTTCCTGTTCGTCGACGCCCGGAGATGCGATGTGATGCGCAAATGATGCCGCCCGCCGGCGCCGCGACGGGCGCCGGCGGGCGGGCCCGGCGGATCAGCGGATCAACTGGCGCAGGCCGAGCGCGACGATCACGCCGCCGCAGATGCGATCGGCCCAGGCCTTGCCGCGCCGGTAGGCGCTGGCCACTTCCGGGTGCGAGAGCACCACGGCGACGAAGCCGTACCACGAGGAGGCGACCACCAGCACCATCGACAGCATCGCGCCAAAGGTCGGCCAGGTGACGTGGGCGGGCGTGGCCGAGGCGAACACGGCGGCGAAGAAGGCGATCGACTTGGGGTTCGCGATATTGGTGGCGACGCCCTGCACGAAGGCGCGGCGATGATCGACCGGGCCGGCCGCCTCGGCGGCGGCGGAGGCCGGCGAGGGCGCCGCCTTCGCGTTCAGCACCAGCCGCGAGCCGAACCAGATCAGGTAGCCGGCACCGAGCAGCTTGACGGCGATCGCGATCCACGGGAAGGCGGTGAACACGATGCCGACGCCGAGGATCGCGCAGCTCGCCCAGAACAGATTGACCGAGACGATGCCGCCCACCATCGCGAGCGCGGCCGCGCGCGTCGAGGAGGCCGCCTTGTGGGCGACCGCGACGAAGTTCGGGCCGGGGATCACCACCCCGACCACGTAGACGGACAGCACCGTCAGCACCGCATGCCAGTCGATCAGCATCTTTCCAGGCTCCCAGCCATCGAGTCGAAGCAACGGCGCGGCGCTCAGGCGGCGGCGCCGGGCCAGTCGTGCAGCGTGTACGGCAGCGCGCGCTTGTGGCGCGTCGCATCGTAGAAGCGCAGCACGGTCTCGTAGACGTGGTCGTCCACCGGCTTGCCTTCCAGGAAATCGTCGATCTGGTCGTAGGTCACGCCGTAGGCGGTCTCGTCCGGCAGCAGCGGGCGCAGCGCCTCGAGGTCGGCGGTCGGCACCTTCATCACCAGCGCGTCGGCGCCGCCCAGGTGGCGCGCCACCGCGCGCACGCGGCGCTTGGTCAGGCCGGCCAGCGGCAGGATGTCCGCGCCGCCGTCGCCGAACTTGGTGAAGAAGCCCATTACCGATTCGGCCGCGTGATCGGTGCCGATCACGATGCCGCGCCGCGCGCCGGCCACCGCGTACTGCGCGATCATGCGCTCGCGCGCCTTGATGTTGCCGTGCACGAAGTCCTGTTGCGCCTCGTCACGGAACACCAGGCCGCTGGCGGCGGTGGCGGCCAGCATGCCGTCGGCGGCCGGCCGGACGTCGACCGTCAGGTTCTCGTCGGCGGCCACGAAGGCCAGCGCGCGCTGGGCGTCTTCCTCGTCGCGCTGCACGCCGTAGGGCAGGCGCATCGCGATGAAGCGCGCGTCGTAGCCGCTCGCGCGCAGGCGCTCGACGGCCAGTTGGGCGAGACGGCCGGCCGTCGACGAGTCGACGCCGCCGCTGATCCCGAGCACGTAGGTGGACAGGCCGGTCGAGCGCAGGTAGTCGGCCAGGAAGCCGATGCGGCGCTCGGCCTCCTCGGCGGCGTCGAAGCTCGGCGCCACCAGCAGTTCGGCGGCAATCGCGCGCTGCCGCGCGGCGTAATCGGGACGGGTCATCACGGTGTAGCTCTCCGGAACGGGGATCGGTCAGACGCGCATCATAAGCGCAATTGCGCGAGGCCGGCGCGATCCCGGGGCTGGCGTCGGGGGCAAGCGGGCCACGGGGTGGCCCCGTTCAGCGCGACCAGCGCGCCAGCGCCACGCCCGCCAGCGCTACCGCGAAGCCGGCCAGCTGCAGCGCGCCGAGCGTCTCGCCGAACAGCCAGTAGCCCTGCAGGGCGGCCAGCGGCGGCGCCAGGAACATCAGCGAGGTGGCGCGCGCGGCGCCGCCGTGGCGCAGCAGCCAGACGAACAGCACGATCGCGCCGCCCGAGAGCATCGCGATGCCCCAGGCCAGGCCGAGCCAGAGCGTCGGCGCGGGCTGCCAGTGCGTTTCGCCGAACGCCAGCGCGAAGGCGGCCGCCACCAGCGCCGCGCCGGCGTTCTGGATCGCCACCGCGGTGCGCAGGTCGGTCTGTGCCACGGCGCTCTTCTGGTACAGCGAGCCGGCCGTGATCGAGGCGATCGACAGCACGGCCACCAGCACCGTGAAGGCCGAGGCGCCGGCGGCGCCATGTGCGGTGGCCGTCGAGCCTGCCGCGGCCAGCTTCGGCGCCAGCACCAGCGCGACGCCCGCCACGCCGAGCGCCATCCCGGCCCAGCCGCGCGCGGGCAGGCGCTCGCCGAACAGCGGCACGGCCAGCACCGCGGTGGCGAGCGGCTGCAGCGCGCCCAGCAGGGCCATCACGCCGGCCGGCAGCCCTTGCGCCACGGCCCAGTAGCTGGCGCCGAGGTAGACACCCTGCAGCAGCGCGCCGGCCAGCAACTGGCGGCCCCATTCGCGCCGCGCCGGCCAGCGCGCCCGGCTGGTCAGCGCGATCAAGGCGAACAGCAGCGCGGTGCCGCCGAAGCGGGCCAGCAGGTAGAGATTCGGGTCGGCGTAAGGGTGGATCGCGCGGGCGACGATGAAACCGGTGGACCAGAGCGCGACGAACGCGGCGGCGGCGAGCAAGGCGGACATGCGGGGAAAGCCGGGTGGGGCGCAGCGGAGGAAAGCGCGCAGTATCGGCGCGATGGCGCCGGGCGTCTTGTCAAAAACTGCAGCGAGGCAGAGGGATGCGAGGCGGGAATGAAGCGGGAATGAAGCGGGAATGAAGCGGGAATGAAGCGGGAATGAAGCGGGAATGAAGCGGGGCCAAACCGGGGAGGGATCGAGGCGGCGCCGCGGCGAACGCGGAGCGCTCGCGCGCGCGGCAGTGGTTTGCGCCTTACCCGCGCCATGACGGCGCGGTTCGCCTCCCGGCTCGCTCAGCCGAGCGCGAAGACCTGGTCGCCCTCGGCCGGCGCCAGGCCCAGGCGGCCGGCCAGTTGCGCGTGCAGGCGTCGCGCTTCCTCCAGCGTCAGGTCGATCCAGTAGGGATCGCCGGCGCCGTCGTTGAGGCGTTCTACGGGGAAGCGGATTTCGAGGGCGGCGGGCGATTCGGACATCGGGAACTCCATGGACAAGCCTGATCAACAAGCCCGGAGTGTAGCAACGCCATCGCGCCCGATTCACGCGGCGTCGGCAATACACCGTTTCAGATGGCGCAGGGGCCGGGGGACGGCTTGCGGAATGCTCACAGTCCTGTCAAGTTCACGTACTACAATAGGCCGCCCCTGGTTTTCGGTGCGTTCCCGGACCGTTTCATGCTTGCAGAACAACGTCATCAATACATCCTGTCGGAACTCTCCCGTTCGGGCGCCCTGTCGGTCGCCGAACTGGTGCGCACGCTCGGCGTCTCGCGCGAGACCATCCGTCGCGACCTGAACGCGCTCGCCACGCGCGGGCTGGTGGTCACCACGCACGGCGGCGCGCTGGCGGCGGACCGCCGCGAGCCCAGCCTGTCGGAGCGCGAGGCCGCCAATGCCAACGCCAAGCAGGCGATCGGCCGCCGCGCCGCCGACTTCGTGCCCGACGGTGCCTCGCTGCTGCTCGACTCGGGCAGCACCACGCACGCGGTGGCGCTGGCGCTGACCGACCGGCATCGCCTGACGGTCTATACCAACGACTGGCGCATCGCCTTCGCGCTGGCGCGCCGCAACGAGAACCGCGTGACCCTGCTGGGCGGCGAGCTGTCCGACGACGAGGACGCCACCTTCGGCCTCGACACGATCCAGCAACTGGCCCAGTACCACGTCGATTTCGCCTTCGTCGGCGCCGGCGGCGTGACACCCGACGGCGACCTGACCGACTATTCGCGGATCGCCGCCGAGGTGCGCAGCCGGATGCTCGCCTCGGCGGCCACGGCGGTGGTGGTGGCCGACCATTCGAAGTTCGGCCGCGTCACGCCGGTGCGCATCAACGGCATCGAGAACACGCGCTACCTCGTCACCGATCGCGCGCCCGAGAAGACGCTGCGCCGCGCCTTCGCCGCGCGCGGTATCGAGTTGATCGTGTGTGATGCGTGAGGTGCGGTGGGCGGGCGCCTGAAGGCGTGCCGGGTGCAGCACCGCGTGGATTACCCACCACCCACCGCCCGATCGAGCGCTTCCTCCCGCGACCCCGCCTTCACGCGATCGACACGAAAACGTCATCGCATCGTCATTGCGCTGGCAAGCTGCCCCGCGACACTGGCCTCTCCACCGAGCCGAGGAGCGAGCCGATGTCCGTCACCGTGCGCAGTTACCTGTCCCCGACCCTGGTCCTGCTGGCCTTCGACTGGCCGCAAGCCGCGAGCCGCGACGATTTCCTGGGTTTCGCGATCCGTCGCACGCCGGGCTTTCGCAGCACCGACGGCCAGACGCGCGCGGCCAGCAGCTGGTTGCCCAACCGGCTGACCTTCGACGGCCCGGTGGCCGACACGCAGCGCGACGCGCCCACCGACCAGGCGCCGATCCAGAAGTTCATGTGGTGGGACGCGCGCATCGATCCGCCCGATCGCGGCCAGTCGTTCCGTTACGACGTCTACCCCGTGGTCGGCCATCCCGACCAGTTGCAGGTGCTCGACGCCGAGGCCGGCCATTGCGCGATCACGCTGCCCGAGCACGTGGTGGACGGCATCGGCACCTGGTTCAACCGTGCCGTGGTCAGCTCGCAGGCCTTCTCGCGGCAGGTGGCGGCGCTCGGCCTGGGCCAGCACGACAAGCCCAGCGACGCCCAGGCGCTGGCGCTGCGCACCTGGCTGGCGAACGACCTTCAGCAGGTGTTCGAGCTGATGCTCGAGCCGGCCACGCGCGCGGCTTCGGCCGTCTATCACCTGACCGACACGCTGTGGGCGATCCCGGCCTTCGAGGCCTTCGGCAAGCAGCATGGCAAGCAGGCGCTGGCGATCGTCTACGACGCCCACCTCACCCGGCGCCCGGGCGGCAAGCCGCCGCTGCCCTCGCCGAACCAGCCGGCGGTCGACCTGCTGAAGGACCTCGCGAGCCTCGCGCCGCGCGATCGCACGCGCATCATGCACGACAAGTTCATCGTGACCGATGCCGCGAACGGCGATCCGCAGCCGGCTCGCCTGCTGACCGGCTCGGCCAACTTCACCACCGAGGGCATCACCGAGCAGGCCAACGTGCTGCACAGCTTCGACTCGGCGATCCTGGCCGGGCTCTACAGCGATCGCGCGCGCTCGCTGGCCGCCAATCCCTCGATCGCTGACACGGCGAAGCTGAGCCACGGCTGGTCCGAGCCGGCCCGGGTCGGCAGCGCGAGCGTGCGCGTGGCCTTCTCGCCCGAGCCCGGCAAGCAGCGCACCGAGATCGACACGATCGTGGCGGCGATCCAGGCCGCCCGGCATTCGGTGGTGTTCTGCCTGTTCATGCCGACCGACGCGCCGCTGCGCGATGCCTGCTTCGCGGCCGGCGACGCGGGGCGGATGATGTTCGGCCTGGTCAACAGCATCAGCGTGAAGGGCGCGCAGGCCGCCGAGGCGAACCAGCAGGACGGCAAGACGCTGAACGGCTCGCAGCTCGCGAACCTCTCGCTCTACCATCGCAGCCGCGAGCAGCGCGACGTGATCGACGCCGAGTATTTCTCGCCGGCCACCGTGCCCAAGGGCTTCGAGCCCGAGATGCGCGTATTCCCGGGCGAGGCCGCGCCGCCTTATCCGCCGGTGGTGATCCACCACAAGTTCATCGTGATCGATGCCGAGGGCGAGAATCCGATCGTCTACACGGGCTCGGCCAACATGAGCTCGAACTCGGAGCACTACAACGACGAGAACCTGCTCGAGATCCGTGATCGCCGCATCGCCGGCACCTATCTGGCCGAATTCCTGCGGCTCTACGAGCACTACCGCGCACGGGCGCTGGCGATCGAGGCCAAGCGCAGCGGCGGCGCCACGCACGCCGACGCGCACCCGAGGCTGAACCTGCAGCCCGATTCACGCTGGGCGAGGAAGTATTTCGTCGAGGGCAGCCCGGAGGCGAAGGCGCGGATCGCGCTGGCGACGCCGGTGCGGGACGTCTGAGGCGGGGAGCGGGATGGGGCGACGGCGCCGCGCCGCGAGGCGCGCGCCGTCCAGGCACGGCTCAGCGCGCGATATGGCCGAGCACGCAGTCGGCGATCATGGTGCGATGCCGCACGCGCAGGCGCGGTGCCGACGGATCGCGGCCGAACGCGGCGCCGAAAGTGTAGCGGTTCGCGACGCGATGGAAGCAGAACGAGCTGATCATCAGATGCAGGTCGAAAGCGTCGACGTCGGCGCGGAAATCGCCGGACTCGACGCCGCGCGCCAGCAGTTCCTCGATGGTCTTGATGATGCTGACATTGCGGTTCTTGAAGGACTTGAGCTGCTCGATATACTTCGCGCCGTGGATGTTCTCGATCGACACTAGGCGGACGAAATCGCGATGCCGGTCGTGGTAGTCGAAGGTGAACTCGATGAGCCGGCGCATGCCCTCGACGGGGGGCAGTTCGCCCACGTTCAGCTCGAGCTCGAGCGCGCGGATGTCGCCGTAGACCTTCTCCAGCACCGCCTCGTACAGCCCTTCCTTGCTGTCGAAGTAGTAGTAGAGCATCCGCTTGGTGGTGTTGGTGCGTTCCGCGATCGCGTCGACACGCGCACCCGTGAGGCCCATCGCCGAGAACTCCTGGGTCGCGACCTCGAGGATGTTGCGCTTGGTCTGCTCCGGGTCGTACTTGCGACGGGATTCGTCGCGGCGCGTACCGCGGGCCGGCTGCGCGCCCTGGTCGGGCGCGTCGGTGTTGCTACCTTGTTTCATGTGATTGTGTCGGCGGCTGGATCCGGCGCATTCTAGCACGCGGGTTCCGGCGCTCCGGCACGGTTCCGGGGTGCGTTTCGCGTGCGTCGCAGCCCGCATCGAGAGCGGTTTCTCCGCTCAGGAAGGGCTCGAATCGTGCTGCGGCACCACGCGTGCGAGCTTCGCCTGCCGCCGCGATTTCTCGTTGATGACCTGATGACGGCGGTGGTCCGTCATCTTGTTCCAGCCCCGGATTTCCTCGCGCGTGCGCAGGCAGCCGATGCAGAGCCCGGTCTTGCCGTCGAACCTGCAGATCTCGACGCAAGGCGATTTGACCGCCATCGCTCAGGCTCCGGCGGGTGCCGCGTTGACCTCGATCGTCAGGTGCGACAGATCCTGGAAGCGCGCGAGCGCCGAGCGATAGAAGCCCGGGTCGCGCCGCGCCTCGCGGGTGGCCACCGAGACGATCGCGCTCATGTGCCCGGGACCGACGCGCCAGACATGCAGGTCGAGCACGGTATCGCCCTGGTCCTCGATCACGTGGCGCACGTTCTCGGCCATGCGCTGGCCGGGATCCATGTCGAGCAGGATGCCGCCCGTGTCGCGTATCAGGCCCCACGACCAGTTGGCGATCACCAGCGCGCCGATCACGCCGGCAAGCGGGTCCATCCACAGCCAGCCGAAGGCGCGCGCCAGCAGCAGGCCGACGATGGCCAGCACCGACACCGCCGCGTCGGCGATCACGTGGAAGTAGGCGGCGCGCAGGTTGTGATCGCGATGCGTGGCGGCCGGAGCCTGGTGGTGATCGTGCCGGTCGTGAACGTGGTGATCGTGATGTCCGCCGTGAGGCTCGTGAGCATGACCGTGAGCGTGGCCATGGTCGTGGCCGTGATGCCCGCCGCTCAGCAGCCAGACGCTGGCGAGGTTGACCAGCAGCCCCAGCACGGCGATCGGGATCGCCTCGCCGAAGTGGATCGGTACCGGCGCGAAGAAGCGTGCGACGGCCTCGTAGCCGATCAGCAGCGCGATCATGGCGAGCACGATCGCGCTGGTGAAGCCCGCCAGGTCGCCCAGCTTGCCGGTGCCGAACACGAAGCGCCGGTCGGTGGCGTGGCGGCGCGCGTAGGTGTAGGCCAGCGCCGCGATCAGCATGGCGCCGGCATGGGTGGACATGTGCAGGCCGTCGGCGACCAGCGCCAGCGAGCCGAACAGGCTGCCGCCGACGATCTCCGCCACCATCATCGCGCCGCACAGCGCGATCACCATCCATGTCCTGCGTTCGTTGTCCCGGTGGGACTCGCCGAGGAATACATGCTCGTGCCGCGCGCCGGCGGCCGCCTGATTGGTCCTGCCCATGCTCGCCCCTTACTTGAAATAGCTGTGGATGATCTCGACCAACTGCTCGGTGCCGCCGCCGTGCCCGTGGTCGGGCTGCGCGTCGACCAGGTGCGTGCGGATGTGATCCTCGAGCACCACGGCCAGCAGGCCGTTCATCGCGCCGCGGGTGCTGGTGACGAGCTGGAGCACGTCCATGCAGCCGCGCTCCTCCACGAGCGCGCGCTCGATCGCCTCGACCTGCCCCTTGATGCGGCGGATCCGGTTCAGCAGCTTCTGTTTTTCGCGAATCGTGTGGCTCACGGCCGATACTCCCTGAATACGTCAGGGCGCCATCTTACTCCAGATAGGGTAGGGGGGTATACCTCTCAGGGCAAAGCCAGTCGACGCGTTGTCATCGGTATCGCGTCCGGGATGAGGCTTGCCGCGCTTGTTCGCGTCGCCGGCCGGCAATCGCGGCCGGCGCCTCGTCCCTCTCCAGACGCCGCCGACCTGGATCGCGCGGCACCGGCGGCGCCTGCCGCTCAGCGCCGCCGTGCCGCCAGCGCGTCGCGCGCCTGCCACGCGCTGTAGGTCAGTTGCGCGGCCGCCAGCCCGGCCAGCCCATGGGCCGGCACCAGCCCGAAATGCGCGAACGCGGCGGGTACCGGCGCGGCCCCCGCGATCGCATCGGCCAGCACCTCGCCGGCCACCGTGGTCGGCGCCATGCCGTGGCCGCCGAAGCCGACCGCGTGCCAGATGCCGTCGGCGTCGCGCCCGATCTGGGGCATCTTGTGCCGCGCGTAGCTCATCAGGCCGCCCCAGGCGAACTGCACCTCGACGTCGCGCAACTGCGGATAGACCAGCATCAGGTCGCGCTTGAGCAGCCGCGCGATCGCCTCGGGGCCGCGCTCGAGTATCGAGATGCGGCCGCCCCACACAATGCGCGTGTCGGCCATCGGGCGGTAGTAGTCGAAGGCGAAGCGCGTGTCGTAGACGGCCGAGCGGCAGGCGATCGCATCGGCGAGCCGCGCGCCCAGCGGTTCGGTGGCGATCACGTAGGTGGCGATCGGCAGCACCGCGCGCTCGACACGGCGATGCACGCCGCGCGCGTAACCGCCGCCGGCGAACACCACGTCCTGCGCATGCACCTCGCCATAGGCGGTGGACACCACCATTCCGGCGCCGCGCCGCCGGATCGACAGCGCCGGCGTGCGTTCGGCGATGCGCGCGCCGCCTTGCCGGAGCGCCTGCGCGATGCCGAGCACGTACTTGAGCGGATGGAAGTGGAAGGCGTTGCGCTCGAACAGGCCGCCGTGATAGCGCGAGGTCTTCAGGCGCTGCTGCAGCTCGGCGGCGGCGAGCGGCTCCCAGTCGACCCCGAAGGCCTGCTTCATCAGCCGGCGCGGCGCGTCGAGCCGCGCCGGATCGGCGAACCAGTTGGCGAGGATCACGCCCTCGTCGACCAGCTCGCAATCGATGCCATGGCGCGCCACGCGCGCACGGATCCGTTCGACCGCATCGAGGGTGAGGCCATAGAGGCGGCGCGCCTCGACCGGGCCGAGGCGGGCCAGCAGCTCGGCGTTGTCGAGGCTGTAGCCGCCGAACACGAAACCGCCGTTGCGGCCCGAGGCGCCATGGCCGACTTGCTGCGCATCGAGCACGAGGACGTCCGTGATGCCGCGCTCGACCAGCCCGAGCGCCGTGGAAAGGCCGGCCAGGCCACCGCCGACCACGCAAACGCGCGCCTCGGCGCGGCCCGACAGCGGCGCGTCGGCGGCGGGGCGGGTGACGCTGGCTTCGTAGTAGTTCTGCATCGTGACGCGACTCCGCGGGAACGGGACGTGCCGGCATCCTAACCCGCGAGCGGCGGCCCGGCGAGATCGGGCAAACACGCGCGGGTCGGGATGTCGGCGCGAGCCGATCCTCGCGCGCGGGCTCTGGTATCTTCTGCCGATCGGCATCGTCACCGGGCGGCGCCGCGCGTCGCCTATCCGGAGCGCGCCGCCGCCCGGTCCGCCCCGTGCCCGGCGCCGGCATGCACCGCGCCGCCGCACGGATCCACGCGAACCCTCATACATGGCCAACCCATCATGACCGCCACGACGACTCCCTCCCTGTCCATCCAGCCCCTGCTCGCCGAACTCGGCGTCGAGCTTGCCGCCTGGCGCGGCGACGCGCTGACGGCGCGCTCGCCGCTCGACGGCAGCGTGCTGGCCACCCTCGCCACCGACAGCGCCGCCGACGTGACGCGCAAGATCGACGCCGCGCATGCCGCCTTCACGCGCTGGCGCACGGTGCCCGCGCCCTTGCGCGGCGAGCTGGTGCGCCGCTTCGGCAACGTGCTGCGCGAGCACAAGGCCGCGCTCGGCCGCCTGGTCACGCTCGAGGCCGGCAAGATCGCCTCGGAAGGGCTGGGCGAGGTGCAGGAGATGATCGATATCTGCGATTTCGCGGTCGGCCTGTCGCGCCAGCTCTATGGCCTGACCATCGCCTCGGAGCGCCCCGGCCATCGCATGATGGAAACCTGGCATCCGCTCGGCGTGTGCGGCGTGATCTCGGCCTTCAATTTCCCGGTCGCGGTGTGGTCCTGGAACACGGCGCTGGCGCTGGTGTGCGGCGATCCGGTGGTCTGGAAGCCCTCGGAGAAGACGCCGCTGACGGCGATCGCCTGCGATGCGCTGTTCGCGCGCGCGGTGCGCGAGTTCGAGGCCGAGCATCCCGGCGTGGCGCCCGAGGGCCTGAGCCAGCTGGTGATCGGCGGGCGGGAGGTGGGCGAAGTGCTGACCGCCTCGCCGAAGGTGCCGGTGGTCAGCGCGACCGGCAGCGTGCGGATGGGGATCGAGGTCGCCAAGGTGCTCGGCGCGCGGCTCGCGCGCAGCATCCTCGAGCTGGGCGGCAACAACGGCATGATCGTCGCGCCGAGCGCCGATCTCGACCTGGTGGTGCGCGCCGTGACCTTCGCGGCGGTCGGCACGGCCGGGCAGCGCTGTACCACGCTGCGCCGGCTGATCGTGCATCGCGAGGTGGCCGCCGCGTTGCTGCCGCGCCTGGAGAAGGCCTTCGCCTCGGTGAAGGTGGGCGATCCGCTCGACGCGGGCACCCTGGTGGGCCCGCTGATCGACCGCGCGGCCTTCGACGCGATGCAGGCGGCGCTGGCCGATGCGCGCGAGCAGGGCGGGGTGGTGACGGGCGGCGAGCGGGTCGAGGTGGCCGGCGCCGAGGCGTTCTACGTGCGTCCCGCGATCGTGCGGATGCCGAAGCAATCGGCGGTGGTCGAGCGCGAGACCTTCGCGCCGATCCTCTACGTGCTCGAATACGATGCGCTCGACGAGGCGGTGGCGCTGCACAACGGCGTGCCGCAGGGACTGTCCTCGTCGATCTTCACCAACGACATCCGCGAGGCCGAGCAGTTCATGTCGGCCGCCGGCAGCGATTGCGGCATCGTCAACGTCAATATCGGCACCAGCGGCGCCGAGATCGGCGGCGCCTTCGGCGGCGAGAAGGAAACCGGCGGCGGCCGCGAATCGGGCTCGGATGCGTGGAAGGCCTATATGCGCCGCGCCACCAACACCATCAACTACAGCCGCGAGCTGCCGCTCGCGCAGGGCGTGAAGTTCGACGTCTGAGCGCGGCCGGGGCTCCCGTCGGCGCGCGTCGCGAGCGGCGCGCGCCTTCCATCCATCTTGCGCATCCCGCGCGGTGGAACGGCGCCGGCGGCATCAGGCGCCGCCGCGCGCCGCCGTCGAGCCCCGCACGATCAATTCCCCCGGCAGCACCAGGGTGCGCGCCGACATCGCCGGCTCCGCCAGCCGTTGCGTGAGCAACTGCATGGCGTTCTTGCCGATCTCGTAGACGGGCTGCGCGATCACGGTCACGCCGGGCGTGACCAGGTCGGTCCAGGCGTCGTTGTCGAAGCCGGCCAGCGCGAGGTCCTCGGGCACGCGCGCGCCGGCCTCGCGCAGCGCGCGGTAGGCGCCGAGCAGCAGCAGGCCGTTGCTGGCCACGATCGCCTCGGGCCGTCCCGCCGCGGCGGCCTCGCCCAGCCAGGCGCCCACGCGCTGGCGCGCGGTTTCCGCGTTCGGCTCGACGAATTCGGCGCGCCCTTCCAGGCCGTGGCGGGCCAGCGCGTCGAGGAAGGCCGCGTGCCGTTCGCGGCCGGTGGTGCTGGCATTGCCGAACAGCCCCGCCACTCGGCGATGGCCGCGCGCGATCAGGTGCTCGACCAGCCTGCCGGCCGCGTCGCGGTTGTCGAGCGTGACCGCGTCGGCGGTGCCGGGCGGCCCGGCGCGATCGATCATCACCACCGGGAAGGCGTAGGCGCTCGCGTCGAACCGCTGCGCGGCCGCGTGGGTCGGCGAATAGATCACGCCCGTGACGCGCTCGCCGGCCATCAGGCGCAGGTACATCGCCTCCTTCTCGGGGTTCTCGTCGGTGTTGCAGAGGATCACGCGCATGCCCTGCGCGTAGGCGGCATCCTCCACGGCGCGGCTGACCTCGGTGAAGAAGGGGTTGCGCACGTCGGAGACGATCAGGCCGATGGTGGCCGTGTCGCCCGAGCGCAGCCGGCGCGCGGCCGCGTTGGGCCGGTAGTCGAGCCGCTCGATCACCTCGAGCACGCGCCGGCGCACGCTATCGCGCACCGGGCCGTTGTTGGACAGCACGCGCGAGACGGTGGTGACCGACACGCCGGCCGCCTCGGCGACATCCTTGATGCGTAGTGCCATATCGACTGGTATCGATTTCAGTGTCTGGATCGGGAGATACCCTGATTCAGCGGAATCTCGGTGGCGGTCCTGAACCGTCGCCGAGGCCCGGAAACAGGCGTGCCCGCGCATTCTAGCGGGGCTTGCCGCGAATTTCAGCCGATTTTCAATTCTCCGGCCCGGCTTGACGGCAAAAGTGGTATCGATTCCAATACGCCCATTCCAACGAATCGTCAGGAGACGCGATGTCGTCCTTGCTTACCGCGGGGCAGGTCCGGCTCGCCGCCCGGGCCGCCTCCCGCCACGATGCGATCGACCAGGCCGGCGCGCTGCTGGTCGAGGCCGGCGTGATCGAGCCGGCCTACGTGGCCAGCCTGCACGGCCGCGAGCAGGTGTCGAACACCTATCTCGGCCATGGCGTGGCGATCCCGCATGGCCTGCAGGAGGACCGTCACCTGATCCGCCGCACCGGCGTGGCCGTGCTGCAACTGCCCGATGGCGTCGAGTGGCGCGACGGCGAGCGCGCCCGCCTGGTGGTCGCGATCGCCGCGCAATCGGACCAGCACATCGTGCTGCTGCAGCGGTTGACGCGCCTGATCGGCGATCCGGCACGCCTGGCGCAACTGCTCGCGACGCGCGATCCGCTGGCGATCGTGAACGTGCTCGACGGCGATGCCGGCGCGGCGCCCGCCGCCGGCTCGGCCGCGATCGTCCATGCCACGCCGGCCGACTACGCCGAGCGCGTCGAGCTGGTGCTCGACTATCCGCATGGCCTGCATGCTCGCCCCGCCAGCGCCTGGGTGGCCAGCGCGAAACGCTTCCAGGCCGCGTTGCGCGTGCGTCATGGCAATAGCGCCGCCGATCCGAAGAACCTCGTCAGCCTGCTGCAACTGGGCGCCACCGCGAATGCGGAGTTGGTGCTGTCGGCGCAGGGCGTCGACGCGGCCGAGGCGCTGGCCGCGCTGAAGCGAACCATCGAGGCCCTGTCGGCCGAGGAGCACGCGCGCGCCGACGCGGCGACGCTGCGCCGCCAGCAGGCGCAGCCGGCACTGTGGACGCCGCGCGATCCGGCCACGGTGATCGAGGGCGTCGGCGCCGGGCCCGGTTTCGTGGCCGGGCCGGTGCGCCTGATGCGCTCGCGCACGCTCCAGATCGAGGACCGCGCCGACGACCCGCTCGACGCCGCCACTCGCCTCGAGGCGGCGCTGGCGAGCACCGCCCGCGAACTCGAGGCCCTGGCGCGCGAGACCGGTGCGCGGCTCGGCGAGGCCGAGGGCGCGATCTTCGCGGCGCAGCGCGAATTGCTCGACGACGCGGCGCTGCTCGACGAGACGGCGCGGCTGGTGGTCGACGGGCACGGGCTGGCCTGGTCCTGGCATCGCGCCACCGAGCAGCAGGCGGCGAAGCTGGCGGCGCTGCCCGATCCGCTGCTGGCGGCGCGCGCCGCCGACCTGCGCGATGTCGCGCGCCGCGTGCTCGGCCATCTCGGCGATGCCGACGTCGCGGGTTCGGCCGATGTGTCGGGCGACGGCGCCGGGCAGGGCGCGCCGGCGATCCTGATCGCCGAGGACCTCACGCCTTCCGACACGGCCCAGCTCGACCCGGCCGTCACGCTCGGCTTCTGCACCGTGGCCGGCGGCCCGACCTCGCACACGGCGATCCTGGCGCGCACGATGGGCGTGCCGGCGGCCGTGGCCTGCGGTGGCGCGCTGCTGGCGCTGCGCGACGGCGAGCACGTGGTGCTCGACGGCAACGCGGGGCGGCTCTATGCCGGCGTGTCGGTGGCCGATCGCGAGCGCGCGGCCGAGGCGCAGCGCCGCTTCGTCGAGGCGCAGCACCGCGCGGCCGCCAATCGCGCGCTGCCGGCCGCCACGCTCGACGGCCATGTGCTGGAGATCGGCGCGAACATCACGCGTCCGGCGCAGGTGAAGGCGGCGATCGAGAACGGCGCCGACGGCGTCGGCCTGATGCGCACGGAGTTCCTGTTCCTGGAGCGCCACGACGCGCCCGACGAGGAGGAGCAATACGCCTGCTACCGGCAGATGGTGGAAGCCAGCGGCGGGCGGCACCTGATCATCCGCACGCTCGACATCGGCGGCGACAAGCAGGTGCCCTACCTGAATCTGCCGCACGAATCGAACCCCTTCCTCGGCGTGCGCGGGCTGCGGCTGTGCCTGCGCCGGCCCGACCTGTTCGTGCCGCAGTTGCGCGCGCTCTATCGCGCCGCCATGCACGGGCCGCTGTGGATCATGTTCCCGATGGTGTCCACGCTCGACGAGGCGCGCCAGGCGATCGCGCTGGCCGAGACGGTGCGCGCCGGGCTCGACGCGCCCAGGGTGCCGCTCGGCATCATGGTGGAGACGCCCTCGGCGGCGGCGCTGGCCGACCATTTCGCCGAGCTCGTCGACTTCTTCTCGATCGGCACCAACGACCTCACGCAATACGTGCTGGCCATCGATCGCGAGCATCCCGAGCTGGCGCGGATGGCCCAGAGCCTGCATCCGGCCGTGCTGCGCATGATCGCGCAGACGGTGGACGGCGCGCGCCGGCATCGCAAGTGGGTCGGCGTGTGCGGCGGGCTGGCCGGCGAGCCGCTGGGCGCGGCGATCCTGGCGGGGCTGGGCGTCGACGAGCTGTCGATGAGCGTGCGCGATATCCCGGCCGTCAAGACGCGGCTGCGCGCCTCGCGGCTCGATGCGCTGCGCGCGCTGGCGCGCCGCGCGCTCGATGCCGCCGATGTCGACGCCGTGCGCGCGCTCGACGGCGGCGAAGTCAGCGAAGGCGGCCCGGCCGGCGAGACCCGGGACGAGGCTGCCGCATGAGCATCACGATCCGATCGGCGACAAACGCCGCGCGCGTGGTGGTGACCGTCACGCCGAATCCCGCGCTGGACCAGACCGTGCGCGTGGCCGGCCTCGCGCTGGGCGCCGTCAACCAGGCCGAATCGCTCGAGATCAACGCGGGTGGCAAGGGCGTCAACGTCGCCGGCTGCCTGGCCGACTACGGCATCGCCACGATCGTCACGGGCCTGCTCGGCCGCGAGGGCAGCGAGGCCTTCGAGACCATGTTCGCCGACAAGCGCATCGACGATCGTTTCGTGCGCATCGCCGGGCGCACGCGCACCAACGTCAAGCTGGTCGATCCAGCGCGCGGCCAGACCACCGATATCAATCTCGCCACCGCGCGCGCCACGGCGCAGGATCTGGCGGCGCTGGAGGCGCGGCTCGCCTCGCTGGCGGCGCCGGGGCGCTGGTTCGTGCTGGCCGGCAGCCTGCCGCCCGGCGTCGACACGGACTTCTATCGCCGCGCCACGCGCTCGCTGCACGCGGCGGGCGCGCGCGTCGCGCTCGATACCAGCGGCGCGCCGCTGGCCGCGGTGCTGGGCTCGGGCGATCCGCTCGAGCTGCCCGACCTGGTCAAGCCCAATCGCGAGGAATTGGCGGCGGCGCTGGGCCGGCCGCTCGACAGCCGCGAGGCGCTGCTCGACGCGGCGCGCGAGCTGGTGGCGCGCGGCGTGCGCCATGTCGCCGTCTCGCTCGGCGAGCAGGGCGCATTCGGCCTCTGCACGACCGGCTCGGCCGAACTCGACGGTTTTCACGCGGCGCCCTTGCAGGTGCCGGTGGCCAGCACGGTGGGGGCGGGCGACGCCTTCGTCGCCGGGCTGGTGGCGAGCCTGGCCGAGGGCCGAGCCTGGGCCGAGGCCGGGCGCCGCGCGAGCGCCTTCGCGGCGGCCAAGCTGGCGCGCGTCGGCCCGCATCTGCCGGATCACGCAACGCTCGACGCGCATGCGGCGCGCGTCGAACTCGACACCTTCACGATCGCGGCCGACGGCGCCGCGCGACCCCGCGCGAGCGGCGCGGCAGCGGAGACATCATGGAAAGACTGATTGGACTGGTGGCGGCGCCGGAGCGCAGCGCCGCGCCGGCAATGGCGGCGCAGGCCCTGCTGCGCGCGGCGCGGCGCCTGGGCGGCACGCTCGAGATCGAGACGCGCAGCGCGCTGGGCATCGGCTCGCCGCTGACGGCCGAGCAGATCGGCGCGGCGCATGCGGTGCTGATCGCCGCCGACGACACGGCCGGCATCGACGAGGCGCGATTCGCCGGCAAGGCGATCCATCGCGTCTCGATCGAGCGCGCGATCCGCGAGGCCGACGAGCTGGTGGCGCGGATCGCGCGCGCGGCGGCCGATGCGGACGGCGCGGTGCCGTCGACGCCGGCGCCGGCAACCGGCGCCTCGACGCAGCCTGCCGCGAACACGGCCGCGCCGGCGCGTGCGCTGAAGATCGTCGCGATCACCTCCTGCCCGACCGGCATCGCCCACACCTTCATGGCGGCCGAGGGACTCGCGCAGGGCGCGCGCCAGCTCGGCCACGCGATCCACGTCGAGACGCAGGGCTCGGTGGGCGCGCAGAACCGGCTCAGCGAGGCGCAGATCGCCGAGGCCGACCTGGTGGTGATCGCCGCCGACACGCAGGTCGACAAATCGCGCTTCGCCGGCAAGCGGCTCTACGAGACCGGCACGAAGGGCGCGATTGGCGGCGGCGCCGCGCTGCTCGAACGCGCCATCGCCGAGGCGAGCCGTGACGCTGCCGCGCCGGGCGCCGCGTCCGCGGCCGGCGCCTCGCTGGCCGACCAGGCAGCGGCGGCCAAGCAGGCCCGCAACGCGAAGGCGCCCGGCGCCTATCGTCACCTGATGACGGGTGTGTCCTTCATGCTGCCCTTCGTGGTGGCGGGCGGTTTGCTGATCGCGCTGTCCTTCGCGCTGGGCGGCATCTACGCCTTCGACGACGCGCACAAGGGCACGCTGGCCTGGTCGCTGTTCCAGATCGGCGCGAAATCGGCCTTCGCGCTGATCGTGCCGGCGCTGTCGGGCTATATCGCCTACTCGATCGCGGACCGGCCCGGCATCGCGCCCGGCATGGTCGGCGGGATGCTGGCCGCGAGCCTCGGCGCCGGTTTCCTCGGCGGCATCGTGTCGGGCTTCCTGGCCGGTTACGCGGCACTGCTGATCAATCGCCACCTGCGGCTGCACCGCAACCTGGAAGGGCTGAAGCCGGTGCTGATCATCCCGCTGCTGTCGACGCTGATCGTCGGCCTGCTGATGCTCTACGTGGTGGGCACGCCGGTGGCGGCCGCCCTGCATGCGCTGGAAGGCTGGCTGCGCTCGATGCAGTCGGGCAGCGCGGTGGTGCTCGGCGCGATCCTCGGCGGGATGATGGCGGTGGACATGGGCGGCCCCGTCAACAAGGCCGCCTATGCCTTCAGCGCCGGGCTGATCGCGAGCCAGGTCTATACGCCGATGGCGGCCACCATGGCGGCCGGCATGACGCCGCCGCTGGGCATCGCGCTGGCCACCTGGCTGTTCCGCTCGCGCTTCGGCGTCGAGGAGCGCGAGGCCGGCAACGCGGCTGCCGTGCTCGGCATCGCCTTCATCACCGAGGGCGCGATTCCGTTCGCGGCGCGCGACCCGATGCGGGTGATCCCGTCGTGCATCGTCGGCTCGGCGATCACCGGCGCGATCTCGATGGCGGCCGGCGTCGAGTTGAAGGTGCCGCACGGCGGCATCTTCGTGCTGCCGATCCCGAACGCGGTCACGCACCTGGGCACCTACACGCTGGCGATCGTGGCCGGCACCGTGGTGACGGCGCTGCTGATCGGCCTGCTGAAGCGGCCCGCGCCGGCGAAGGCCGCTTGAGCGATCCGGCGCGGCAGGGCGCGACGCGCCTGCCGCGTTCAGCGCGTTCGGCGCGTTCGGCGCACGGGTCACGCTCGGGCCGCTCGGCCAGCCGGTACAATGCGCGACGGACCGGCCGCCGCCGCATCGAGGCGAGCCGGTCACGACGACAAGACCGCACCGGAGACACGCGCCATGGCTTCCACCGATCGACCCTCATCCACCGTCTTCACCGCCGCGGCGCCCATCGACGCCGGCGCGATCGCGGCGCGCCTCGACCGCCTGCCGCCCACGCGCACCGTCTGGAAGCTGGTCGCGCTGCTGAGCCTCGGTTTCTTCTTCGAGCTCTACGACCTGCTCTACAGCGGCTACGTCGCGCCGGGCCTGGTGAAGAGCGGCATCCTGTCTGCCTCCACGCATGGCCTGTTCGGTACCACCGGGGTGGCGAGCTTCATTGCCGCGCTGTTCGCGGGCCTGTTCATCGGCACCATCTCCTGCGGCTTCCTGGCCGACCGCTTCGGGCGGCGCGCCGTGTTCACCTGGTCGCTGCTCTGGTACACCGCCGCCAACATCGTGATGGCCTTCCAGGACAGCGCCGCGGGCCTGAACTTCTGGCGCTTCGTGGTCGGCCTCGGGCTCGGCGTGGAGATGGTGACGATCGGCACCTACATCTCCGAGCTGGTGCCCAAGGAGATCCGCGGCCGCGCCTTCGCCTGCGAGCAGGCGGTCGGCTTCTGCGCGGTGCCGGTGGTGGCCTTCCTCGCCTACCTGCTGGTGCCGCATGCGCCGCTCGGCCTGGACGGCTGGCGCTGGGTGGTGCTGATCGGCGCGCATGCCGCGATCTTCGTCTGGTGGATCCGCCGCGCGCTGCCGGAAAGCCCGCGCTGGCTCGCCCAGCAGGGCCGCCTCGAGGAGGCCGACCAGGTGATGCGCGAGCTGGAGCGCAAGGTCGAGGCCGAATACGGCCGGCCGCTGCCGCCGCCGGGCCCGAGCGAGCCGGTGATCGCGCGCGGCAGCTTCCGCGACATGTGGGTGGCGCCGTATCGCAAGCGCACCGTGATGATGACGATCTTCAACGTGTTCCAGACCGTCGGCTTCTACGGTTTCGCGAACTGGGTGCCGACGTTGTTGATCAAGCAGGGCATCACGATCACCACCAGCCTGATGTATTCGAGCGTGATCGCGCTGGCCGCGCCGATCGGCCCGTTGATCGGCCTGGCGATCGGCGACCGCTTCGAGCGCAAGAGCGTGATCGTGGCGATGGCGGGCGCGGCGATCGTCTGCGGGTTGCTGTTCAGCCAGAGCGGCACGGCCGGCGTGCTGGTGCTGCTCGGCATCGGCCTCACGCTCGCCAACAACATCATGTCCTACAGCTTCCACGCCTACCAGGCCGAGCTGTTCCCCACCGCGATCCGCGCGCGCGCGGTGGGCTTCGTCTATTCGTGGAGCCGCTTCTCGGCGATCTTCACCTCGTTCGTGATCGCCTCGGTGCTCAATGGCTTCGGCACGGCCGGCGTGTTCGCCTTCATCTCCGCCGCGATGCTGATCGTGATGGCCTCGATTGGCCTGATGGGCCCCCGCACCAAGGGCATCGCGCTCGAAAAGATCTCGCACTGAACGCGGGACTTCCTGCTCCCGGTAATCAATCCGGGGGCGGTGCACGAGCATTGGCCCGGAGCCGAAACATAATGCCGTTGCCCGCCGCCCGGCGTGCCGAATCCTGCGGCGCGCCGGGGCGGCGCCGACCTTCCTCGCTTGCCGGCCGCGCCGTTGATTTTTCATTGCCAATGAAAAACGAAGCGTGTACGTTACGCTGGTATCAAACTGGTACGACCCATTCGCGGGCCAGGATTCGCGGGCCGTGGCTGTCGTATCCAGCCTGTTTCTCCGTCGAAGCAAACCTCGCATGATGCCGATGGAAAGCGATTTCCGCTGGTTGTGAATGCACTCGAATTGCTTCGCATTGCGAAGTAGTGCGCGCGAACGAAGCCACCTCGAAGCGTGGCCGTCGCCTCCATGAACCTGAGAGAGAGGGAAGGTCCGATGCGTATTCCGCGTTCGATGACATCCTGGCTGTCGATGCTGCTGGCCGGCGGTCTGGTCGCGCTTGGCGGCCAAGGCGCGGCGCTTGCCGCATCCGGCGCGAGCCGGCCGGCAGCGGCGGCCCCGCTGGCCTGCAGCGAGGCCGAGCTGGGGCAGGCGCCGGCCGGCGCCAATGCCAAGCCGATGGTGATTCCCACCATGCGCGACTGGACCGGCGGCAACGGCACGCTGAGCTTCGATGCCGGCAGCCGGATCCTGGTCGACCCGGCCGACGCGGCCGCGCTCGCGGATACCGCCACGCAGTTCCAGGCGCAACTGAAGACCGTGTCCGGTCTCGTTCTTCCGATCGTGGGCCGGGCCGCCACGCCGGCCGCCGGGGACATCGTGCTGAGCCTCGCGCCTTGCGGCGCGGGCGCCGCCCAGCTCGGCGAGGAAGGCTACAGCCTCGATCTGGAGGACCACGCGGTGCTGCGTGGCCAGGGCGCGGCGGGCGTGTTCTACGCGACGCAGACGCTGCTGCAGATGCTCTCGCTGGATGGTGCCGCCGCGGGCGCGCATCTGCGGGTGGCGCGTGGCTTCGCGGTGGACGTGCCGCGCTACGCGGAGCGCAGCATCATGTTCGACGTCGGCCGCAAGTACGCGAGCGTCGATTTCCTCGCGGCCTACCTGCGCTTCATGGGCTGGTACAAGCTCAACACGCTGCACCTGCACCTGAACGACCAGGCCAAGGCGAAGGACGGCAGTTGGGGTTTGCGCGCCTTCCGCCTGAAGAGCGACAAACCGGAATTCGCCGGCCTGGTACCCGCCGATGGCCTGGTCTATACGCGCGACGACTGGGACAAGCTGGAGACGATCGCCGCCGCCCATCACGTGCGGATCGTGCCGGAATTCGACACGCCGGGGCATGCCGGCGCCTTCGCCGCGGCCAATCCCGCGATCGCCTATGTTGGCGATACGCCGCCCGGCGGCACCATCGATCCGACCAAGCCGGCAACGCTGCAGTACGTGGAGTCGGTGTTCGGCGAATTCCTGCCCTGGTTCCGGTCCTCGACCGTGCATATCGGCGGCGACGAGGTCAATGTCAACTCGGGCAGCATCACCACGGCGAGCCAGGTCGACTACCTGAACCAGCTCGGCAGGTTCCTGCAGTCGAGGCACAGGCGCGTCGAGATGTGGGGCGACGCGAGCTACCTGCCGCGGCTCGACAAGTCCTTCATCATCCAGCGCTGGATCAACTGGGGCAGCGAAGCCTCGATCAACTGGGCCGACAAGGGCTACCAGTGGACCGAATCCTACGGCGACTGGTACATCGTGCCGTTCGGCCCGAGCTACTTCAATCCGGACGGCATCAAGGGCGACACGCTGTACGCCAAATGGAGCCAGGCCACGGGCGCCAACGCGCCGAGCGGCGGCCAGATCGCCGTGTGGAACGACAACGCGCTGCTGGACAGCTATACCTGGGAGCGCAAGGTGAACGACCTGCTCAAGGATGCGGTGCCCGCCGCCGGCCAGGTGTTCTGGCGCGGGCAGGAGCATGACGCGCAGGGCCAAACCGTCGACTACGGCGTGCTGCGCCGCGCGGTGGCCACGCTGCAATACGGGCCCGACGTCACGCGCTTTTCCGACTCGCCGATTCCGGCCAGGTAGCGCAACGGCGCGCCGCATGGCGCCAGACCGAAACCGGAGCGCCTGGCGGCAAGGCGCTCCGGCGGATCGAATCCCCTTCGTCCTCACCGAGCCCGAACCCATGACCGCCAATACATCCGCGCCGCTCGACGCACTCGCCGCGACCCGCGTCAGCGGCCGCGACCTCCTCGTGATGCTCGACGGCGAGCACGGTTACGAGGCCCATCAACTGGCCAGCCGCCTGGGCGTGCCCACGCCGCGCGTGAAGATCCTGCTGGGCCGCCTGATCGCCGAGAGCCTGGTGGTCGTGCGGCGCGACAAGCTCGATTCCGCGCGTCACGCGCGGATCCGCTACTACGCCAGCGACAAGGCGCGTTCGCGTCGCGCCGAGCTGATGCCGCCGCCGCCCGCCGAGCACGACGCGAAGCAGGCGAGCGCCCATGCCGAGCAGGTACGGCAACGGCGGCGCGCGCGTGCCGACGAAACCTATCGACGCGACCTCGTCGCGCTGCTGGCCTGCATGACGCCGGGCGTGCCGCACAGCGCGGCGGCGCTGGCCAGGACGCGCAAGTCGAGCGGGCCGCGCGTGGTGGCGCTGATGCAGCAGCTCATCGCCGATCGCAAGGTGGAAGCGGTCACGCGGATCTGCAAGGGCGGTGCCTCGCGCTACGTCTACTACGTGGCCGGCAGCCGGCCCGAGGAAAGCGCGGCGAAGCCGCAACGACAGGCGGACGGCACGCCGCCGCGATCCATTTTCGAGCGCCCCGAGTTCGATGCGGAATATGGCCGCGCGCTGGGCACGCTGCGCGAGCTGAGCCAGGCGCAGCGTTGCCGCCGCAGCTGAGCGCGAGGGCGGGCGGTTCGCCGCTGGCGCGCGGTGCACATATATTCCGGTTTTCTGCCGAGGAGATTCTCATGCGACGTATCTTGCGCTTCCTGTCCGCTGCCCTGATCGGCTGCGGCCTGCTGGTTTCGACCGCTGCCGTGGCGGCGCAACCGGCGGCGCCCCGCGACCTGGCCGAGGAGGAGGGCAACCGCCGGCTCGTGATCGACTTCTACGAGCGCTTCTTCAACCAGCACGACGTGCAGCATGCCGCCGCCGTGGTGGCGCCCGACTATCGGCAGCACAATCCCGGGGTGCCGGACGGCAAGGCGCCGTTCGTCGAGTTCTTCACGGGCTATTTCAAGGAGCACCCTCGATCGAGGGCGAGGATCGTGCGCAGCGGCAGCGCCGGCGACCTGGTGTTCCTGCATGTGCATTCGACCGACGGACCGGCCGATCGCGGCCAGGCCGTGGTGGACATCTTCCGCGTGCAGGGCGGCAGGATCGTCGAGCACTGGGACGTGATCCAGGACGTGCCGGCCGAATCGGCCAACGGCAACACGATGTTCTGACCTGCGGCCGCGTGCTCCCGGCCAGGCGCCGGGGCAACGCGGTCATCGCGATCGATCGAATCGATTCATGCCTCGATCGATGCGCCGACGCGGCCAGCCTGGCCGCGTCGCATTCCTCCTTCCCTTCCTCGGCTCGAGCGAGCCGTGGCGCCGCGCGTGACGCTGCCCTATCCCGGCTTGCCGCCGAGCCCCTTCAGCCCCTGGATCACCACCATCAGCGCGCGGCCGTGCTCGTCCGAGCCGTCCCAGGCCTCGACGATCGCCTCACGCAGGCGCTCGTCGTAACTGCCGGTGCGCATGCCCGAGGCAGGGGCCTCCATTCCATAGAAAGTGCATAGCTTGATGAATGGTTCGCTGCGACGAAGACGCTGCCCATCGGACAGGCGAAGCCGCGACACGGTAGGCTGGCTGACGCCGCAAAGCCGCGCTATCTCGCTGGATGAGCGCGGATCTCCACGAAGCTTGTCGAGCAGCTCCTGAACGGAAAAATTGGTGTCTGGGGCTTCCATGTCATGCATTATAACTATACAGTAGCGCTTATTGAAATGCCCCATCGCAAGATCGGGCCGCGGTACCCGAGAGAGTTGATGACACTGAAACACCTGCCCCCGACGTTTTGCTGGACCCGGATCGGCGCCGAGTTCGGCGAGGATCTCTCGACCACCGTGCTCCGCAAGGAGTGGGAGCGTCGGCTCGGCGGCGGGCGGTTTCTGTGGGGCATCGGACAGTCGCTGGGCAGCAGCGTGCAGGTCGCCGCGCATCGCGCCGGTTCGCTGGTCGCGCTGTTCACGCCGGTGGTGAGCCGCGCGCCGGTGGTCAACCCGGGGCGCATGCTGCTCTGGAACGCCTGGGTCGATGCCGGCGGCCAGGTGCGCCAATTGCCGCCCTACAGCTTCATCACCAGCCGCGCGACGCTGCCTTCGGGGCGCCGTCGCGAGCAGCACTACGCGCTGGTCTGCGCCTCGGCGGCGCCGCTCGGCGTCGGCACGCGCCTGCGCGTGACGCCCGAGAACCTGCGCAGTGCCGTCACCGGCAAGCCGCTCGGCGCGGCGCAGTCGGCGGTAGTGGTCGATTGCGTGGCGCGCACGGCCGAGCCCGGCGCGCGCAGCTATCCGGTCGCGCTGTCGGTCGAGCTCGACGCGCCCTACACGGTGCGCCTGGCCGAGCCCTCGGTGATCAAGGCACGCGATCTCGCGCGCGTGAACAAGGCCGCGCGCGACGGCGATTTCGAAACCTATGTCGAGTTGGTCGGGCGCCTGCGCGGGCGTTCGGCCGAGGCACAGTCGCGCGGCTTCACGCGCGACCTGTTCGACTTGCCGGCGGTGGAGCCGGCGGCCGTCTACACGGATTTCGTGAAGCGGCTGCGAGCCCGCCCGCCGGCCGAACATGCGCGCGGTATCACGCGCGACCTGTTCGAGCTTCCCGCGCCCGATCCGGAGCCCGCATTCGGCACGCCTGGCCACGGCCAGGGCAAGCTGCTGCTCTAGCGTCGAGCGGCCTGGCCGCGCGATCGAATGACGGACCGGTCCGGAAGTCGCTTCCGCTGCCGCAGCCTTCGGGCGCGGCGCGGCGAGCGGGATTGATGCCCGCGGGCGTTCCTCCCTGAACGCCCGCCGCTGGCTTGCCGACGGGCGAGCCCGAGGAGGACGGTTGATGGCTCATGGTGCTCATTCGCGCGAGGCGCTTGCCGCCCAGCGTTACGTCGAGGCGACGCGCAACGTCGATCTCGCTTTCCGCGCGGTGCGCGGCGATCAGGAGGAGGGCGCGCGAAGCGCCGAATACGCGGCCGCGCAATCGCGGCTCGACCACGCGCTGGACGAGCTGGCCCGCGCGCAGGAGTTGTTCGATACGGCCGTCAACGTGCGCGGCACCCGGCATTACTGATCGGCAGGGCGCAGCGTGGGCGAAGGCCCGCGCCTTGCCGTGCCATCGCGCAACCGGGCGTCTGGGCCCGGTTTTTGCGCTGCTCGTGCCGTGGCGGCCGGCGGCGTATCCCGTGACCATTTATGACAGTCCAGGCGCGGCGGCTCGGTTAGACTGCGGCCCTGAACCCAGGCCAGTGCGCGGCCGGCCATGCAGCGCCGGCATGGCGTGCGCGCCGCACCGCGACATCTTTTTCGCCCGCCCATCATGACTGCTCCTGTCGATTTGAACGGCCTGCGTATCGGTATCACGATCGGCCTGCGCGAGCCGAACGAAAGCCTCTGGATCAACGGCATCAAGCAGAACGCGCTCTATCTCGCGAAGCTGCTGATGAAATCCTCGCGCGGCTATCGCGTGACCCTGGTCAACACCACCGACGTCGTGCTCAGCGACGCGCTGCCCTGGGATCGCAGGATCTTCGAGACGCGCAGCTTCACCGAGATGAAGGATTCGCTCGACGTGCTGATCGAGCTGGGCGGGCAGATCGACGGCGAGCAGACCGCCTACCTGAAGGCGCGCGGCGTGAAGATCGTCAGCTACTGCTGCGGCTTCGAATACATCCACGCCACGCAATCGATCCTGTTCGGCCGCAAGCTGTGGGACACGCTGTTCATCAATCGCGGCTACGACGAAATCTGGGCGATTCCGCAGATCGCGCCGTCCTCGCTGCCCTTCCTGCAATCGCTGCGGCGCTGCCCGGGGCGCGTGGTGCCCTTCGTCTGGGATCCGATGTTCCTCACCGAGCGCGCGCGGCCGCTGCGCGAGAACGGCGAGTACCGGCCCAGCGGCCAGGCGGCGAAACGCCTGACGGTGATGGAGCCGAACCACGACGTGGTGAAGTTCTGCCTCTACCCGATGCTGATCATCGACGAGGTGTTCCGGCGCGACCCCGATGCGATCTCGTTTACGCACGTCACCAATGCCGAGCACATCGCGCATCACAGCCAGGAGTTCGTGATGCTGATGAATTACCTCGAGATCGTGCGGGCCAGCAAGGCCAGCTTCGTCGGTCGCTACGACACGCCGATGTTCCTGGCCGAGTTCACCGACGTGGTGGTCTCGCACCAATGGGAAAACCCGCTCAACTACTTCTATTTCGACGTGGCCTGGCAGGGTTATCCGCTGGTCCACAACGCGCACCTGGTGCAGGACCTCGGCTACTACTACCCCGAGAACGACGTGCAGGCCGGCGCCGGGCTGCTCGCGCGCGTGCTGCGCGAGCACGACGCCGACTGGGAGCACTATGCGCGGCGCCAGCGCGAACTGCTGCGCCGCTACACCTCGAAGAACCCGGCCCTGGTGGCCGACTACGACCTGCTGCTCGCCAACCTGGTGAACGGCTCGGCTGCCTGAGACGAAGCAGGGCGGCCCTCGCCGGCCGCCCTCGTCATCCCCGTTGCTCCTTCCCCCCGCTATCGCCCGTTGTTATCGTCCATTGGCGAGCCGCGCCGTGTCGCTTGCGGGCGGCGCGCCGAACAGGCGCTTGTAGTCGCGGCTGAACTGCGACTGGCTCTCGTAGCCCACCTTCAGGCCGATCGCCCCGGCGCCTTCCCCTTCCGAAATCAGCATGCGCCGCGCCTCGCGCAGGCGGATCTGCATCCGGTACTGGATCGGCGTCATCGAGGTGAGGTTCTTGAAGTGGCGGTGGAAGGACGTGACGCTCATGCCGGCCAGCTCGGCGAGCGCCTCGATGCTCATCGGCTCGGCATAGTGATGCTTGATCCAGTCCGTGACGCGGCCGATCTTCGCCACGTGCGAGCTGTTCAGCGCGAACTGCGTGAGCGTCTCGCCGAGCGCGCCCGTCAGCAGGCGGTAGTAGATCTCGCGCACGATCAGCGGCGCCATGAAGTCGATCTCGTCGGGATGGTCGAGCAGCCGCAGCAGGCGCGAGAAGGGCTCAAGCAGCGCGTCGGTCAGCGGCGCGGCCGCCAGCGCGGCCGGCGAGGCGGTGGCCACCGGTTCGGCCGCCACGCGCTGCAGCACCTCGGCGAGCAGGGCGCGATCCAGGCTCAGCGTCAGCGCGAGATGCGGGCGGCCGTCGGGCGTTACCTCGATCTGGGTGGTGACGGGGATGTTGACGGTCACCAGCAGGAAGTTCGCCGGCGTGGCGCGGAACGACAGCTCGCCGAGCGCCACCGACTTCGCGCCCTGCACGATCAGCAGCAGGCGCGGGTTGTAGAGCGCGCGATCGGGCGGCGTGGTGCTGGTCATGCGGAAGATCGTCAGGCCCGGGATGGGCGTGGCCTGGTGCGGCGAGGCGCAGTGGCGTTCGATCGCATCGCGTATCGGGTCGAGCAAGGGGTCCATGGTCGTCTCCACTGGGGCCTGACGAGCCGGCGCTCGTTTCGGCGGATCGCGTCACCCTAAGACATTCGGCAGGATCGTGCAACGGCACGGCCGATGCTTCGCGATCCTGCCGATGCGATTGGCAGTATCGCGCAAAAGATTGGTGCGATCTCGCTGGCGCCGCCGACGCGCCGCGGCGCAACATACGTCTCATGCAGCCGGGCTGCCGGCTGTCGATCCGATCTTTCCCAAGGAGTGGTGATGAAGAAAGAAGACGTCTGGTTCATTACGGGATGTTCGACGGGTTTCGGCCATGAACTGGCCCGCCAGGTGCTCGAGCAGGGCGGCCGCGCGGTGCTGACGGCGCGCGATCCGGGCAAGCTGGCGGCGCTCGCCGCGCCGTATGGCGAGCGCGCGCTGGTGCTGCCGCTCGACGTCACCGACGAGGCCACCATCGGCCGGGCCGTGGCGGATGCCGAGGCGAAGTTCGGCCGCATCGACGTGCTGGTCAACAATGCCGGCTACGGCTATTTCTCGGCGATCGAGGAGGGCGAGGACGCCGAGATCCGCCGCCAGTTCGAGACCAACGTGTTCGGCCTGTTCTCGCTGACGCGCCACGTGCTGCCCGGCATGCGCGCGCGCCGGCATGGACACGTGGTCAACGTGTCGTCGATCGGCGGGCTGATGGCCTTCGCGGCGACCGGTTACTACCATGCCTCGAAGCATGCCGTGGAAGGCTTCTCGGAGTCGCTGGCGGCCGAGGTCGGGCCGCTCGGCATCCATGTGACGATCGTCGAGCCGGGGCGCTTCCGCACCGACTGGGCGGGCCGCTCGGTGATCGAGTCGAAGATCGTGATCGACGATTACGCGGAGACGGCCGGCAAGCGCCGTGCCCAGGCACGTGCCTATTCGGGCACGCAGCCGGGAGACCCGGTGCGCGGCGCGGCGGCGATCATCCGCGCCGTGGAAGCCGAGCATCCGCCGCTGCGCCTGCTGCTTGGTTCGGATGCCTATCAACTTGCGCAGACCAAGCTCGAATCGCTGCGCAGCGGGTTCGAGCAGTGGAAGGATCTGACGCAGAGCACCGACTTCCCGGCTGCCTGACGAGGGCTGGCTGACCCCGGCCTCGCGCCGGAGGCAAGCGACACGGGCTGGTGCAGCATCATCGCGGCGCCGGCCCGTTTTCACGAGAGCCGACCGAGGTCGGCCCCGCTTTCGTTCAGGCCTTCGGCTCGAACGGCTGCGGCACGCGATGGACCGCCTGGCGCGACAGCATCCAGCCCGGATACTCGGGCGCCAGCGCGCTGGCCTCGTCGAGCTTGGCGAGGTCCTCGGCGTCGAGCTTCAGCTTGACCGCGCCGAGGTTCTGCTCGATCTGTTCGAGCCGCTTGCCGCCGACGATCACCGTCGTCACGAAGGGCTTGGCGAGCACATAGGCCAGCGCCACCGCGGCCACGCTTGCGCCGTGCTTCTCGGCGATCGGGCGCATCGCGGCCACGCAGGCCCAGGCGCGATCCTTGTCGACCGGCGGGAAATCGAAAGTGGCGCGGCGGCCTTCGTTGTCGTTCGAGCCCGGGCCGTACTTGCCCGACAGCAGCCCGCCCGCCAGCGGCGACCAGACCATCAGGCCGACCTTCTCCTCGTTCATCATCGGCACCATCTCGCGTTCGAGGTCGCGGCCGGCGATCGAGTAGTAGGCCTGCACCGATTCGAAACGCGCGTAGCCGCGCCGCTCGGCCACGCCGAGCGCCTTGGCGATGCGCCAGGCCTGCCAGTTCGACACGCCGATGTAGCGGACCAGGCCGCGCGAGATCAGGTCGTCGAAGGTGCGCAGCATTTCATCGATCGGCGTGACCGTGTCGTTGGCGTGAATCTGGTACAGGTCGATGTAATCCGTCTGCAGGCGCTCGAGGCTGGCCTCGAGCGAGTTGATGATGTGCACGCGCGAGGTGCCGCGATCGTTGGGGCCGCTGCTCATCGGGTTGTACAGCTTGGTGGCCAGCACCACGTTCTTGCGCGGTACCGACAGGTTCTTCAGCGATTGGCCCAGCATCTCCTCCGATTCGCCGAACGAATAGATGTCGGCGGTATCGATGAAGTTGACGCCGGCGGCGAGGCTGCGCTCGACGATCGCGTCGGCCGTGGCCTGGTCCATGCCGGCGATGTTGCCCCACATGCCGTCCTGGCCCGAGCGGCCGAAGGTCATCGTGCCGAGACAGATCTCGGACACGAACAGTCCGGTATTGCCAAGCTGGTTGTAACGCATCGTGTTCTCCGTCGTTCAGCCGGCGGCGCCGGCCGTGAGTCGCTCACTATGCGCCCCCGGCTCGATGCGATAAAGTGCGCTAATCTGAACGCACTGTTATTTTCAAACATCACAATGCAGAACCTGGACGCGCTGCGGATCTTCGTAAGGGTGGCCGAGATGGCGAGCTTCACGCGTGCCGCGGAAAGCCTCGGCATCCAGAAGGGGCGCGCCTCGAACACGGTGCGCGCGCTGGAGGCTGAGATCGGCGCGCGGCTGCTGCACCGCTCCACGCGCACCGTGCAACTGACCGAGGACGGCCACGCCTTCTACCAGCGCGCCCAGGACCTGCTGGCCGATGCCGAGGCGCTGCAGTCGATGTTCACCAGCGAGCACGACGTGCCGCTGCGCGGGCGCCTGCGCGTGGACCTGCCCAGCGAGATCGCGCGCAGCGTGCTGGTGCCGGCGCTGCCCGGCTTCATCGCGATGCATCCGGAGCTGGCGCTGGAGGTGTCGAGCACCGACCGGCGCGTCGACCTGATCCAGGAGGGCATCGATTGCGTGCTGCGGATCGGCGGGATCGTCGACGAATCGCTGGTGGCGCGGCGGCTCGGCAGCCTGCGCATGGTGAACGCGGCAAGCCCTGAATACCTCGCCCGCCATGGCGTGCCGCGCAACCTGCGCGAACTGGCCACCCAGGGCCATCGGCTGGTCAACTACACCATGAGCTTCGCCAACCGGCCGACCGTGTGGGACTACGTCGAGCGCGGGCGGCCCGCCACGCTGGCGCTGCCTTGCGCACTCAGCGTCAACAGCGTGCAGACCTATCACGCGGCGGGGCTTGCCGGCATCGGGCTGATCCAGGCGAGCCGCTGGCGGCTGTTGTCCTACCTGGAAAGCGGCGAACTGGTGGAGGTGCTGCCCGAGTATCGTCCGGCCTCGCTGCCGGTCTGGTTCGTGGTGGCGCACCGGCGCAACCTGTCGCGCCGGGTGCGGGCCTTCATGGACTGGATCGAGGCGCTGCTGAAGCCGCACTTCGACGGCGAGGAGGAGGCCTGAGCAGGCCCCCGGCCATGAGGCGCCGCGGGCTTACTGGCTGCCCGGAATCGGCCCTTGCGCGACGCGCGGCACGTAGCCCGTCAGGTGCCAGCGGCCGTCGTTCTCGAGGCGGAAGCTGACCTTCTCGTAGACCACCTTGCCCGAGGTCTGCGTGGTGGCGTAGTCGACGTTGGCATAAAGGCCGTCCGGCACGTCCTTGGCGCCCGTGTAGATGATGCGCGTGACGGCGGCCCAGCCGCGGCTCTTGATGGCGCCGACCAGTTGACGCGACTGGCGCGTGTCGTCGGAGAAATGCTGCTCGTCGTAGCGCTGCTTCACGAACGGCGCCACGTCGGTGTAGAGGTCGTGGAAGCGGCCCGTATCGATCATCTGGAGTGCGAAGTCGGCGTTGCGCAGCAGCTCGTCGGCCGAGGTGCCCGCGTTGACGGGCGCGAGCGAGAGCGTCGGCGCATTGCCGGCTGCCGCGGCGGCCGGCGCCGGCGTCTGGGCCTGCGCGAGCTGGGCGAGGGCGGCGAGGGCGCCGAGCGTGGCGTAGCGGACGAGGATCGATTTCAAGTGGCCTCCGGGTTCGAAGTCGATGTGGCGAGTTGGCTAGGGCGCTGCCTCAGCGATAGAGCGCGGCCAGCGCTTCCGTGTAGGCGGCGACGTTGTCCGGGTTGTGGATGTCGACCGAGTGCAGCAGATGGGCCGCGTGCTCGCGGTAAGCCTCGAGATTCGCGTCGTGCTCGCGGAACGCGCGCAGCAACTGGCGGCCGCCTTCCTCGCAGTCGAAATCCGGGTAGTAGTAGCCGCAGGGGCCCAGGAAGGGCGAGTTGTGGACCAGCGGATAGCCGCCGTACAGCAGCTCGTAATAGAGGTAGTTCTGGGCGTTTTCCCAGGTATGGGAGATCACCACGTCGCCGTGATGCGACATGAACTCGTAGATCGCGAAACGCCCCTCGAAGGTCGCCAGGCTGTGGTTGACGATGTCGAGGCTGCGCGCGAAATGCACGAAGGTCGTGTGGTCCTTCATGTGCAGCGTGTTGCACACGCGCACGAACTCGACGAAGGCGGGCTGCTCGCGATAGGCCGCCTCGGCGATCAGCATCGGGATGATGCTGGTCTTCACCATGCAGATGTTCGGCTCGAACATCGTCACGCGCCAGCGCGAACGGCCCGGCTGGTAGCCGTAGGAACGGCCTTCCTCGAGCTGGTTGCGCGCCTTGTCGAACAGCATCGGATGCCAGATGTGCGGCACGATCGTGACCTCGCGGCGCAGGCCCGATTCGAGGTAGTGGCGGCACGAGTGTTCGAACTCGGGAATGGTCCAGACGCCGTCGTAGCGCGCGCCGGAAAACAGGAAGCCCGAGGGCTTGTCGAACATCGCGCGCTCGATGTCGATCACGTAGTCGTTGCCCACGCGCATCGTCACCACCTTGCCGCCGCGCTCGCGGAAGGCCGCGATCCAGTTCGCGTTGAACTGCGCGCTCATCTCGATCAGCACGTCGCAGCGCGTCATGGCCTCGTCCATCGAGACCAGCGGCACCTGCCACTCGTCGAGCATCATCTGCGGGTCGGCGGATTCGTTGTTGCCGCCGTTCACCATCAGCACCTCGCCGACCAGCGGCGACTGGCGCAGCAGCAGCACCAGCAGCAGGCAATTCTGGAAAATCCCGTTTTCCCACAGCGACTGGCCTGCGCCGCGCACATAGAGCGAGACGCCCACGACGAGACGCTTGCCGCCGTTCGGAAGATCACGGACGGGAATATCGGACATGCAGGTTCTCCCGCGGAAATCGGTCAGGCCAGGAGGCGCTCGACGTAGGCGTCGAGGTTCGCCGGATTATCGATCGACACGCGCTGCAGCAGGGCGTTTGCCTTCGCGCGGTAGCTGTCGAGGTTGGCGTCGTGCTCGCGCCAGGCCTGGTGCAGCACGCGCCCGCCCGTGGCTGAATCGAACTCCGGATAGTAGTAGCCGGCGTCGCCCAGCATCGGCGAATTGTGGATCAGCGGATAAGCGCCGTACAGCACGTCGTAATAGAGGTAGTTCTGCGGGTTCTCCCACTGGTGGGAGATCACCGCGTCGGTGTGCTGGGCCAGGAACGAGGGCAGCTCGACGCGCGGCTCGAAGGTGGCCTTGTGGTGGCGCACCAGGTCGAGGCTGTTCGCGAAATGCACGAAGGTGCTGTGCTCCTTCATGTGCATCGAGTTGATCACGAACATGTGCTTCACCGCATCGGGCTGCGCGCGGTAGAACTCGTCGGCGACCAGCATCGGGTAGTGGCAGCTCTTCACCACCGAGATGTTCGGTTCGAGGATCGCGAGCCGCCAGTCGGTGCGGCGGCCCGCCTGGTAGCCGAACTGGATGCCTTCCTGCGCGAGCGCGGCGATGCGGCGATCGACGAAATGCGGCGACCAGATATGCGGCATCGAATAGACCGGCGCGCGCATCAGCGTGCGCAGCAGCGGCTTGGCCGTCTTGTCGTCCTTGGGCAGGATCCAGACTTCGTCGTAGGGGCCGCCGTTGAAGATGTGGCCCGAAGGCTGGTTGAAGATCGGCGTTTCGCAGAGGCCGGCGTAGACGTTGCCGACGAAGCACATGATCAGCTTCTTGCCCAGCGTCTTCATGTACTTGAGCCAGTCCACCTGCAACTGGGCGCCCATCTCGATCACCACGTCGAGCTGGTGCGAGACGTCGCGCGGATTGACCAGTTCGACGTCGAGGCCGCCGAAATCGAGGCCGGTGGGGATCTGCTTGGCATCCCCGCCGTTGAGGAAATAAATCCGGCCGATGCGGCCGGATTTGCGAAGCATCATCGCCAGGAAGGCGATGTTCTGATGAATACCGTTTTCCCAGATCGCCTGGCCGTCTCTCGCGAACAGCGAGATGCCGACGGTCAGGCGCCTGTCAGGTCCCCCCGCGGGGGACGATGGCAAGGATTCGATCACCAGCTGTATCCATATCCAACACCGTACGTCTTGTTCTGGCCCGAGACGCCGATGCCCAGTTTCAGAATGCCGTTGGTCGTCACGTGCGCGCTTGCGCCGAACGCCATGCCGGACTCGCCGGCGAAGCGCGCGACACCGATCGCCATGTTGACGGTCTTGCCGGGCTCCACCTGCGGCAGCATCGTCAGCGCCGTGGCGGCGGCGATCCCCTGCCGTGCCATCTGGTTGGTCTGCTGGACCGCCTGCTGGGTTTGCGCGAGCTGCGAACCGAGCAGGTTGAGCTGGCTTTGCTGGCCGGAGAAGGATTGTGACATAGAAGTCGACAGCGCATTCAACTGGTTGAGGTTGACTGCGTCCGTGCCTTCCGTGCCCGCCGCGACGTTGGTGATCTGGCGTTGCTGGGTCGAACTGCCGACCGACACCACGTTGGATCGGCCGCCATCGGTCGAGCCCTGGCCGAGCGCCACCGAGTTGGAGCCGGCGCTGACCGATGGCGCCTGCGCGCCCGGCGCCGACATGTCGGCCGCGTAACCGCCGGCGCTCAGCGAGCGCGTGGTGTTGTTGGCCGCCGTGGTGGACAGCGAGGCCACCTGGGCGCTGACCGTGCCGAGGCTCGAGGACAGCGAGGTGACCGAGTTGTTGGTCGACGACAGGCTGGTGGACAGCGAGCCGATGCTGGTCGAGGTGGCGGTCGACAGCGACGTCACGCTGCTGCTCGTGTTCGACAGGCCGGTGGACAGCGAGCCGGTGGTGGTCGAGGTCGAGGTGGACAGCGAGGAGACCGAACTGTTGGTCGAGGACACTCCCGTCGAGAGCGAGCTCAGCGAGGTGGAGGTGGACGAGGACAGCGCATTCAGCGAAGTCGAGGTCGAGGTGGACAGCGAGGCCACCGAGCTCGAGAACGCGCCGGCCGCGCTGCTCAGGCTGCTCGACAGCGAGGCCACCGCCGCGTTGGTCTGGAACAGCTGGCTGCCGTTCACCGCGTCGGTGCTGGTGGCCGAGATCCGGCCGGCGGCGAGGCCCGTCAACTGCCGTTCGAAACCGGGCGCGCCGATGTTCACCGTGCCGGCCGGGTTGCTGCCGGCGAAGTTGCCAAAGGTGATGCCACCGACCGTCGTCGAACTCACCGGCACCGCCGTGGTGGTGATCGAACCGCTGCCGATGGCCACCGAGTTGTCGATGTTCGCGACGGCGTTCGGGCCGATCGCGACGCTGTCCACGCCGGTGGCGATCGAATCCGCGCCCGTCGAGTTGGTGTGGAAGTACTTGATGCCGTTCGAGTTGATGCTGTCGAGCGCATCGCCGACGTTGTCGACGTTCGCGGTGGTGCCGTTGGCCTTGTAGGTCGTGTAGGTCGGCGCCGTCAGCGTGCCGGTGGCCGGGTCGTAGGTCGAGCCGCCGCCCAGTGCCGAAGCCACGCTGTTGCCGATCTTGCCCGACGAGTTGGCGATCGAGCTGACCGAGGTCGACAGCGAGCTGACGCTCGACGAGGTGGACGTCGACAGCGAGGCGACGCTGCTGTTGGTCTGCACCAGGCCGGTGGACAGCGAACCGGTTGCCGACGACAGGGAGCCGATGCTGCTGGTGGTCGAGGACAGGCCGGTGGACAGCGAACCGATGCTGGTCGAGGTCGAGGACGACAGCGAGCTGATGTTGCTGTTGGTGGAGCTGAGGCCGGACGACAGCGAAGTGACGTTGCTGTTGGTGGTCGAGAGGCCGGTGGAGAGCGAGCCAACGCTGGTCGAGGTCGAAGACGACAGCGAAGTGATGTTGCTGTTGGTGGAGCTGATGCCGGACGACAGCGAAGTGACATTGCTGTTGGTGGAACTCAAGCCGGACGACAGCGAAGTGACGTTGCTGTTGGTGGAGCTCAGGCCGCTCGACAGCGACGAGACGTTGCTGTTTGTCGTCGACAGACCGCTGGAGACCGACGAAGACAGCGACGAGACATTGCTGTTGGTGGAGCTGAGGCCGGACGACAACGAAGTGACATTGCTGTTGGTCGAGCTCAGGCCGGACGACAGCGAGGTGACATTGCTGTTGGTGGAACTGAGGCCGGACGACAACGAAGTGACATTGCTGTTGGTGGAGCTCAGGCCTGACGACAGCGAAGTGACATTGCTGTTGGTGGAGCTCAGGCCAGACGACAGCGAGGTGACGTTGCTGTTGGTGGAGCTCAGTCCGGACGACAGCGAAGTGACGTTGCTGTTAGTCGTCGACAGACCGCTGGAAACGGACGAGGACAGCGATGAGACACTGCTGTTGGTTGTCGACAGACCGCTGGAGACAGACGAGGACAGCGACGAGACATTGCTGTTTGTGGAGCTCAATCCACTCGACAGTGAGGTGACGTTGCTGTTGGTGGTGCTCAGTCCAGACGACAGCGAAGTGACGTTACTGTTGGTCGTCGACAGACCGCTGGAGACAGACGAGGACAGAGACGAGACATTGCTGTTTGTGGAGCTCAATCCACTCGACAGTGAGGTGACGTTGCTGTTGGTGGAGCTCAGGCCTGACGACAGCGAGGTGACGTTGCTGTTGGTCGAGCTCAGTCCGGACGACAGCGAAGTGACGTTGCTGTTGGTCGTGGACAGGCCACTGGAGACAGACGAAGACAGCGATGAGACGTTGCTGTTGGTAGAGCTCAGGCCGCTCGACAGCGACGAGACGTTGCTGTTGGTCGTCGACAGACCGCTGGAGACGGACGAAGACAGCGACGAAACATTGCTGTTGGTGGAGCTCAAGCCGGACGACAGCGAAGTGACATTGCTATTGATGGAGCTCAGTCCGGACGACAGCGATGAGACGTTGCTGTTGGTAGAGCTGAGGCCGGACGACAGTGACGTGACATTGCTGTTGGTAGAGCTCAGGCCAGACGACAGCGAGGTGACGTTGCTGTTGGCCGTGGACAGGCCACTGGAGACGGATGAGGACAGCGACGAGACATTGCTGTTAGTCGTCGACAGACCGCTGGAGACGGACGAGGATAGCGACGAAACATTGCTGTTTGTGGAGCTCAAGCCGGACGACAGCGACGAAACATTACTGTTGGTGGAGCTCAGGCCGCTCGACAACGAAGTGACATTGCTGTTGGTCGTTGACAGACCGCTGGAAACGGACGAAGACAGTGACGAGACATTGCTGTTGGTGGAGCTCAGACCGCTCGACAGCGAGGTGATGTTGCTGTTAGTCGTCGACAGACCGCTGGAGACTGACGAAGACAGCGATGACACATTGCTGTTAGTGGAGCTCAGGCCGGACGACAGCGAAGTGACGTTGCTATTGGTCGTTGACAGGCCAGTGGAGACTGACGATGACAGCGACGAGACATTGCTGTTGGTGGAGCTCAGGCCGCTCGACAGCGAGGTGACGTTGCTATTGGTCGTCGACAAGCCGCTGGAGACAGACGAGGACAGGGACGACACATTGCTGTTGGTGGAGCTCAGTCCGGACGACAGCGAGGTGACGTTGCTGTTGGTCGTTGACAGGCCACTGGAGACTGACGAAGACAGCGACGACACATTACTGTTGGTGGAGCTGAGTCCGGACGACAACGAAGTGACATTGCTGTTGGTTGTCGACAGGCCGCTAGAGACGGACGAAGACAGCGACGACACATTGCTGTTGGTGGAACTCAGACCGCTCGACAGCGAGGTGACGTTGCTATTGGTGGAGCTGAGGCCGCTCGACAGCGAAGTGACGTTGCTATTGGTCGTCGACAGGCCGCTGGAGACGGACGAGGATAGCGACGAAACATTGCTGTTGGTGGAGCTCAGGCCACTCGACAGCGAGGTGACATTGCTCGTTGTCGTTGACAGTCCTGTCGACAGTGATCCAACGCTTGTCGAAGTCGAAGACGACAAGGACGAAACAGTGCTGTTCGTGTTGCTTAACCCAGTGGATAGCGAGCCGATCCCCGTCGACAGCGAGCCGACACCGGTAGACAGCGAGCCAATCGTCGTGGAGAGCGAGCTGACGCCGGTCGACAGTGAACTGATACCTGTCGACGCTGATGTTGAAAGGGAGCTGATGCCTGTCGAAACCGATG
>NZ_VIUM01000018.1:0-113688 GCF_007828315.1 Burkholderia sp. SJZ089 | reverse complement strand
GGTGGAGCTCAGACCGCTCGACAGCGAGGTGACGTTGCTGTTAGTCGTCGACAGACCGCTAGAGACTGACGAAGACAACGATCCGACATTACTGTTTGTGGTGCTCAGTCCAGACGACAGCGAGGTGACGTTGCTGTTAGTCGTTGACAGGCCGCTGGAGACTGACGAAGACAGCGACGACACATTGCTGTTGGTGGAGCTCAGACCGCTCGACAGCGAGGTGACGTTGCTGTTAGTCGTCGACAGACCGCTGGAGACGGACGAAGACAGCGATGACACATTGCTGTTGGTGGAGCTCAGACCGCTCGACAGCGAGGTGACGTTGCTGTTGGTCGTCGACAGACTGCTGGAGACTGACGAAGACAGCGATGACACATTGCTGTTGGTGGAGCTCAGGCCGCTCGACAGCGAGGTGACGTTGCTGTTAGTCGTCGACAGGCCGCTAGAGACGGACGAAGACAGCGACGAGACATTACTGTTGGTGGAACTCAGACCGCTCGACAGCGAGGTGACGTTGCTATTGGTCGTCGACAGACCGCTGGAGACGGACGAAGACAGTGACGACACATTACTGTTGGTGGAGCTCAGACCGCTCGACAGCGAGGTGACGTTGCTATTGGTCGTCGACAGACCGCTGGAGACGGACGAAGACAGCGATGACACATTGCTGTTGGTGGAGCTCAATCCACTCGACAGCGAGGTGACGTTGCTATTGGTGGAGCTGAGGCCGCTCGACAGCGAAGTGACGCTGCTGTTAGTCGTCGACAGACCGCTGGAAACGGACGAAGACAGCGACGCCACATTGCTGTTGGTGGAGCTCAATCCACTCGACAGTGAGGTGACATTGCTATTGGTGGAGCTGAGGCCGCTCGACAGCGAAGTGACGTTGCTGTTGGTCGTCGACAGGCCGCTGGAGACAGACGAAGACAACGATCCGACATTACTGTTTGTGGAGCTCAGTCCGCTCGACAGTGAGGTGACGTTGCTATTGGTGGAGCTGAGGCCGCTCGACAGCGAAGTGACGTTGCTATTGGTCGTCGACAGCCCGCTAGAGACAGACGAAGACAACGACGACACATTGCTGTTGGTGGAGCTCAGTCCACTCGACAGCGAGGTGACGTTGCTAGTGATCGTCGATAGTCCGCTGGAAATTGACGTCGCGCCCGAGGACAACGATGCCACCGTGCTGTTGGTGCTCGACAGTCCTGACGAAAGGGACGTCACCGAGCTGCTGGTCGTGGATAGTCCGGTCGAGAGCGATTCAACGCTGGTCGAAGTGGACGACGACAGCGACGCGACGTTGCTGTTGGCCGTCGACAAGCCGCTGGAAATCGAGGTCACGCCGGATGACAACGAAGTTACCGAGCTGTTGGTACTCGATAGGCCGGACGACAGGGAAGTCACGGAGCTTCTGGTCGTGGACAAACCAGAAGACAGCGACGTGACATTGCTGTTCGTGGAGCTCAGTCCGCTCGAGAGCGAAGCCACATTGCTGTTGGCCGTCGACAGCCCACTGGAAATCGAGGTTACCCCCGACGAAAGCGAAGTCACCGAGCTATTGGTACTCGACAGCCCCGAGGACAGGGAAGTCACCGAGCTGCTGGCGGTGGACAAGCCGCTGGAAAGCGAGCCGACGCTGGTCGAAGTGGACGACGACAGCGAAGCCACATTACTGTTGGCAGTCGACAGCCCACTGGAAATCGAAGTCACCCCCGACGAAAGCGAAGTCACCGAGCTATTGGTACTCGACAGGCCCGACGACAAGGAAGTCACCGAGCTGCTGGCAGTGGACAAGCCGGTGGAAAGCGAGCCCACACTGGTCGAAGTGGACGACGACAGCGAAGCCACATTACTGTTGGCCGTCGACAGCCCACTGGAAATCGAAGTCACCCCCGACGAAAGCGAAGTCACCGAGCTATTGGTGCTTGACAGCCCCGAGGACAGGGAAGTCACCGAACTGCTGGCGGTGGACAAGCCGGTCGAAAGCGATTCGACGCTGGTCGACGTGGACGACGAGAGCGACGCGACGTTGCTGTTGGCCGTCGACAGCCCACTGGAAATCGACGTCACGCCGGATGACAGCGAAGTCACCGAGCTGTTTGTGCTCGACAAGCCGGACGACAGCGAGGTCACCGAGCTTCTGGTGGTGGACAGCCCGGAAGACAGGGAAGTGACATTGCTGTTCGCGGAACTCAGTCCCGACGAAAGGGAGGTGACGTTGCTGCTGGCGGTGGACAGGCCGCTGGAAAGCGAGCCGACGCTGGTCGAAGTGGACGACGACAACGAAGCCACGTTGCTATTGGCCGTCGACAACCCGCTGGAAATCGAGGTCACCCCCGACGACAACGAAGCCACATTGCTATTGGCCGTAGACAACCCACTGGAAATCGAGGTCACCCCCGACGACAACGACGCGACATTGCTATTGGCCGTCGACAACCCACTGGAAATCGAAGTCACCCCCGACGACAACGAAGTCACCGAGCTATTGGTGCTCGACAGCCCCGACGACAGCGAACCGATGGAGCTCGTCGTCGACGACAAGCCCGACGACAGGGACGTGACGCGGCTATTCGTGGTGGAGAGCCCGCTCGAGGTCGAGGTCGACAGGCTGGCGATCGAGCTGGTGGTCGTGCTCAGGCCGGTGCTGAGCTGCGAAACCGTCACGGCATCGGTCGGCGCCGAGCCGTCGGCGACATTGGTGATGCGCCGCAGCGCGGTGGCCGAGCCCACCGACACTTCCGAGGTCGGCGCCGCCTGGCCGGTCAGGAAACCGGTGGTGGTGGGCGCGGCCGCGGCGGTGGTGCTGCCCGAGCCGATCGCCACGCTGTTCGCATACTGGGCGGAAGCGTTGGGCCCCAGCGCCACGGCGAACTGGTCCGATGCGGTCGCTCCCGCCCCGGCAGCCAGCGAAGAGGTGGCCGTGGCGACCGAGAACCGGCCGATCGCGATCGAGGTTGCACCCGACGCGGTGGCGCCACCGCTGCCCGTGCTGTTGCCGCCACCGATCGCGATGGCACTGCTGCCGGTTGCGAGCGTGTCGTTGCCGATCGCGGACGCGCCCACGCCTTGCGCGTTTGAACCGGAGCCGACTGCAATCGCGCTCGAGGCAGTCGCCACGGCGTTGTGGCCGAACACGGTGGAAAACACGCCGGTGGCGGTGGCGCCGTTGCCGATGGCCATCGAGGTGGAGCCGGTGGCGGTCGAGCCGTAGCCGAGTGCCATCGAGGCCGCACCGGTCGACGTCGCGTTCGAGCCGAGTGCGATCGAGCCGGTGCCGCTCGCGGTGGTGTTGCTCGGCGCGAATATCCCGAGCACGGCCGCATTGCCGCCGATCGCGATGGTCGAGGTCGAGGACGCCACCCCGCCGCCGGTCGCGTACTGCGCCTGCGCGACCTGGTTGGTCGCGCCGGCCACCAGCACCGCGGTGGTTACCGCCTTGGCCACGGCCGACTTGTTTGGTTTTCCCCGTGCCGAATCGTTTTCGGAAGCAGCCACCCACGCCCCGAGAGATTCGTTCCAGATCGAGCGGTAATTGCGATTCATGCGGTCTATCTCCACGGACCCGTGCAATGAATCAGGCAGTTTCAGTCGCCGTCTATGCCTTGCGCGGGGAAACCAATCAATTGCGCGGATTCTATTGGAGGCGGCTAATATCAAATGAAAACAACTGCAAACTGCCTGAGATCAACTGTGAAACATTGTTGTCGATTACTGCTCCATCGGTCTGTTAAATTTCTTCAAGAGCTGGTAAATCGTTTGCGTTGAGCCTGCGTGGACGTCGAAAAATCCGTGTTTATTTGGTTGAAGTTGTTGATTCTAAAAGATATTCAACAATTTTACAGGATCATGCCGTGATATTTTTGTCATCGAAAATTGACAATTCTGCATTTTTTCACTATGGAATCAGAGTTGGAAATTGACGAAAAATAAACCTCAATAAATCTATCCGTTTGATTATTAACCATGTCGCAATCTATTATTTTTTTGAATTGTTTAAATATATATTGCGTTGCGGAAAAAGTAGGAATTGGGATGAATCGCTGCGAGCCGCCCGGCGTCGCGGGAGGCTGGTCCCGATGGAATGACCGGTTTGAAACTCGAGAGGGATCGACGGGAATTTCAGACAGGGACGTGGGTAATCCCGTCCACGATCACGGCAGGGCGCCGCCCGCCGGCACGGGCCGCGTCCCGACATGCGGACAGATGGTGACGAAGTGTGTCGTGACGAACGACGCGCGATCGCAGGCGTTGTCGGCCGGCAACAGCCGTGTGCGCATGCAGCAGCTATCGCGATCGATGCACGCGAGGAGGCGAGACGGAGGAGCGCAAGGAAAGAAAGGTGCCGATGCAACCAACCGGCCGCGCCCGATGCGAGCGCGGCCGGGCCACTTCTCAGGCGGCTTACTTCTTGATGAACTTCAGGGCGAGGCGGGCCATGCGGGGGACGAACTTCGGACGCAGCAGCCGAGAATCGTAGCCCGCCATGCGGCGCTCGTTCTCGGCCAGGCAGAGTTCGATCAGCTCACGCGGCTTGAGCGCCTCGTTGCCGACCGTCGCCGCGGCATTGGCCGGAAAGTTCGCATCGTGGGCCACGCCGTCGGTATCGATGCCGCGCGCGATGCCGATGCGGTCGCGGATCAGCGTGATCCAGATCGCCGCGACGCGCAGGAAGAACCACGGCCGCTTCCACCAGGGCAGGTTGCGCCAGTACCAGGCGTACCAGTTCACGAAGAACAGGATGTGGCGGCCTTCTTCCTGGATCACGGGCTCGAAGGTCTCGACCAGTTCCTCCGGGAAGAAGCCTGATTGCTGGGCCGAGCGGAACAGCCCGAAGGCGAAGAAGCTGTCGATGCATTCGCTGAAGCCCGTCAGCACCCAGGCCCATTCGGGATCCGTCGGCGCGGGATAGGGCGGTTCGGGCGCGAGGGCGATGCCATAGGCTTCCACCAGCTTCGATAGCACCACCTTGTGGCGCGCTTCCTCGCCGCCGTCCATCTGCAGCGCCGAGCGCAGCAGCGGATCGGCCACGGTGGCGGCGAAGGTGGCCACCCGGATCGAGGCGCGGCCTTCGGTCTGGACCGCGATGTCCCAGATCGGCAGCGCCGTGAGCCGCTTCAGTTCGGCCGGCGATAGCGGCGGCCAGTCGATCACGGCCGGTTTGTAGGGGTTATGAGTGTCGAGGAGCATTCGGCAGAACATCTGCTTGTGCGCCTCTGAGCCGATGCGGACGGGACCGGTGCTGTCATGCGCCCAATGGCGCATGGCGTGATCGGCCGCCTGCTCGTGCTGTAGCGTGTCGGACATGAGCTTGATCTGAGTGTCTGGCGGGAAATCGCAGCTGCTTATTCTTGCATAGGCAGTCGATTTTCGCGTTTTCGGGCCAGGACATTGCCCACGTCCGTCTTGCCGAAGCTCAACTATGCGCGTCGATCCAGATGCGCCCCCAGCGCGAGGCGTAGGCCAGCGCGTGGGCCTCGTCGAAGAAGAAGTCGATCGCATCGAACGAGTAGGCGCGGGAGGGGCCCGCGGCGGTCTTCTCGATGGTCAGGTTCGCGGCGAACAGCCCGTTAGGCTGGCGGGCGGCCGCAGGCGCCATTTCGTAGCCTTTGTAGCGGATCGGACGAATCATTGCAGGACGAAATCGAGTACGGGAGTATGCAGCGTAAGCCGCGCGCGAGCCGGCCGGAACCAATCTTTCCGGCGAAGCATATGCGTGGCTCGGCGCGAATGCATATGGCCCGGCACGATGCCGCGCGGGCGGATGGAAAACGGAAGGAACTGCAAAAAACAACAAAAAAGGCCCCAAAAGGGCCTTCAGGCATGCCGAAAACGGCAAGAAACCGCAAAGTCGCCAAAATTCGCCGACCCCGCCGCCCGGTCGAAGCCGGCGCGACGCTCAGTTCGAGGCGAGCTTGAGCACCGGGGCGGCGATCTGCGTCGCGGCGCGGTGCGAGGCGAAGGCCAGCGCGAACTCCGCGGCCTGCGCGCCGACCGTCTCGAGCTGGCCGGCGACCTTGGCGTCGGAGCAGGTGTCGGCCGTCTCGAAGCGCGTCTCCAGCGTGTTGACGGCGGCGCCGAACGGCGTCGGCCAGCCGCGCAACGCGTGGACGATCGAGCGCAGCGAGCTCAGCACCGTGCCGGCGGCCTGCCAGCCATAGGCGGTGACGATCACGCCTACCGCGCGTCCATCCAGGTAGGGGCGCTGGTCGGCACGCAGTTCCTCAAGCGTGTCGAGCGCGTTCTTCACCAGTCCGGACACGCCGCCGTGGTAGCCGGGCGTCGCGATGATCACGGCGTCGGCTTCGCGCACCGCCTCGATCAGCTCGATCTGGGATTCGCTCAAGCCTTTTTGTTCCGGCGCGTAATGGGGCAGGGAATGCAGGAACGGGCCGTCGAACAGCCGCGTGCGCGCACCGGCCGCCTGGGCGCCGCGCAGCGCGAAATTCAGGGCGCGTTCGGTCGACGAAGCCGCGCGGGTGGTGCCGCCGATGCCGACGATGAACGGCCGGCGGTGTTGATCGAATGCAGTCAAGATGTGCTCCCGGGAATGCGGTGCCTGATCAGACAGGCTCGAACGAGCATGTTAACGAGCCGTGCCGGCTGCGGGAAACGACTTTTCGTTCTATCGATATGCCTTTGCGCGAGGCAAGTCCTGGCCGCCGGAGCTCGTTTGGATAGCAGAAATGCTTGGTTCGACCGGCCCCGGCCCGTCGATATGATCGTTTCATGGCACCTCGCTGGTGTCGTCTCTGACATGGGTTGGCCCCGCCCTCGGCAACGTCGGCGGGGCATTTTTTCTTGGTCCCGGCGGCTTGGGCGGCCCGCGGCGGAAATCCGGCGCGCCGGGTCCGAGCTTTCGGGCCTAACATGAGGGCCTGCCCAACCAGACCGCTTCGTTTCGATGAGTACCATCCTCCTGACCGGTTTCGAGCCCTTCGGCGGCGACGCCTTCAATCCTTCCTGGGAAGCCGCGCGCTGCGTCGACGGCGAAACCCTCGCCGGCGCGCGCGTGGTGGCGCATCGCCTGCCCTGCGTGGTCGAATCGGCGCCGCGCGCGCTGGCCGAAGCCATCGAGGCGACCGATCCGGCGCTGGTGCTGTGCCTGGGTCTGGCCAGCGGCCGTCCCGACGTTTCGGTTGAGCGAGTCGCCATCAACGTGATCGATGCGCGGATTCCCGACAATGCCGGGCGCCAGCCGATCGACGAGCCGGTGGTGGAGGGCGGCCCGGCCGCCTATTTCTCGACGCTGCCGATCAAGGCGCTGGTGCGCGACCTGCGCGAGGCCGGGATTCCCGCCTCGGTTTCGCAGACGGCCGGCACCTACGTCTGCAACACCGTCTTCTACGCGCTGATGCACTTCGCCGCCACGCAGCGTCCTTCGCTGCGCGGCGGTTTCATCCATGTGCCCTGCCTGCCCGAGTTGGCCGCGCGCCATCCCGGGCTGCCGAGCCTCTCGCTCGATACGCTGGCCCAGGCGATCCGGATCATGGCCGTTACCGCGCTCGAGCGACGCGAGGACATCCGGCTGGGCGCCGGCGCCGTGCATTAAGACGGCGGGGCGCCGTTCGAGATCGAGACGGTCGACTCGGGCAATCGCCGCACGATCTTCAGGAAACCTGAGCATCCTCGTTGTCATGGGAAACCAGTGCATGCGCAACCAACCACCATCGAGCGCGCGAGCCGGTGCCGCGAAGCTTTCAGGCCTGATATCGCCGGCCGGGCGGTGGTGCGACCGGGTTGCACCTGCCGGGGCCGGCCGGATCGAACGATCGTGCGCCGAAGGGGCAGCGGGCCGCATCGGCGATCGGACATGTTCTTGTCGAATTGCGACCTCGCCGCTTGTGTTTTTCCGCCGTGATCCGCGCCGCGCGTCGCTCATGCCGCGTTGCGGGATCATGGGGCACGATCCGCGTCCATCAAGGCTTTTCGCCTGACGCGGCGCCGCAAGCGGGCCTCCGCCGCCGCGTCTGCCGCGCCGGTGCTGGCGGAGCACGACAAATACCCGTGTCGTATTTGCGCAAGCGACTGTCGGAATTCGTCGGCTACCCCAAGTTTTTTCTGGCAACCATTGAGGCACGCTCTGATGGTGAGCCCCAGCTACACGAGGAGAAGGTTTCGATGGATGCCCCCAAGGTCGTAGTCGAAGGTCTGTGCAAGGTTTTTGGTAACAACCCGAAGCAGGCGCTCGACATGCTCGCAGCCGGGTCGACGAAGGACGATATTTTCAAGCAGACCGGCCAGGTGGTCGGGGTGCACGACGTATCGTTCGACGTGCAGGAAGGCGAGATTTTCGTGCTGATGGGCTTGTCCGGTTCGGGCAAGTCGACGCTGATCCGCCTCGTCAACCGCCTGGTCGAGCCGACCGCCGGCAAGGTGCTGATCGACGGCCGCGACGTGGCCTCGGTGCGCCGCTCGGAGCTGACCGCGCTGCGCCGCACCGACATGAGCATGGTGTTCCAGTCCTTCGCGCTGATGCCGCAGCGCACCGTGCTGTCGAACGCCGCGTTCGGCCTGGAAGTGGCCGGCGTGGGCCGCAAGGACCGCGAGCGCCGCGCGATGGACGTGCTCGAGCAGGTCGGCCTGGCCGCGTTCGCGAAGAAGCTGCCCGCCGAGCTGTCGGGCGGCATGCAGCAGCGCGTCGGCCTGGCCCGCGCGCTGGCCGTCAACCCCTCGCTGATGATCATGGACGAGGCCTTCTCGGCGCTCGATCCGCTCAAGCGCAAGGAAATGCAGAACGTGCTGCTGCAGCTCCAGAAGGAGCAGCGCCGCACCATCATGTTCGTCTCGCACGACCTGGAGGAGGCGCTGCGCATCGGCACGCGCATCGCGATCATGGAGGGCGGCCGCCTGGTGCAGGTCGGCACGCCGCAGGACATCATCGCCAACCCGGCCGACGATTACGTCCGCGCCTTCTTCGAGGGCATCGACACCAGCCGCTACCTGACCGCCAGCGACCTGATGCAGACCGGCGCCGTGCCGATCGTCTCCAGGCTCGACGCGGCCAACGTGGCCGCCACGCTCAACGGCAGCGCCGAATACGCCTTCGTGCTCGACGAGGCGCGCAAGATCCGCGGCTTCGTCACGCGCGACGCGCTCGGCATGGCCGCGCCCGACGTGCGCCAGATCGAGTCCATCCCGCATGACGCCACGCTCGACCACGTGGTCGAACGCGTGGTCGCCAGCCCCAACGCGCTGCCCGTGGTCGACGACCAGGGCTGCTACTGCGGTTCCGTCGATCGGGCCGTGCTCCTGAAGGCCATCACCCGTTCGCGAGGCTCCCATGTCTGAACTGATTCCGCTCGGCACCTGGGTCGACCAATCCGTCCGCTACCTGCTCGACCACGACGCGAAGACCTTCGACACGATCGGCCAGGTGATCGAGAGCCTGGCCGCGCTGGTCGAGCACGGCCTGCAGGCGATCCCGATGTGGCTGCTGATGGCGATCTTCATCGGCGTGGGCCTCTGGCGCGTGGGCTGGCGCTTCGCGATCTTCACCACGCTGGCCCTGCTGCTGATCTTCGCGACCGGCTTCTGGGACCAGACCGTGATCACCCTGGGCCTGACGCTGTCGTCCACCATCATCAGCCTGGTGCTGGGCATCCCGCTCGGCATCTGGGCGGCCAAGAGCAAGTGGGTGTCGGCCATCGTGCGGCCGATCCTGGACCTGATGCAGACCATGCCGGCCTTCGTCTACCTGATCCCGGCCGCGATGCTGTTCGGCCTGGGCCGCGTGCCGGGGATCCTCTCCACGGTGATCTTCGCGATGCCGCCGGCGGTGCGCCTGACCAGCCTCGGCATCCGCCACGTGAACCGCGAGATCGTCGAGGCCGGGCAGGCCTTCGGCTGCACGCCCTGGCAGCTGCTCTACAAGGTGCAGTTCCCGAATGCGCTGCCCTCGATCATGCAGGGCGTGAACCAGACCATCATGATGGCTTTGTCGATGGTGATCATCGCCTCGATGGTCGGCGCGGGCGGCCTGGGCAACGACGTGCTGGCCAGCATCCAGCGCCTCGACATCGGCCTGGGCTTCGAGAGCGGCCTGTCGGTGGTGCTGCTCGCGATCATCCTGGACCGCATCACGGAGAGCTTCGGCCGTGCCCCGGGCGCTGCCCGCGCGCCGCTGTTCTCGGGCTTCCGCCAGTTGTTCGGCATGAAGCCCGCCGTGCAGGCCTGAGGCCGGCACTCCCGCCTTTCCCGTTCCATCCGCTTCGCTTCTGTTGCCGGTGCCGGCGGCCACATGCCGCCGGGGCCGGCTTCGTGCAACCTGCTCCTGCCGGAGAGCGACCGTGAGCCTTGCCGTCGACACCGTTCCCGTCGCCCGCGCGACCTCCGCCCCGTCGCTCGCGCATTTCGGTTTCCTGACGCTGCCGCATTTCTCGATGATCGCCTTCAGCAGCGCCGTCGAGGTGCTGCGCATGGCCAACTACGTGGGCCGCGCCGAGCATTACCGCTGGTCGATCCACTCGCTCGACGGCGGGCCGGTGCAGGCCAGCAACGGCATCGCCGTGCGTCCCACCGAGGCGCTCGACCTGGACGGCCCGCTGCCCGACGTGATGATCGTGTGCGGCGGGATCCGCATCCGCGAGGTGGTCGACGCGCGCACCCGCGAGGCGCTGGCCGGCCTGGCCGCGCGCGGGCTGCCGCTGGGCGGGATCTGCACCGGCGCCTACGCGCTGATGTCGGCGGGCCTGCTCGACGATTACCGCTGCACCGTGCACTGGGAGAATCTCTCGGCGCTGCATGGCGAATTCCCGCAGGTGCGCTTCGCCGACGAGCTGTTCGTGGTCGATCGCGACCGGCTCACCTGCACCGGCGGCACCGCGCCGCTCGACCTGATGCTGAACCTGGTGGGCGCGCGGCTCGGCCAGCACCTGGCCGCCCAGGTATCCGAGCAGTTCATCCTGGAGCGCATCCGCGGCGCCGGCGATCCGCAGCCGATCCCGGTCGATGCGCGCGTCGGTTTCTCGCGCGCCGAGCTGGTGGAGGTGGTGCGGCTGATGGAGGCCAATATCGAGGAACCGCTCTCGCTCGATGAACTGGCGCGCCTGGTGCGGCTCTCGCAGCGCCATCTGCAGCGCATGTTCAAGGTCTACCTGAACGTCTCGCCCACCCACTATTACCTGACGCTGCGCCTGAAGCGCGCGCGCGACCTGCTGCGCACCACCGACGCCTCGATCGCGCGCGTCACGACGATCTGCGGTTTCCATTCGCCCTGCCATTTCAGCAAGGCCTATCGCGCGCAGTTCGGCCACGCGCCGAGCTACGAGCGCCGGGCCACGCCGACGCGCCAGTGAGGGCCTGGCGCACGCCCGCTTGCCTATGAATCGAACGACGTGTTGAACCCAGCTGAGGAGAGAAGAAGATGAAACGATTCCTGATCACGGCGGCCTGCGGGCTCGGGATGGCCGTGGCACCCTGGACGGCGGCGCAGGCGGCCGACCCGCAAGCCTGCAAGAGCGTGCGTTTCGCCGATGTCGGCTGGAGCGACATCGCGGCCACCACCGGCCTGGCCTCGGCCATGCTTGCCGGGCTCGGCTACACGCCGACCAAGACCATCGCCTCGGTGCCGATCACCTTCGCCGGGATCAAGAGCAAGCAGATCGACGTGTTCCTCGGCTACTGGTCGCCGACCATGGACCCGATCATCGCGCCGTTCACCAAGGCCGGCACCATCAAGGTGCTGGCCACGCCGAACCTGACCGGCGCGAAGTACACGCTGGCGGTGCCGGACTATGTCTACCAGGGGGGCCTTAAGTCCTTCGCCGACATCCAGAAGTTCGCCGACAAGCTCAACGGCAAGATCTACGGCATCGAACCCGGCAACGACGGCAATGCGCTGATCAAGAAGATGATCGACGGCAACCAGTACGGGCTCGGCAAGTTCAAGCTGGTGGAGTCGAGCGAGGCGGGCATGCTGGTGGAGGTCAATCGCGCGATCCGCGACAAGCAATGGATCGTGTTCCTCGGCTGGGAGCCGCATCCGATGAACGTGCAGTTCAAGATGGACTACCTGAGCGGCGGCGACGACGTGTTCGGCCCGAACTACGGCGAGGCCCGCGTGCTGACCGCCACGCCGCCCGACTACGCGGCGCGCTGCCCGAACGTGGCGAAGTTCGTCTCGAACCTGCAGTTCAGCACCGAGATCGAGAATCACGTGATGGTACCGATCATGAACAAGCAAGACCCGAACAAGGCTGCGGCGGCGTGGCTCAAGCAGAATCCGCAGCAGCTCGACAAGTGGCTGGCCGGCGTGACGACCTTCGACGGCAAGCCGGGCCTGCCGGCGGTGAAGACCTACCTGGGCATCCACTGAGGTCGTAGCGGCGTCTTCGCGAGGTGAACGAAGGCCGGCCCCTCGGGGCCGGCCTTGTCGTTCGCTGCGGGCGCCGCCGTCAGACCGGGATCGAGCCGCCGCGCAGGCGGATGCCGAGCCGGATCAACTGGATGATGCCGGCCGACAGCAGCCGCAGGCCGGTGGGCAGGTCGCGGCGGCGGATGTCGAGCAGCAGCACGATGCGCACCTCGTCGCTGTCGTTCCAGACCTCGTGCACGAAGGTGTCGTCCCACAGCAGGAACTGGCCGTCGTCGAGACGATGCTCGCGGCCGTCGATCTTCAGCACCGCGGCGGCCGTGCCGTCCTCGCGCTTCGGCATCGACAGCACCAGGTAGCCGCGCAGCACGCCGCGGAACGGCCCGCGATGCGGCGGGATGTGCTTGCCGGGCGCGAGGAAGGATAGCGAGGCCGACAGCACGTCGGGCGAGGCGTCGACGATCTCGCTCAGCGCCGGGCAGCGCACGCGGTTCTTCTCGAAGCGCACGCCGTAGGCCTGCATGATGAACATGCGCCAGTCGCGTGCGTCGTTGTCCGAAATATCGGCCTGCTCGCGCATGATTTCGTGGAAGCGCGGGATGCGCGGCAGGTCGCACGCCACCGCCAGCGCCTCGGCGCGGATCGCCTGCCAGGCGGCGGTGAAGCGCCGTGCGTCCGGGAACAGCGTCGTCGTGTCGAGCACGGCGGCGCTGCGGATCTTGCGGTCGTAAAGGTGGCGCAAGGTGCGGGCGCCGAAATCGTAGAGAGCGGCCATGATGGGTTTCGATTGGCCCGCCGGGTTTTCGGTTCGCCTTGCAGCACGAAAGCTTGCGACCCTGAATGCGAGCGTTGATCGATCATCCCAGATGTGGTTTACGCCTAGCTAGCTGAGCTGTAACAATCTGTGTCAAACGAGCGGTCGATGGTCGAGCTCGCCTATTTCGCGAAGAAGACCTATCTCGGCGCGAGCGTGGCCGGCATCGCCTATCCCGTGACATTCCTGACGATGCTGACCTACCTGCCGTTCTTCTTCCAGACGGCGCTGCATCGCTCCCCGCTCGAGGCGGGCCTGTTGATGCTGCCTCTCGCGGTTCCGCTGTTCGCGGTGCCGCGCGTGGTGTCGGTTCATCTCGAGCATCGCTTGTCCGGGCGTGCGCTGCTTTCCATCGGCCTGGTGCTGGTGGCGGCCGGGCTGGCGGTCGCATCGTTGACGGTCCGATCCTTGAGTTACGCCAGCGGTGCTGGTGCCGATGTTCGTCGCTTCGCTGGGCGGCGGCATCCTCAACGGCCAGGTCGCGAAGGTCAGCATGACGGTGATCCCCGTCGAGCGCGCCGGCATGGCCTCGGGCGTCGCCGGCACCTTGCGCTTCAGCGGCCTCGTGCTGGGATTCGCCGCGCTCGGCGCCGTGCTCGTCGATCGCATCGCCGCGGACGTCCAGCTGCATTACCCGTTGCTGGACGCGGGCCGGCAATTGGCCATGACGCGCCTGATCCTCGACGGCCATCTCGGCGACGCCGCTTCGCTGGCGGGGGCACGGGACGGTGTTGCGCCGATGCTGGGGGCCAGCCTTGCCCAGGGACACACGGGGCTGCTGGCTGTCGCGTCCGCGCTGGCCTTTCTTGCCGCGGCCCTGTGCTGGCGGCTGGTCGATCCGCTCGAAACCCGTCCCCTGGTCAGCGCCGCGCCGCTAGCCGTCCAGGCGCTCCCGGATTGACGCCGGGCGCCGCGAACGCGCCGCCCTCGATCGTGCCGCGGGCCGGGCCATCCACTCCTCGTACAAGGACAATGCCATGCAGGATCATCAGGAAGCCGGCAGCCAGGCCGCCCCTCATCACGTGGACTCGGTGACCGCGAATCCGGAATCGGTTTCGCGCCGCAAGGCGATCGCCGGCCTGGGCTTCTTCGGCGCGGCGATGGCGGCCCTGGTGGGCAACCGCGCCTGGGGGCACGAGAGCGTGCAGGGCAGCTTCGGCAACGAGGTGCTCGCCTTGCCGCCCGGCCCACGGAGAGATGGACGAGGAGGAGCGGGCGATCAAGATTGCGCGCGCGATGCAGGCCGGCCCGTCGCAGATCACTCGCGATGCCACCGTGGCCGAGATGGACATGCACGGCAACATGTCCAGGATCCTGCGCCAGGGCAGCAACGGCTGGGTCTGCACGCCGGGCAACGAGAACCGGATCGGGGATCCGCCGATGTGCGTGGACCGGATCGGCATGCAGTGGTTCAAGGACATTCACGACCGCAAGCCGCGCCCGTCCATCACCACGCCGGGGCTTTGCTATATGCTCTGCGGGGCGACCCAGCAGAGCAATAGCGATGCCCTGGACACCACCAGCCCGGCGATTCCGATCGGGCCGCACTGGATGGTGCTCTGGCCGTTCGATGCCGCGCATTGCGGGCTGCCCACCGACGTGCGCGACGCGGGCGCCTGGATCATGTTCGCGGGCACGCCCTATGCCTACCTGCACGTCTGCGGTTCGCCCTGGGTGGGCAACTCGTACACGCCGGGGGATCGCGCCGTGTGGACCATGCGCTACGCGAAATCCAATGCTTGAGGAGCAGCCTGCATGCCGGAATCGATCGTCGAGCAGGGCGAAGGCGCGCATGCGTTGGACACCCTGATATGGAATGCCCTGTCCACGCGGCAGGCCGAATTCGCGGTGCCGGGCGAGCGCGTGCTGCGTTTCCAGCCCGAGGTCGCGCCGTTTGCCGCGCTGGCCGACCTCACGCCCGCATCGTTCGGCGCCTTGCACGAGTCGATCGAACGATACGGGCCCGCCGCGCTGGTGACGGTCGACGAGATCGAGCCGCCCGAGGGGTTCGACGTGCTGCGGCGCGCGACGCTGATCCAGATGGTCGCCGAGCGCGAACCCGAACCCGTCGCGCTCGAGCACGTGCGGCTCGAGTCCGGCGACGTGCCGGACATGCTGGCACTGACCGCCGCGACCCAGCCGGGGCCGTTCGGGCCGCGCACCATCGAGCTGGGCCGCTACCTCGGCGTGCGCCGGCAGGGAAGGCTGGCGGCGATGGCCGGCGAACGCCTCAGGATCGACGGCCACGCCGAGATCAGCGCGGTCTGCGTCGATCCCGCGTTTCGCGGGCAAGGCCTGGCGGCCGGCTTGATGCGGCTGCTGATGGCGGCCATGCGCGCGCGCGGCGAGATCCCGTTCCTGCACGCGGTGGCGTCGAACCAGAATGCGATTGCGATCTATCGTGCGATGGGTTTCGTCGCGCGGCGCGAACTGCATCTGCTGGTGCTGGGCGACGCCGGGGCCTGATTGCCCGGCCGGTTCATCCAGGCTCACGCGGCGCGACCCATGGGTGGTCGCGCCCTCCTGCCGTCGAGCAGGCCGGCTTCGGCAAGCGCGACTCCGCCCTGACACGTGGCGGCGATTCGCCGGCGAGCCTCAGTGCCGCTCGTCCTCGATATGCGCGCAAATCACGTCGGCGAACGAAGCGTCGCCGACCAGGCCCAGCGATTCGGCGCGCGAGGTATCCCACCGCCCTGGCCAACTGCCGACGATGGCCACCACGCGCGGGTCGATCTCGTGGCGGATCCAGGCCACCGGCGCGTCGCCGGCCACTTCGCGCAGCGCCTCGATCATCTCGCCCACGCTCACCGAGATCCCCGGCAGGTTGATCACGCGACGCTTGCCGAGCCGCTCGCCGTCGAGCTCCAGCCCGGCCACCAGCGCGTCGATCGCGCGGCGCGGCGAAAGCAGCCAGAGCCGCGTGTCGAGCGGTACCGGGCAGATGGTGTCCTCGCCGTTCAGCGGTTCGCGGATGATGCCGCTGGCGAACGAGGAGGCCGCTGCGTTCGGGCGCCCCGGGCGCACGCTGATGGTCGGCAGGCGCAGCACGCGCCCGTCGACGAAGCCGCGCCGCGTGTAGTCGCCCAGCAGCAGCTCGGCGATCGCCTTCTGCGCGCCGTACGAGGATTGCGGGTTGAGCGCGGTCTCGTCGAGCACCACCTCGGGCAGCTCGCCGCCATAGACCGCCACCGAGCTGGTGAACAGCACGCGCGGCCGGTGGCCGAGCGTGCGGCAGACTTCCAGCAGCGAGCGCGAGGCGTCGAGATTGATGCGCATGCCGAGCTCGAAATCGGCCTCGGCCTGGCCGCTGACGATCGCGGCCAGATGGAAGATCGCGCCGGTTTGCGTATCGATCGCGCGCTCCAGCACGGCGCGATCGGCGATATCGCCGACCAGGGTCTTGACGCGCGCATCGCTGAAGCCGCTCGCCTCGACCACGTCGAGCAGCAGCAGTTCGTCGATGCGCTCGGGCGCGCCGTTCGGGCCGGCCAGTTCGCCGCGCGCCAGCAGTTGGGTGGCCAGGCGCCGGCCGAGGAAACCGGCGCCGCCGGTGATCAGGACTTTCATGGAGGTGTCGTTCGCGTGAGGTTACAGGTAGGGGCGCAGCCAGCCGAGCCCTTCGGAGGTGCCGGCTTTCGGGCGGTATTCGCAGCCGATCCAGCCGTCGTAGCCGAGCGTGTCGATCAGCTCGAACAGGTAGGGGTAGTTCAGCTCGCCCAGGTCCGGCTCGTGGCGCTCGGGCACGCCGGCGACCTGGATATGGCCGATGCCGGCGAAGTCGCGCTTGAGCTTCACGGCGATGTCGCCCTCGACGATCTGGCAGTGGTAGCAATCGAACTGCACGCGCAGGTTCGGCGCGCCCACCTCGCGGCAGATCGCCTGCGCGTCGTCCTGGCGGTTCAGGAAGTAGCCGGGCATGTCGCGCGTGTTGATCGGCTCGATCACCACCAGGATGCCGGCCGCGCGCGCGGCCTCGGCGGCATGCGCGAGATTGCGCAGATAGACCTCGCGATGGCGCGCGCGATCGGCGCCGGCCGGCAGCAGCCCGGCCATCACGTGCAGCTTGTCGTTGCCGAGCACGCGCGCGTAGTCGAGCGCGGTGTCGAAGGCGCGGCGGAATTCGTCCTCGCGGCCCGGCAGCGAGGCGAAGCCGCGCTCGCCGGCCGCCCAGTCGCCCGGCGGCGCGTTGAACAGCGCCTGCACGAGGCCGGCGTCGGCCAGGCGCGCCTTCAGCTCGTCGGCGGCGAAGTCGTAGGGGAACAGGTACTCGACGGCCCGGAACCCGTCGCGCGCCGCGGCGGCGAAGCGCTCGAGGAACGGGTGCTCGGTGTACATCATCGAAAGATTCGCGGCGAAGCGTGGCATGGCGGCGGTTCCGTCAGGAGAGTGGAGCGGCGCCGCGCGCTGCCCGTGTCGACACGAGCAGCGCGCGGCGGCGAAAAATCAGCGGTTCACGAGTTTCGCGGGCGTCAGCCAGACGGCGATCGAGCCGATCACCAGCATGCCGGCCAGCATGACCATGCCCGAGGCGGTGCTGTGCGTGGCATCGCGCAGGTAGCCGATCACATAGGGGCTCGCGAAACCGGCGAGGTTGCCGACCGAGTTGATGATGGCGATCCCGGCGGCCGCGGCGCCGCCGGCCATGAAGGCGGTCGGCAGCGACCAGAACAGCGGCGCGCAGGTCAGCACGCCGCCCGCCGCGATCGACAGGAACAGGATCGACACGGCGGTATTGTGCGGGAACATGGCCGTCACCGCGAAACCCACGGTGCCCATGGTGGCCGGGATGATCAGGTGCCAGCGGCGCTCCCGGCGCTTGTCCGAGCTGTGGCCGAACAGGTTCATCACCACGATCGCGACCAGGAAGGGGATCGCCGAGAGCAGGCCGATCGTGAAGTTGTCCTGGATGCCGGTGGACTTGACCAGGGTCGGCATCCAGAAGGTCAGGCCATATTGGCCCGTCACGAAGGTGAAGTAGATCAGCGACATCCACCACATGCGCGGATCGGCGAACACGGCGCGCAGCGAATGCTTCTCCTTCGATTTCAGGTGCGGCTGCGCGTCGATCTCGTCCTGCAGCAGCTGCTTCTCGCGCTGACTGAGCCACTTGGCCTGGGCGATGCCGTTGTCGAGGTAGAGCAGGGTCGCGATCCCCACCAGCACGGCCGGTACCGCCTCGATCATGAACATCCATTGCCAGCCGTGGAAACCCGCGCCGCCCTGGAATTTCGACATGATCCAGCCCGACAGCGGGTTGCCGAAGATGCCCGAAACCGGGATCGCCGACATGAACACGGCGATGATCCTGGCGCGCCGGTGGGTGGGGAACCAGTAGGTCAGGTAGAGGATCACGCCGGGGTAGAAACCCGCCTCGGCCAGGCCTAGCAGGAAGCGCAGCACGTAGAACTGGGTGGGAGTCCTCACGAATGCGAACGCGGCGGAAAGCAGGCCCCAGGTGATCATGATCCGCGCGATCCAGATCTTCGCGCCGATGCGGTGCATCAACAGGTTGCTGGGCAGCTCGAACAGGAAGTAGCCGACGAAGAAGATCCCCGCGCCGAGCCCGAACACGGTCTCGCTGAAGGCCAGGTCCTGCGACATCTGCAGCTTGGCGAAGCCGACGTTGACGCGGTCGAGGTAGGCGACCACGTAGCAGAGCATCAGGAACGGCACGATGCGCCAGAACACCTTCTTGTAGGTGGCGTCGAGTTCGGCCGGGCCGGCCTGGGCGGCGGCGGGAGTCGCCGTGGCTTGATACGGGGTCATGCTTGTCTCCAGGTGGTGGCGCGCGCGATTCGTTTCGCGCGTCGTCGATGCGCGTGGCCGCCGTTTGTCACGCCGCCACGCCGTCGCGGCTCCGGCGCGAGGCGGGAGCCGCGCCATGCCTTGTCCTACCAGCGCGTGCCGAACACGGCGCCCAGCTCGTCGAGCGCGGTCGCGTCGAGCGGCGCCGGCTTCGGGTCGGTCATCAGCCACAGCCGCGCGGTTTCCTCCAGCTCCTCGAGCACGGCCGAAGCCTGCTCGACGCTCGGCGCCCAGACCACCGGGCCGAGCCGTTCGAGCAGCACGCCGCGAACGCGATCGGCCAGCGCCGCGACCTCGGCCGCCACGGCCGGGTCGCCGGGGCGCCGGTAGCGGATCAGCGGGATATGGCCGACCTTCATCACGTAGTAGGGCGTGATGGGCGGCAGCACGTCGTCGGCTTGCCAGACGCCGGCCAGGGTCAGCGCCACCAGATGGGTGGAATGGGTATGGACGATGCCGCGCGATGCGGGGCTGCGTTCGTAGATGCCGCGATGCAGGGCCAGCGTCTTCGAGGCCTTGTCGCCCGAGACCTGCTGGCCGGCCAGGTCCACCTTGGCGATGCGGGCCGGGTCGAGCCGGCCCAGGCAGGCGTCGGTGGGCGTGATCAGCCAGCCGTCGTCGAGCCGCGCGCTGATGTTGCCGGCGGTGCCGACCGCGTGGCCGCGCGCGTAGAGGCTGGCGCCGACCGCGCAGATGGTCTCGCGCAGGGTGTGTTCCATGCTCATCCGAGGGTCTCCAGTTGCGCGAGCGCCTTGGCGAAGAAGTCGACGGCGCCGAAATTGCCCGACTTCAGCGCCAGCGCGAGCCCGCCGTCTAGCGTCGCCGTGGCCGGCACGCCGGGGTCGATCTGCGCGCCGATCTGCAGCGCGCGCACGCCGAGCGCCTGCACGACAGCGCCCGAGGTTTCGCCGCCGGCCACCACGAAGCGGCGCACGCCGCGCGCCTGCAGGCCGGCGGCGATCTCGGCGAGGGTGCGTTCGACCAGCGCGCCGGCGGCTTCCACGCCGAGCTGCTGCTGGATCGCCTTGACCTGGTCGGGCATGGCGGTGGCGTAGATCAGCACGGGCGCGGGCAGATGCTGTTCGGCGAAGGCGAGCGCCTGGGCGGCCACTGGCTCGCCGCGCGCGGCGGCCAGCGGATCGATGCGGAACGCGGGACGGCCCTGCGTGTCGCGCCATTCGGCGACCTGCGCGTTGGTGGCCCGGGAGGCGCTGCCGGCCAGCACCACGGCCTGGCCGTCCACTCTGGGTAGCGCGGCCGCGTTGCCGCGCTCGGGCAGCAGGCCGGCGCGGCGGAAGTTGGCGGGCAGGCCGAGCGCGATGCCCGAGCCGCCCGTGACCAGCGCGTGGTCGGCGCAGGCCTCGCCCACCACGTGCAGGTCCGCGTCGGACAGCGCGTCGGTGATCGCGTAGCGCACGCCGTCGGCACGCAGCGCCGCGAACGCGTCGCGCACCGCCTGCGCGCCGCGCGCGATGATGTCGTGGCGCACCAGCCCGACCTTGGACGGTGTCTGCGCTTGCAGCACGCGCACCAGGTTCGCGTCCGTCATCGGCGTGAGCGGGTGGTGCTCCATGCCCGATTCGCTGAGCAGCGCGTCGCCCACGAACAGGTGGCCGCGATAGATGGTGCGGCCGTTCTCGGGGAAGGCCGGGCAGGCGATCGCGAGCTGCCGGTCGGCGCCGAGCGCCTTGGCCAGCGCGTCGGCGACGGGGCCGATATTGCCGGCGGCGGTCGAATCGAAGGTCGAGCAGTACTTGAAGTAGATCTGGCGGCATCCTTGCGCGCGCAACCAGTCGAGCGCGGCGAGCGATTGCGCGACCGCGTCGGCGGGGGCGATCGTGCGCGACTTCAGCGCGACGATGATCGCGTCGGCGTCGAGCGAGGCACCGGCCTCGGGCACGCCGATCGTCTGGATCGTGCGCATGCCGCTCCTGACCAGCATGTTGGCCAGGTCGGTGGCGCCGGTGAAGTCGTCGGCGATGCAGCCCAGCAGCGGCCGGGCGGGAGCAGCGGAGGAAGCTCGGGAGGAGACGGTCATGGCGGCGGTCGGGATCAGCGGGCGGGCGGCAGCGTGATGCCGGGGAAGGTCTTGATCACGGCCGAGTCGTCCTCGCCGCCGTGGCCGGCGCTCGAGGCGCTCATGAACATCTGGTGCGCGGTGGCCGACAGCGGCAGCGGGAACTTGCTGCGGCGCGCCGTATCGAGCACCAGGCCGAGATCCTTGACGAAGATGTCGACCGCCGACAAGGGCGTGTAGTCGCCGTCCAGGATGTGCGGCACGCGGTTCTCGAACATCCAGGAGTTGCCGGCGCTGTGGGTGATCACCTCGTAGAGCGCGTCGGCGTCGACGCCCTCGCGCAGGCCCAGCGCCATCGCCTCGGCGGCCGCCGCGATATGCACGCCGGCCAGCAACTGGTTGATGATCTTCACCTTCGAGCCCGCGCCGTGTTCGGCGCCGAGCCGGTAGACCTTGCCGGCGATCGCGGCCAGCACGTCCTCGCAGGCCGCGTAGGCTTCGGCCGGGCCGGAGCTCATGACGGTCATCTCGCCCGAGGCGGCGCGCGCGGCGCCGCCCGAGACGGGCGCGTCGAGCATCAGCAGCCCGGCCGCCTCGACGCGCGCGCCGAGCTGGAGCGCGAAGTCGGGCGCGACCGTCGCGCTGGAGATCACTACCGAGCCGGCGCGCATGGCCGGCACCGCGCCCTGTTCGCCGAACAGCACGGCTTCGGTCTGGGCGGCGTTGACCACCAGCGTGATCAGCACCTCGCAGTGCGCGCCGAGCTCGGCCGGCGTGGCGCAGGGCACGCCGCCCTCGGCCGCGAACGCGGCCAGCACGTCCTCGCGCAGGTCGCAGGCGTGGACGCGGAAACCGGCGCGCAGCAGCGAGCGGGCGACGCCCAGCCCCATGGCGCCGAGACCGATGACTCCTACTTGTCGTGACATGGATGAACCTTCGTATGAGCGGGTGGCCCGGCCTGGCCGGGCACGGGATCAGCGGATGCCGGCCTGCGCCAGGCGCCGCGCGGCATTGACCATGTGGGTGCGGGCCGCGTTGCTGGCGGCCAGCGCGTCGCCGGCGCGGATCGCGTCGACGATCGCGGCGTGCTCCTCGCGCACCTGGCGCGAGAAATCCTCGCGCGTCGCCTCGTTGCGGCGCGTGACGGCCACGCCGGCTTCCAGGTACTGGTTCAGGAAGCTCAGCGTCTTGAGAAAGTAGGGATTGCCGGTGACGGCGGCGATCGTGCGGTGGAAGGCAACGTCCTCGGCCACGCCGTCGAGGCCGGCGGCCACGGCCGCGTCGATCTTCGCCAGCGCCTCGTCGATGCGCATCATGTCGGCGTCGGTGCGGCACTTGGCGGCCTCGGCGGCCACCTCGGCCTCGATCGCGCGGCGCACCGACAGCAGGTGCACCAGCGAGCCCGATTCGACCGCCTCCGCGTAGTCGATCCGCAGCGGCCGGATCGCGCCGTGCGTGGCGATGAACACGCCGCTGCCCTGGCGCGGCTCGACCACGCCTTCGTTCTTCAGGCGCGAGATCGCCTCGCGGATCACCGTGCGGCTCACGCCGAATTCCTGCGCCAGCACCGTTTCGGTCGGCAGCTTGCCGGTGCCGGCGAAGGCGCCGATCTCGATCTGCTTGAGCAGTTGCTGGGCGACCGTGTCGCTCATCGCGCGGGCCGGGATTTTCTCGAACATGGATGGACCGGGTTATCAGGTTGTGTGGTCATCATACAAATTTTTGTTCGAGAGGCGGCATGAGGGATTACCCGGGGAAGGCTTGGAAAGTCCGCCGTCTAGTGCAGCCGGGCGTCGAAGAACGCCAGCACCTTGGCGTTGAAGTCCCGGTGGAAGGCGGCGCGATCGAAGCCCGCGCCATCGGTGCAGAGCGCCGGCGAATCATGCGCGAGGCTCGCCGGGCAGGGCGGCAGAAACGCGAAATGCGCGGCGCCGGGCACCACGTGCGATTCGGGCTTGGCCGGCAGCGAGCAGGCCAGCGCCGCGATCGTGCCGGCCAGCACGCCGTCGCCGCCGAGCTCGGACGCCCAGAGCTGGATCGGCGCCTTCACGTCCTTCAGGTCCTCGGGATCGGGAAACTCGTTGAGCGGATCGGCCAGCACGTAGGCGCGGATCCGCGGGTCGCGCGCGAGCGGCTGGCTGGGCAGGCGGCGGTTGCGGATCTGCTCGCAGATCGGCAGCTTCGGGTCCGGGCAGGGCACGTAGGCATGCACGAAGTCGGGCCGGCCGCCGGCCAGCACCAGTCCGGTGTAGCCGCCGCGCGAGAAGCCGAAGAAGCCGATCCGGTCGGCATCGATCGATTCCGCCACCGGCGAGGTCGTCAGCAGGTAGTCGATCAGGCGCCGGATGTCGGCCGGCCGTTCGACGAAGGACGAGATATCGGCGTTGCGGCTCATGTCGGCATGGGTATCGCCGGGATGATCGATCGCGGCGACCACGTAACCTGCGTCGGCCAGCGTCTCGGCCAGATCGTGATGATTGAGCAGCGAGCCGCCGTGGCCATGCGAGATCACCACCAGCGGCAACTGCCTGCCGAGCGTCGGGCAGTCGCGCGTGGCGCTCAGCGCATAAGGGCCGATCGTCAGCGCTTGCGCGGCGGCGGCGCAGGGCGTCCAGATCGCGAGCTTCAGCGCGGGGCCGTCGCCGTCGGCGGGAACCTGGGCGAAACGCAGGCCGGCCGCCTGCGAGAGCGTGGTGGACAGACCGAACAGCAGCAGCGCCAGCAGCCAGCGTCTCATCGTGTCTCGCTCCGAGGCGGGCGAGCGCGTCGCGGCGGGGAGCCGCAAGCGCCCTGAAAGGTTCGCATTCCGAAACAGGCCGCGCTGTCGCGATGTGCAACGTGCAACGTGCAATGCGTTGAGGGCGCGGCGCCGCCGAACGACGACGATGTATAGCCGTGCGCGCGAGGCGCGTCAATCGTGCACCGCGTCAGGCGGCGGCGCGCCGCTCATCGATCGCGCGCCCTCAGCCGTTGCTCGAGGCCACCAGGAAGGCGCCGAGCACCAGCACGCCCGCGCCCAGCAGGGTCCGCGCCGACAGCGCGCCGCCATGCGCCCCGGCGCTGTCGAGCAGCAGCCCGAACACCAGTTGGCTGGCCACCAGCACGGCGATCGTGGTGCCCGCGCCGAAACGCTGGTAGCCATGGATGCTGGCGAACACGAAGAAGGCGCCGAGCAGCCCTGGCACCAGGCCCCAGCCGCGCAGCGCGCCGGCCAGTTCGCCGAAGCCGGCCTTGCCCGAGCGCATCGCCAGCAGGGTCAAGAGCGCGGCGAGCCCGACCGAGGAATTGACGATCAGCGCGATCAGCACCGTCGAGGCCGATTCGGTGATGCGCGCCATCAGGGTGTTCTGCACCACCACGGCCGCGCCCGCGCCGACCAGCAGGCAGAACGGCAGCCACGGCATCATGGGCGCGGCGCGTCCGGGTTCGGCCGCGCATCCAGCGTCAACTGCATGAACGTCAGGTCCAGCCATTTGCCGAACTTCATGCCGACCTGCTTGAGGGTGCCGGTATGGACGAAGCCGAGCCGCTCGTGCAGGCGCACCGAGCCGGCATTGTTGGCCTCGATGCCGGCCACCATCACGTGCTTGCCGATCGCGCGCGCCCGCTCGATCAGTACCGCCATCAGTTGCGGGCCGAGGCCGCGGCCGCGCTGGTCGTCGCGCACGTAGATCGAGTGCTCGACCGTGCCGCGAAAGCCGTCGAAGGCGCGCCAGTCGCCGAACGAAGCGTAGGCGACCACCTCGCCGGCTTCGTCGATGCCCACCAGCACCGGATAACCGGCCTTGCGCCGATCGGCGAGCCAGGCCAGGCGATTGGCCGTGTCGACGGCGGTCTCGTTCCAGATCGCCGTGGTCTGCAGGACCGCGTGGTTGTAGATGGCCGTGATACCTTCGATGTCCTGCGGGCCCGCGTCGCGAATTTCCATGCCAGCCTCCTTGGGCTGTCCACTAAATTGAAACGAGTGTACACCATAGTAGACGATATCGATCAACGAATCGGCGCCCGGATTCGCGCCGAGCGCGAGAGCCGCGGCTGGTCGCTGACCAATCTCGCCGAGAATTCGGGCGTGTCGCGCGCCATGATCCACAAGATCGAGCGCGGCGAGAGCAGCCCGACCGCCACCTCGCTGGCCAAGCTGGCGGGGGCCTTCAACCTGAGCATGTCGGCCCTGCTGGCGCTGGCCGAGCTGGAGGACGGGCGGCTGCTGCGGGTGGACGACCAGCCGGTCTGGGTCGATCCGCAAAGCGGCTACGTGCGCCGCCACGTCTCGCCGAAATCGGTGTCGCCGCTGACCCTGGTCGAGATCGACCTGCCGCCGGGCGCCGGGATTCCGATGCCGGCCTCGGCCTACCTGAACATGCGGCAGTTGATCTGGGTGCTGGACGGCACGCTGGTGTTCGTCGAGGGCGGCGAGCGCCATGAACTGCAGGCGGGCGACTGCCTGGAGATCGGGCCGCCCGCCGACTGCGAATTCCGCAACGACAGCACGGCGAACTGCAAGTACGCGGTGATCGTGCTGAAGAAGGGCTAGGGCGCGAAGGCGCCGGCAGGAGGCGCCGGCGCGGCGCTTGTGCAGCTGATCAAGCGTCGCGGGGAATAAATCGCCGGGCCGGGCCGTTCTGGTGTCGAGTCGATGCGCGTCCACGCTGCATCGAGGCTTTCCGTTCGACATCCACAGGAGGCTGCATGGCCCTCGGCTTGAACCGGTTTTTCCTCAGCGACACGCAATCCTTCACCAAGCAGAACTACCTGACCACGGCCGGCGTGTTCCAGGTCGGCGACCAGGTCGACGCGGTCGACCTGCGCAAGGTGGGCGAGGGCCAGCTCAAGGCGGTGCGGATCGCGCCGACCACCCAGGCCGAGATCGCCGACGACTCGCCGATCCCCGCCTACTGGGTGCCGCAAGGCGGCTCCTGCGATATCCCGGTGCTGGCCACCGATCGCAAGTATGTATTCACGCCGGATTTTTCCGGCTGCTCGCTGCTGGTCGACCAGCTCAACGACCGGACCTTCCGCGTCTATCACGTCACGGGCGGCAGCAGCTATCTGCAGACCGAATACAAGAACCGCCGCGCCTCGAGCTCGAAGCTCGCCGCGGCCCTCACGCACGAGGGCTACGGCACGCGCGAATCGCCCCGCGCGCTGCTGTTCATGATGTTTGATTCGGGGCGCTGGTGGATCTGCTACCAGAGCCAGACGGGCGCCGGCTACGGCCTGGTGGATGGCGACAAGGTGATGCCCGTGGCGGGCTCGAGCGCGCTCGACACGATCCGCAGCGCGGGCCGCATGCCGGTGGCCAACGTGCTGCGGGGCGAGTCGCCGCTGTTCACCGGCGACAGGCTGTGCGACGGACAACTGATCGTGTCGCGCCCGCCCAGCCCGGTGGCGGGGCAGCCGCGGTTGCCGCCGCTGTCGCCCCAGCCCTGGCTGCACCCGGAGGCTTGAGCGCGCCGGGTTCGGGCCGTGTCGGGCCCTTGCTCAGCCCTTGGTCGCGCCGAAGGTCAGCCCCGCCACGAAGTGCTTCTGCATCAGGAAGAACATCGCCACCGAGGGCATCGCGGCCAGCACCGAGCCGGCCGAGACCAGGTTCCAGGAGGTGGTCCACTGCCCCTTGAGGGCGGCCACGCCGACCGTGATCGGCGCGGCGTCGTCGCCCTGCGTCAGGCACAGCGCCCAGAAGTAGTCGTTCCAGACGAAGGTGAACACCAGGATCGAGAGCGCGGCCAGCGCGGGCCGGATCAGCGGCAGGATGATGCGCACGAACACGGTCCATTCGCTGGCGCCCTCGATGCGCGCGGCTTCCACCAGCTCGAACGGCAACTGCTTGATGAAGTTGCGCAGGAACAGCGCGCAGAAGCCGGTCTGGAACGAGAGATGGAACAGGATCAGGCCGCCCACCGAGTTGTAGAGGCCGAGCTTGAGCGTGAGGTCGCGCACCGGGATCATCAGCACCTGGATCGGCACGAAATTGCCGGCCACGAACACGGTGAACAGCGAGGTATTGCCGGGAAAGCGGTAGATCGCCAGCGCGAAGCCGGCCATCGCCGCCAGCAGGATCGCGCCGGCCACGGCGGGCACCGTGATCAGCACGCTGTTCCAGAGGTAATGCAGCATCGGCGAGGCGGTCAGCGCCTCGCGGTAGTTGGCGACGATCGCGATGTGTCGTGGCCAGTCCCAGTAGTGGCCCGCGCTCAGTTCCTCGGAGGAGCGCACCGAGGTGAGCAGCACGGCGAGCAGCGGCAGCAGCCACACCAGCAGCGCGAGCGGCAGCGACAGCTTGTAGAGCGCGCGCGAGGCGGGTTTCCAGCGTTCGATCGGAGTCGGAAACATCGGGGTCTCCCGGATGGCTTGGGGATCAGCGTTCGCTGCGCAGCAGGTGGCGCAGGTGGAACACGATGTAGAGCATCATGATCGCGAACAGCACGACCGCGATGGCGGACGAATAACCGAGCCGGTAGTACTTGATCGCCTGGTCGTACATGTAATACGCGAGCACGGTGGAGCTGTCGAACGGGCCACCGCCCGTCATCACCGAGATCAGGTCGAAGCTGCGCAGCGCGCCGATCACGGTCACCACGATCGCCATGAAGGTGGCCGGCCGCAACTGCGGCAGCACCACGTGCCACAGCAGGGTCCAGCCTTTCGCGCCTTCCATGCGGGCCGCCTCGATCTGTTCGGCGTTGAGCGTGGTCAGCCCGGTCAGGTAGAGGATCATGCAGTAGGCGGTTTGCGGCCACAGCGCCGCGAAGATGATGCCGGGCGTGGCGTAGCGCGGATCGCCGAGCACCGGGATGCCGTGCCCGAGCAGCAGCTTGAGCAGGCCGAAGGTGGGATCGTAGAACCACGAGTAGATCAGCCCGACCACCACCCCCGACAGCACGAAGGGCGCGAAGAACAGCGACTTCAGCAGCCGCATGCCGGCCAGCGCCTGGTTCAGGTACAGCGCGATCGCCAGGCCGAAGGGCGGCGCCAGCAGGAACAGCAGCAGCCAGATCAGGTTGTTCTTCAGCGCCGTGTAGAAGGTGTCGGCGTGCAGCAGCTCGGCGTAGTTGTCGAGCCCGATGAAGCCGGGCTCGCTCATGCCGTCCCAGTGGTAGAAGGACAGGCGGATCGTCGAGATCACCGGCCACACCACGTAGAGCGCGAACATCAGGCAGGCCGGCGCGAGGAACAGGAAGGCGGCGAGCCGGTGGCGATGCGGCCGCTGGCGACGCGCGGGCGGCGCCAGCGAGCGTTCGCGCCGCGCGGACGCGGGGCGCGCGCCCTCGTCACCGGGCGGCGCGGCGGTGGGCGAGAGCGACGAGGACACGGACGAAGGCAAGACGGAACGGGGCACGGCGTATCTCCTGAACCTCCGGAAGCGGCGGCGCGCGAGGCCGCGCCGCCGCTTCCGGCTTACTTCCTGTAGATGCGCTGGCGGGCGGCTTCGAGTTGCGCGAGCACCGCGTCGAGCCGGCTCGGGTCGGCCAGGAACTGCTGCATGCCCTTCATGCCCTCGTCGGCCATCTCCTTGGTCATGTCGCGATCGTAGAACTGCGCGAGGCCGCCCTTGGTGCTGGCCAGCATGCGGAACGCGATCTGCGAGATCGGCTCGTCCGGCGCCGGCGACTGGCTGTTCGCCGACAGCGAGCCGAGCCCCTTGGCGAGCTGCGCGCCCACGGCCGGCGTCTCGACGAAGGCGAGGAAGGCACGCGCCTCGGCCTTGTGCTGCGCCTTGGCGGGGATGTGCAGCGATTCGACCGGCGCGTCCTCGGCGGTCGGCACGTTCGGGTCCATGATGGGGAAGCGGAAGAAGCCGATGTCCTGCCGCGCGGCCGGCGTGAAGCCGCCGGTGATGAAGGTGCCCATCAGCATCATCGCGGCCTTGCCCTGGAACAGGAAGGGCTGGGCCGCGTCGAGATCGTAGGACAGCGCGTTGTCGATGAAGTAGCCGGCGTCGATCAACTGCTTCCAGGCGGCATAGACCTTCTTCACGCGCGCGTCGGTATAGGCGACCTCGCCCGCCATCAACTGCTGGTGGAAGGCATTGCCGTTCAGGCGCAGGTCCAGGTAGTCGAACCAGCCCGCGAGCGTCCAGGCATCGCGCCCGCCCACCGCGATCGGCGCGACGCCGGCCGCCTTCAGCTTCTTGCAGGCATCGAGGAATTCAGCCCAGTTGCCCGGCTCGCCGGCGATGCCGGCCTTCTTGAAGGCGCTGCGGCTGTAGAACATGCCCCAGCCGTAGTAGACGGTCGGCGCCGCGTAGGGCTTGCCCTGGTAGGAGGAGGCTTCCTTGGTGGAGGCGTACATGCTGTCCCAGCGGTTCTTCTGCCAGTCCTGGGAGAGATCCTCGAACAGGCCGCGCTTGGCGTAGTAGGCCATGCGCTCGCCGTCGTGCCAGTTGACGATGTCGGGCGGCGCGGTCATCAGCCAGTTCGGCAACTGCACCTTGTAGGCCTCCTCGTCGACGAAGGACAGCTTGACCTCGGTGCCGGGATGCGCCTTGCGGAACGCGTCGATCACCTCGCTCCAGACCGCGCGCTGGCTCGCGCCCTTGAAGGCGATATTGACGTTCAGCGTATCGGCCTGCGCGAGCGGCGCGCCGAGGCCGGCGAGCAAGGCGGCGAGCGCGGCGAACCTGGCGAGGCCGCGGCGCGGGCGTGACTGATGGATCTGCATCTGCTGTCTCCGTGTCTGGACTGCGTTTTATGGTGTTTCCGTCCTGGCTTATTGCGTGGCGTCGTGCTCGGGCGAGCGATAGGCGGCGACGCCGGCCGCCTCGATACGTCGCGTGCCGATCACGATCGCCGCATCGGGAATGGCGGCGTCGAGCGTGTGGGCATCGGGGCCGTAGTTGAAGACCCAGGTGAGCTTGCCGCGCCGGCTGACGCGCACCGCGTCGCCGAGCGCGACCGGCTCGAGGCCGGCTTCGCGGGCGATGCGGGCGAACAGCGCGGCCGTGGTGGCCTGGTCGAACAGGCTCGCGAGATAGTGCAGCGAGCCGTGGCGCAGCCAGGCCGGGTGGCCGTCCTCGAAGCGCGCGCGAATCTCGGTGGCGGCGTGCCCGGCCTCGACCAGGTCGCGCCAGTGATGGGCCTCGCCCCGGTGCGCGGCCTCGTGTTCGGTCGCGGCGAGTTGTACCGGCTCGGCCAGGTTCGGCCGCAGCGATTCCACGCGCCACACGCGGACCGGCAGGATCGAGGCCAGCGGGCCGGGCGGCAATTCGGCGGGAATCCGCAACTCGACCGTCTTCGAGCCGCTGCGCGGGCCCAGCACCACCTGCGCGCCGCTGGCGGCCAGCCGCGCGGCGAAGTCGTCGGGCAGGATCGGCAGCGGCGGCACCACCACCAGGCGATAGCCGTCGAGCGGCGCGTCGGCCGGCACGATGTCGACGTCGAGGCCGAGCGAGCGCAGCGCCGAGTAGTACTCGACGGCGAAGCGCGGATAGTGGAAGTCGGCGCCTTGCGGATGGATCTCGAACAGCCATTTCGCGGTGTAGTCGAACACCAGCGCGACGCGGGCATGTACCGGGCCGCTCGCGTCGGCGTCGCGATCGGCCCGCAGCGCGCGCAGTTCCTCGGCGACGACGGCGGCCTCCTTGCCGCCGAGATCGAGCCGGTTGTCCGGCGTGTTCAGCCCGGCATGCATCTGCTCCTGCGCGAACGGCGCCTGGCGCCAGCGGAAGTAGGACACGCAGCCGGCGCCGTGCGCGAAGGCTTCCCAGCTCCACAGGCGCACCATGCCCGGCAGCGGCGAGGGGTTCCATTGCGCCCAGTTGACCGGCCCCGGCTGCTGCTCCATCACCCAGAACGGCAGCTTCGACATGCCGCGGTAGAGATCGTGGTTGAAGCTGGCGAAATCGGGATGCCCGGTGCGCAGGTAGCGCGCCTTCACCGCCGGCGCGTACCACTGCTCCTCGAGCGCGCCGAGCGGGTAGCTGTCCCAGGCGGCGATGTCGAGATCGGCCGCCACCGGGTAGTGGTCGAACTCGGTGAACAGTTGCATGAAGTTGTGCGCGATCGGCCGTCCCGGCGAATGCGCGCGGATCAGCTCGACCTGCATGCGGTTGTAGCGGCGCACCTCGTCCGAGGCGAAGCGGCGGTAGTCGAGCCGATGCGAGGGATGCGCCTCGGTGACGGTGCCGACCGGCGCGTCGATTTCCTCGAAGCCGCGATACTCCATGCTCCAGAACACCGTGCCCCAGGCCGCGTTGAGCGCGCCGATGCTGCCGTAGCGCGTGCGCAGCCAGTCGCGGAAACCCGCCAGCGCGGCCGGCGAGTAGCTGAGCACCGTGTGGTGGCAACCGTATTCGTTGTCGGTCTGCCAGTAGGCGACGGCCGGATGTTCGCCGTAGCGTCGCGCGACCGCCTCGCAGATGCGCCGCGAGGCTTCGAGATAAACGGGCGAGGAGAAATCGTAGTGGCGCCGCGAGCCGAACTGGCGCGGCCGGCCGTCGGCGCCGATCGCGAGGATCTCGGGATGAAGATCGATCAGCCATTTCGGCGGCGTCGCGGTGGGCGTGCACATCACCACCTGCAGGCCCGCCGCGCCGAGCGTGTCGATCGCGCGATCGAGCCAGCCCCAGTCGTATTCGCCGGGCGTGGGCTCGATCCGGCTCCAGGCGAATTCGGCGATGCGCACGCGCTCGATACCGAGCGCCTTCATGCGCGCGGCGTCGTCGCGCCAGAGGGCTTCGGGCCAGTGCTCGGGGTAGTAGCAGACGCCAAGATGCATCGGGGGTTCCTCGTGCGGGTACGTTCGTCAGGTCAGGGAGGGCAGGGCGGCGGCCTGCGCCGCGCGTGGCGCGATCGCGAAACCGTCGGCGCCGAACAGGTGGCAGGACATGGCGGGTGCGTGCAGGCTGAGGGTGTCGCCGCGCGCCACGCGCAGGCCGCCGGGCGCCTTCGCGATCAGCGTCGCGCCGGGCTGGTCGAGATGCACGTAGCTGTGTTCGCCGAGCGCCTCGACCAGCGTCACGCGGCGCGTCAGCGTCACGGCGGCGGTGGCTTGCGCGCTGTCGTCGCTCGTGGCGAGCACCAGGTGCTCGGGGCGGATGCCGAAGCACACCTCGTCGCCGGGCCGCAGGCGGCTCGGGTCGACCGGCAGCCGCGCGCTTTCCTGGCCGCCCTCGAGCCGGATCGTGACGCCGTGTTCGCCGGCTTCCAGCACCTTCGCCTCGATGAAGTTCATGCGCGGCGAGCCGATGAAGCCGGCCACGAAGCGGCTGGCCGGGCGATGGTAGAGCTCCAGCGGCGCGCCGACCTGGGCGATGCTGCCGTGGCGCTCGGTATCGGCGCCGCTGTGCAGCAGCACGATGCGATCGGCCAGCGTCATCGCCTCCACCTGGTCGTGCGTGACGTAGACCACGCTGGCCTCGCCGAACTGGCGATGCAGGCGGCCGATCTCGATGCGGGTCTGGCCGCGCAGCGTCGCGTCGAGGTTCGACAGCGGCTCGTCGAACAGGAACACGCCCGGCTCGCGCACGATCGCGCGGCCGATCGCGACGCGCTGGCGCTGGCCGCCGGAAAGTGCCTTGGGATGGCGCTCGAGCAAGGCGTCGAGCTGCAGGATGCGGGAGGCCTCGCGGACCTTGCGGTCGATCTCGGCCTTGGGCGTCTTCGCCAGGCGCAGGCCGAACGCGATGTTCTCGTAGACCGTCATGTGCGGAAACAGCGCGTAGCCCTGGAACACCATCGCCACGCCGCGCTGCGCGGCGGGCACGTCGTTGACGCGGCGCCCGCCGATCGACAGCTCGCCGCCGCTGACGTCCTCCAGGCCGGCGATCATGCGCAGCAAGGTGGACTTGCCGCAGCCCGAGGGCCCGAGGAACACGCAGAACTCGTGCGCGCCGATTTCCAGGTCGACGTCGCGGATTACCGGCGCCGCGTCGCCATAGGCCTTCCATACATCCTGCAAAACGATGCTGGCCATTCCCGCGTCTCCATGATTTAATTGCGCTCGAGATATGATTAAGCGCTTAACCATCCAGCCCCGAAAAAACGACCGTCGAGGCGATCGTCGTTTCCAGGCTCGGGTTGTCTATCGATCATCGAACGCGATGCGCCAACTGGCAACTATTTTTCCGCTGTCCCAGATATTGACGTCATGCCGACCCTGACCGAAGTGGCCCGTGCCGCGGGCGTGACACCCGCCACCGTTTCCAACGTGCTGCGCAATCGCGGCCGGGTGGGCGCGAAGACGCGCGAGCGCGTGCTGGCCGCGATCGAGGCGCTGGGCTACCGGCCGCACCTGGCGGCGCGCGCGTTGGCGGAAGGGCGCGCGCCGACCATCGCGCTGATGGTGTCGAGCATCGCCAACCCCTTCTATCCCGAGTTCGCGCTGGCCGTCGAAAGCGCGCTGCGGCGCAGCGGCCGTTTCCTGATCATCTGCAATACAGAGGGCGATCCCGATACCGGCCGCGCCTATCTCGACCAGATCGCCGGCACCTTGTCCGAAGGCGTGCTGGTGATGAACGCGAACCTGCGTTTCGAGGACCTGCATGCCACCGAGGCGCGCGGCGCGGCGGTGGTGCTGTGCATGTGGGAGCGGCCCGATGCGCCGCCGGGGCTTCCCTGCGTGGCGGTCGATTTCCGGCGCGCCGGCGAGCTGGCGGCCAATCACCTGCTCTCGCTCGGGCATCGCCGGATCGGCGCGATCGTCGGCAGCAAGGCCTGGGGCATCCACACGGCGCGCTACGAGGGCTTCGTGGCCGCGCTCGATGCGGCGGGCCTCGACGGCGCGGCGGCGCCGATGGTCTACGCGCCCGATACGATGCAGGGCGGCCAGGCCGCCGCGCGCGAACTGCTCGATGCGCATCCCGACCTGAGCGCGCTGTTCACCACCAACGATCTGCCTGCGCTGGGCGCGATCCGCGCGGCGGCCGATGCCGGCATCGCCGTGCCGGCCGAGTTGTCAATCGTCGGCATCACCGACATCCAGCTCGCCAGCGAATTCCGGCCGGCGCTGACCACCGTGACGGTGCCCACCGTCGAGGCTGCCGAGCAGGCGGTGGCCTTGCTCGACGAGTTGATCGCCGCGCGCGATGGCGGCGGTTCCGGTGAGGGCGCCGTGCCGCGCATGTCCGTGAGTTCCGAGCCGCGCCTGGTGGTGCGCGATTCGACCGGGCCGGCGCGTCCGATGCGCGATTAGCGCGCGCCGGCTCGTTGCGTCCGCAACGAGCCGTTTCCATTCCGTTTCCCGTCATGGCTTGCGCCGCCCATTGCCGGCGGCGGTAATCCTCCGACGATTTCCCTTCTTCCGTCCGACCTTTGTGCGTCGCATCGAGACGCTTGCCCATTGAATGATGTTCGTCATATCATGTTGCATGATGGTCGTCATACTATGGCGATGCGCGGCGCCCGTGAGCCCCGCCCGGCAAGGCGCCGGGGCGTACACGGGCGCCGCGCGCGCATCCGGCCGCTCCCCGTCAGCCAGGGCCGGGCACACCGCAGCGTTGGCCCGGCCTGCCAGGCACCCCCGATTACAGGAGTCAAGCATGCAAGACAACAACGCCGCCGCAGGCGATGCCGCGGCAGGGCGCGATGCACCCCGCAAACGACGGATCATTCCTTTCGTCATCCTGACGGTCGTGGTGATCGGCGCGGTGGGTTACGGCATCTACTGGTGGTTGAGCGGACGTTTCTACGAGTCGACCGACGATGCCTACGTCGGCGGCAACGTCACGGTGATCTCGCCGCGCGTCTCGGGCTACGTGGCGCGCGTGCTGGTGGCCGACAATGCGCTGGTCCATGCCGGGCAGCCGCTGATCGAGCTCGATCCGGCCGATTTCACGGCGCGCCTCGATGCGGCGCAGGCCGAGGTCGACGCGGCCAAGGCGGCGCTCACGCGCCTCGACGCGCAGCACCAGCTGGTGGAGGCCGACATCGCGCAAGCCCAGGCTCAGGCCGATGTCGACACCGCTTCGCTGCAGTTCGCCAATCGCGACGCCGAGCGCTACAGCAATCTCGCCGAATCGCATTCGGGCACGCAGCAGGATTCGCAGCGCGCGCAGACCTCGCTCGACCAGGCTCGCGCCCGCGTGCGCGCCTCGGCGGCGGCGGTCAACGCGCAGCGCCGCCAGTTGACGGTGATCGAGGCGCAGAAGGTCGAGGCGCAGGCGCGCGTGGAGCAGGCGCAAGCCGCGATGCGCAATGCCAGGCTCGATAACGGCTACACCACGCTGTACGCGCCGGTCGACGGCTACGTCGGCAATCGCTCCGCGCATCCCGGCACCTACGTGGCGGCCGGCACGCAGCTGATGTCGCTGGTGCCCGCCAAGGGCCTATGGATCGACGCGAACTTCAAGGAAGACCAGATCCGTCACATGCGCATGGGCCAGGCCGTCGAGATCGAGGCCGACGTCGACTCGGGCCTGAAGATCGAAGGGCACGTGGAGAGCCTGGCGCCCGCCACCGGCTCGGTGTTCAGCGTGATCCCCGCGCAGAACGCCACCGGCAACTTCACCAAGATCGTGCAGCGCGTGCCGGTGCGTATCGCGCTCGATCCGGCCGTCGCCTCGGTCGGCGCGCTGCGTGCCGGATTGTCGGTGGTCGCCACCGTCGATACCCGATCGGTCGCGCGATGAGCACGCCCGCCCAGGGAGCCGCGAGCGCCCATCCCCCCGTGCTGCCGTTCGCGGTGATGTGCATCGGCATGTTCGTCGCGCTGCTCGACATCCAGGTGGTGGCCGCCTCGCTGCAGGACATCGGCGGCGGCCTGTCGGCCGGCCAGGACCAGATCGGCTGGCTGCAGACCGCCTACCTGATCGCCGAGATCATCACGATTCCGCTGTCGGGCTGGCTCACGCGCGTGTTCTCCACGCGCTGGCTGTTCGTGGCCTCGGCGATCGGCTTCACGATCGCCAGCATGCTCTGCGGGCTGGCCTGGAGCATCGGCAGCATGATCCTGTTCCGCGCGTTGCAGGGCATGCTCGGCGCGTCGATGATCCCCACCGTGTTCACCTCGTCCTTCCACTACTTCCAGGGCAAGCGCCGGCAGATGTCGGCCGCGGTGATCGGCACCATCGCGGCGGTGGCGCCGGCGCTCGGGCCGGTGATCGGCGGCTGGATCACCGACACGATGTCGTGGCGCTGGATCTTCTACATCAACGTGATACCGGGCCTCCTGGTCGCGCTCGGGGTGGCGACCATGGTGCGCATCGACGAGCCGGACCTCTCGCTGCTCAAGGACGCCGACTATCCCGGCATCGTGCTGATGGCGGTGTTCCTCGGCTTCCTCGAGTACGTGCTGGAGGAGGGCTCGCGCTGGAACTGGTTCGACGATGCCGACATTCGCCACTCGGCCTGGATCTTCGGCATCGCCGGCGTGTTGTTCGTGTGGCGCAGCCTGGTGTACGCGCATCCGGTGGTGGACCTGCGCGCCTTCGGCAACCGCAACTTCACGATCGGCTGCATCCTGTCCTTCATCACCGGCATCGGCATCTTCAGCACCATCTACCTGCTGCCGCTGTTCCTCGGCTACGTGCGCGGCCTGTCGGCGCTGCAGACCGGCGCGATCGTCTGCGCCACCGGGCTGGGCGGCTTCCTCGGCGTACCGGCCTACATGTCGCTCGCCAACCGGGTCGACACGCGCTACCTGATGATGTTCGGTCTCGCCATGTTCGGCCTGTCGATGCTGAGCTTCGCGCAGATCACGCACGAATGGGGCGGCGACCAGTTGTTCTGGCCGCAGATCATCCGCGGCCTGCCGCAGGTGTTCGCGGTCGCGCCGGCCGTCACGCTCGGGCTCGGCAGCCTGCCGATGTCGCGCGTGAAGTATGCGAGCGGGCTGTTCAACATGATGCGCAACCTGGGCGGCGCGGTCGGCATCGCGATCTGCGGGGCGATCCTCAACAACCGAACGAACTTCCACTTCGAGCGCATCGCCAGCGCGCTGACGAGCAGCAATGCCGCCATGCAATCGCTGCTCGACGGCTCGCGGGCGAGCTTCGGGCAGGCCTTCGGCGACACCGCGCACGCGGCCTCGGCCACGCTGCTGCAACTGCGCGCGCTGGCGTTCCGCGAGGCCTCGACGATGGCCTACGCCGATGCGTTCCTGGTGATCGGCGCGGCCTTCGCGCTGGCCGTCCTGCTGGCCCCGATGCTGCGCAAGGTAGGTGCGCCGCCGTCCCCGAGCCGCGACTCCGGACACTGACATGGATGCGAACAAGATGGTTTCGATGAATACCGAGCGGCGCCTGCCATGGCGCGCGCTCGCGCCGGCCGCGCTGGCGAGCCTGCTGCTGGCGGGCTGCATGGTCGGCCCCGACTATCACCGGCCCGAGCTGGCGATGGCCGACCACTATCATTCCGGCGCCGCGCTCGGCCAGCTCGCGAGCGACGGCAATACCGACCTGGCCCGCTGGTGGCGCGGCTTCGACGATCCGGTGCTGACGCGCATCGTCGAGCGCGTGCTGGCGCAGAACCTCGACCTCGAGGCTGCCCAGGCGCGCGTGATCCAGGCGCGCGCGGCGGCGGGGCAGGCCGCGACCGGCTGGCTGCCGCAAGGCAGCCTGGACGGCAGCGTCACCGAGCAGCGCCAGTCGCTGGTGAGCCCGTTCGGCACCGTGGCGAGCCAGTTTCCCGGCTACAAGCGCAACATCACGGTCGAGCAGATCGACGTGGGCGCGAGCTGGGAGCTCGATCTGGCGGGCGGCCTGCATCGCCAGGCCGAGGCGCTGCGCGACGAGGCCGACGCGGCCGAAGCCTCGCGCATGGGCACGCGCGTCTCGGTGGTGGCCGAGGCCGCCGACGCCTACTTCCAGCTGCGCAGCGCGCAGGCCGCGATCGTGCTGCTGCGCGAGCAGATCGATACCGACCAGGCCTATGTGCACGTGATGGACGACCGGGTCCGCCAGGGCGTCGCGCTCGATCGCGAACGCGACGACGCCGAGGCCACGCTCGCGCAGGATCGCGCGCTGCTGCCGGGGCTGCGCACGCTGGCCGAGCGCCAGCGCAACCGGCTCGACGTGCTGATGGGCGACGCGCCCGGCACCAACGCGGCCGCGATCGGCGATACGCCGCCCGACATGTGGGTTTCGCCGGGGCTACCTGCCGACCTGCGCCCGGCCGATCTGCTGCGGCGGCGGCCCGACGTGATCGCGGCCGAGCGCGAGCTGGCCTCGTCGACGGCCGGCATCGGCGCGGCGCTCTCGCAGTATTACCCGGATATTTCCCTGTCCGGGCTGCTCGGCTTCGATCGGATGAACCACGGCAGCCTGTTTTCCGCGCGCGCCTTCGAGCCCACCGCGCTGGCCGGGCTGCACTGGCGCCTGTTCGATTTCGGCCGCGTCGATGCCGAGGTCACGCAGGCCAAGGGGGCGCGCGCCGAGGCCTTCGCGCGCTACCGGCAATCGGTGCTGCGCGCCAGCGAGGATGTGGAGAACGCGCTGGTGGCGCTGGCCGAGGCCGGCGAGAACACCGATCAGTGGCGCGCGGCGGTGGGCGCGAACAGCCGCGCCGAACAATCGGCGCGGCGCAGTTACCAGCAGGGCGCGGCCGCCGAGGGCGATTTGCTGCTGCGCCGGCGCAGCCTGCTGGAAGCGCGCCGCGCCTGGGTGCTGGCCAGCGGCGATCGCGCGCGCGCCACGGTGGCGGCCTATCGCGCGCTCGGCGGCGGCTGGGCGCCGGAAGCGCCGCGGGATTCGCACGAGGCGGCGCTGGCGAGCACTGCATCGGCATCGACCGCGCCGGCGGCGGGTACGCCGACCGCGAACGCGAGGCCGTAAGGGCCGCGCGCCAGCTTGCCCGGCCTCGCTCAGCGAATGGGGGCGGGGTCGCGGCAGAGGGCAGCGTGGTATGTTGTAGCGTTATTTGGCGAGGTGAGACGGATGCGATACAGCCCCGAGCACAAACAGGAAAGCCGCAATCGCGTGCTGGCGGCGGCGGCGCGCGCGATCCGCGAACAGGGTCCGGACAACGTCAGCGTGGCCGCCGTGATGGCCGAGGCGGGGCTCACGCATGGCGGGTTCTACGCGCATTTCGCATCGAAGGGCGCGCTGATCGTGGCGGCCATCGACTTCATGTTCGACGAGACCGCCGCGCGCCTGGACAAGCGCATGAACGGCAAGCCGCCGCGCGAGGCGCTGCTCGCCTATATCGACCACTACCTGTCGGCCACGCATTGCGCCGCGCGCAACACGGGTTGCCCGATCGCGGCGCTCGGCTCGGATATCCCGCGCCTCGACGACGAGACGCGCGCCGCCTTCGCGCGCGGCATGGAGCGGCAGCACCAGCGCATCGCGGCGCAATTTCAGTTGCTCGGTTACGAGGATGCCGATTCGATGGCGCGCTCGATGCGCTCGGAGATGTTCGGCGCGCTGCTCAGCGCGCGGCTGGTGGGCGGCGAGGCGCGCGAGGAGATTCTGGAGACTTCGCGGCGCGTGTTGTTGAAGCGGTTTCATCTGGAAACCGAAGCGGTGGAGTGAGGCAGGGAACTTGCCGGATCGACTCGCGGCAAGTCCGACTCGCCGCGCATTTCCATTCAATCAGCATGGCGGCAGGCCATGCCGTCCGCCGGGCCGATCCAGGCCCATCCGAGCCGGTCCGCCTCACCCCTCCCGCCGATTCCCATGTTCGTCCCGCTCCCGCGCGGGCGTCATGTGCAACAAGGCCTCGACCCGCTCCATCCTCTGCCGGGCCAGCTCGGGCTGCCGGCTCACCATGCTGATCACCAGCATCTCGCAGAGCGCGAGCGCCGGCACCGAACTCTCCAGCACCTCGTAAGGCCGCCCGTGCACGCGCAGCACCACCTCGGCGAAGGCGCCGATCGGCGACATCCATTCGTCGGTCAGCAGCAGGATCCGCGCGCCCTGCCGATGCGCGGTGGCGGCGAACTCGATCACCGATTCCTGGTAGCGGCGGAAGTCGAGCAGCAACAGCAGGTCGCCGGGCCCGATGTCGGCGAGGATGCCCCACGACGAGGCCAGGTCGGGCTGGATCAGCGCCACGTTCGGCCGCGTGTAGGCGAGCGAATAGGCCAGCGAGGACGCCAGGAACGACGAATAGCGCCCGCCGCCGCAATGCACGCGCAGGCGCTCGTCCGACAGCAGCGCGACCGCGCGCCCGAAGGCGGCCTCGTCGAAATGCGCCTTGGTGTCCTGCAGCGAGTCGGTCAGCCGGTCGAGCATCGAAGCCGGCGTCGGCTCGCCGCTCAACTCCGAGCGCGGCATGTCCATCCGGCTCAGCGGTGAATTCATGGCCGCGTCGATCTCCGCGTGCAGCGCCTGCTGGAAGGCCGAATAACTGTCGAAGCCGAGCTTGAGCGCGAAGCGGAACACGGTGGGCGCGCTCACGCCGGCCACCTCGGCCACCTCGGCGATCGGCAGCAGCCCGAGGCTCGGGTAGCGCTCGAGCAACGCCGCGGCGATCCGGTGCTCGGAGGCGGTGAAATCGGGCGGGGCCGACAGCAGGGTGGTGCGGATCGTCTTGCTCATGGTGCCGTTTTCGCTTGCCGCCTATATGGATGGAGAGGAGAGAGCCTGTAACGGACATTACATCGTGCCCGCGAGGAAAAGGCGAAACAAGGGCGTCGAGCGCGGGTATACACCGGGATTTTGTCCACATATTGCGCATGCTACGATCGCCGTCATTCCGATATGTACCGAACGTTACATTCATCGGCAAGGCGGGCAGGCGCATTTCCGGGGGGATCGCGTCCCGGCCGTGAATCCGTCCCCCATGGAGCGCATGTCCGATGCGGCGATTTCTTCTCGTAGCCACCGTCCTGACGCTGGCCGTCCAATCGATTGCCCAGGCGGCATCCGAGCCCGCCGTCGAGGCGCAGCACGGCATGGTGGTGTCCTCGCAGCATCTGGCCTCCGAGATCGGCGTGCAGATCCTCAAGCAGGGCGGCAATGCCGTCGATGCGGCGGTGGCGGTCGGCTACGCGCAGGCCGTGACCAACCCCTGCTGCGGCAACATCGGCGGTGGCGGCTTCATGACCCTGCACCTGGCCGACGGCCGCGACCGCTTCATCAATTTCCGCGAGAAGGCGCCGGCCGGCGCCTCGGCCAACATGTACCTCGACGAGGCCGGCAACGTGAAGCCCGGCGAGAGCCTGTACGGCTATCGCGCGGTCGGCGTGCCGGGCACGGTGGCGGGCCTGAACCTGGCCGAGCGCAAATACGGCAAGCTCACGCTGCGCCAGGTGATGGCGCCGGCGATCAAGCTCGCCCGCGACGGCTTCGTGCTCACGCGCGGCGACACCGACATCCTCGATACCACCACCAAGCGCTTCCGCAGCGATCCGGACGCGGCGCGCATCTTCCTGCGCGCCGACGGCTCGCCGCTGCAGCCGGGTGACCGGCTGGTGCAGAAGGATCTCGCGGCGACGCTCGAGAACATCGCCCGGCACGGCGACGAGGCCTTCTATCACGGCAGGATCCCGCAGTTGGTCGAGGCGGCCTCGAAGCAGGGCGGCGGCGTGATCAGCGCGGCCGACTTCGCCGCCTATCGCGCCGAGGACACCGAGCCGCTCAAGTGCGACTATCGCGGCTACACCTTCATCTCGGCGCCGCCGCCGAGCTCGGGCGGCGTCACGCTGTGCGAGACGCTGAACATCCTCGAAGGCTACGACATGCGTGCGCTCGGCTACCACTCGGCCGCGGCGGTGCACTACATGACCGAGGCGATGCGCCATGCCTACCTGGACCGCAACACCCTGCTGGGCGACCCGCACTTCATCGACAACCCGCTCGACAAGCTGCTGAGCAAGGACTACGCGGCCGAGCTGCGCGAGACCATCAGCGAGGACAAGGCCTCTTCCTCGAAGGACGTGATCCCGGGCTTCAGCGTGCATGAGAAGCCGGAAACCACCCACTACTCGATCATCGACGCCGACGGCAACGCGGTCTCGACCACCTACACCGTCAACGGCCGCTTCGGCGCGGTGGTGATCGCGCCGGGCACGGGCTTCTTCCTCAACGACGAGATGGACGACTTCACCGTCAAGGTAGGCGTGCAGAACCTGTTCGGCCTGGTGCAGGGCACGCGCAACGCGATCGCGCCGGGCAAGCGGCCGCTCTCGTCGATGGCGCCCACGGTGGTGACCAAGGACGGCAAGACCTTCATGGTGATCGGCTCGCCGGGCGGCTCGCGGATCATCACGATCACGCTGGAAACGGCGCTGAACGTGATCGACTACGGGATGGCGCCGCAGGACGCGGTGGACGCGCCACGCATCCATCATCAGTGGCTGCCCGACGAGGTCTATTACGAAACCATGGGCCTGTCGCCCGACACGCTGGCGATCCTGCGCAAGATGGGCTACAAGATGGTCGAGCAGACCCCCTGGGGCGCCGCCGAGCTGGTGCTGGTCGGCCTGCCCGGCACCGAGGTGGCCAGCCGCGTCAGCTCGGGCAACGATTCCTCGGTGTCCGGCATGGTGCGTCCCGGCTTCATCTACGGCGCGAACGATCCGCGCCGTCCCGCCGGCGCGGCGGTCGGCTACTGATCGATCGCTGTCGCCGCCTCGCCCCGCCGATATCGCGGCGGGGCGGCTCTCTCGGTTCTCTCTTCTCCCGCGGGCGCATCCGATGACGATGCGCCCGTGTCTTTTCCGGCGGCCCGATTCCTTCGCGGGCGCTCGATCGTTGACGCTGGTGGAACAGTGATGCCCATTCCGGGCGGATGATCTTTGCGGCGCGCTCGCGCATCATCGATGCCAGTCCCCGGTCCCGACCGGGAGCCCCGTTCGGCAAGGCGGGCCCGCGCATCGCGGGTGTTCCGCCTGCCACGACCCGCTGGAGTCCCGCTCGATGCCGCGCCGCCTGCTTCGCCTGTTCCCGAGTTTCGTCGCGCTGTTGGCGATGCTCGGCATGACCGCCTGCAGCGGCAAGCCCGAACCCGACGCCGCCCGGAACCTGACCATGAAGCCCTCCGTCACCTATCTGCACCTGCTGCGGCATACGCCGTTCTTCACCGCGCTGTCGACCGAACAACTGCAATGGACCATCGATCATTCGCGCGAATGGGAAGCCCAGGCCGGCGCCGTGATCGCCACCTGCGACGAGGCCGTCGACACCGATGCGCCCTACTGGATCCTGCTCGACGGCGGCTGGCGCGTCGAGGCACGCGATCGCGCGTTTCCGGCCGGGCACGCCGATCCCGGCAAATGGTTCAGTGCAACCGTGGCGGACGGTGCGTCCTGTCGGCTCGTCACCACCGAGACGAGCTACGTGATGCGCATCGAACGCCAGGAAATGCAGCAGATGCTGGCGCGCGGTTTCGGATTCGGCGCGCATCTCGAGGCGGGGGAGGCTTACTACCGGCGCTTGTTCGCCGGCGAGTGAGCCGGGCGCGCGATCACGATGCCCGCATCATGTCGGCATGGATCTTCGTGCCGGCATGACAATCCATGTCGCTTTTCGCGACATTGTTTCGTGTCGCCGAGCGAAACCGGTGCAGCCGCCCGAAGGCTCGGGCCAACTACACGAAACTCGACAAGATTGTTCCCGGCTTCCGCTCAACTTCCGAGGCTCGATGCCGTTAATCCTGCCGACAAATCAGGTTGCGCCCACACGCATGGCGCGCAACGCCTTGGGGAAGGAAGTCATGAACATACAGTCGGGTTCCGGCAATACCGCGGCCGGATCGATCTCGTCTGTCACCTCCACATCGCGTACCGGCAAGGGACGTGCGATGCGGACGGCGACGAGCCGATCGAACGCGACGGCACGCGCGGCCGTCAGTCATGCCGCGTCGACGCAGCACGCGTCGACGCAAAACACCGGCACGCAGCAGGGCAGCAAGACCGGCACGCAAAACGGCGGCAAGCCCGCCAGCAATTCGACCAGCACCGCGAACACCTCGAATACCGCGAACGGCTCGAAAGCCGCGAGCGGCGCGAATGGCTCGAAAGGCCGTAACAGCAGCAGTTCGATCACCGACGATCCGAACTGGCTGCCCAAGCTCAGGAAAAGCATCTCGGGCTGGCGCCAGCAACTGGCCGACGCGCACCATCGCTGGTGGGCCTCGCGCCACGATCGCGGCGCACGCAATGCCGCCCGCAAGGACGAGCGCACGCTGCAGGCGTCGATCGCCAGCGCGAACCAGTTCATCGATACCGAGTTGCGCAGCGAACGCATCCGCGTCGGCTCGAAGATCAACACCAGCGCCTGAGGCACGTGTCGACGGCCGCGCCATGCAATGCGCGGCCGCCGCGCCGTCTCTTCATCCGCCAGGAGAACCAGCATGATCATCCCGCCGGGATCCGCCAGTTACACGAGCGCCTTCGATACCTCATCCTCGGGCACCGGCAACGGCGACCGCGACAGGCAACGCCGGGCCGAGGCAGCGGCTGCGGCCAACGCGGCGAATGCTGCGAATGCGGCGTCTGCCGGCAAGGCGGCGCAGTCCGTGAGTTCCGCCGGTGCCATCGGCAACGATGCCGCCGGCAAGGCAGCGGCGGCGACGTCGCCGAACCCGGCTTCCACAGCAGCCACCACGGCCTCGACCAGCGCATCGAGCGACGCGAAGTCCTCGAATGCTTCCATGTCCTCAGGCATGTCACCCGCCGCGAGCACCGCGAAACCGGGCAAATCCGGCGGCGCGGCGGGCGCGAGCGGCAGCGGCCAGTCGAACAGCGGCATCGCCTTGATCGAGCAGGTGATCAAGCGGCTGGAGCAGATGCTCAAGCAGGTGGAGAAGCAGCTCGCGCAGGCCCACAACGAGACCGAGCGACAGGCCCTGCTGCAGGAGATCGAACTGATCAGCGGCCAGTTGCAGCAGGCGCTCGCGGCGCTGTCGAAGGCCATGAACGGCCAGACGGGCGGCGCGACCTCGGTGGACATCCACGCCTGAGCGGCGGCGCGGCTATTTCTCGATCATGGCATCGACGAAGCGCGCGGCACGACGGTCGAATTCCCGGAAATCCGCGCCGCAGGTCTTCCTGACGAGAAACCGGAACAGGTAGCGGCCGGCGACGACGTGCTCGAATTCGTCGTAGTTGGCCGACCATGCCCCGGTGTCCTGGACGCTGACGGTGTCGCCGAACGCATCGTCGACGACGCGCATCGGGGCGGGGCCGCCCCGACGGCGAGCCACCCGCTGGCGGCTCAGCCCCCGCGCGGCGCGAGCAGCCGCTCCGCCACGCCCACGATGTCGCGCATCGCGTGCTGCAAATGCTCGCGCAGCAGCGCGGCGCCGCCGCGCACGTCGCGCGCGCGGCTCAGCTCGATCATCTCCAGGTGCTCGCGACGCGTGTGTTCGCGAATCGGCACGTTCACCACCTGAAAACGGAAATAGCGCTCGTTGCGATCGTTGAGGCGGCGCAGCGTCTCGATCGCCAGATCCAGCCCCGAGGGCGCGTAGAGCGTTTCATGGAAACGCCAGTTCAACTGCCCCCAGGTGGTCTCGGTCGCCTCGTCCATCTGCAGGACCAGCGCGCGGGCGGCCTCGAAGGTCGTCTCGCTGGAGGCCGGCATCGCGCGGCCGAAGATCCAGGGTTCGAGGCGCAGGCGAATCTCGAAGGTCTCGCGCACCTCGTCGGCCGAGATCGCGCAGACATAGGCGCCCTTGTGCGGAATGATCGTCACGAAGCCCTCGCCCTGCAGGCGCGTGATCGCCTCGCGCACCGGCACGCGGCTCACGCCAAGTTCCTCGGCCAGCGCTTCCTGGCGCAGCGGCGCGCCGGGCGGCAGCTCGCCGCGCAGGATCTTGCCGCGGATCGCCTCCAGCGCGAGATCGACGGTGGTCGAACGGACCAGCTTGCCGGAGGACGGCGAGCGGGCAGGGGAGGAGCCGGGCGGCTCGGACAGGTCTTGCATCGTCATCGTGATTCCTGAATTACAGGCCAGATCATGCCACAGACAGTGCTTGACACCAAAAAACGCGTACAGCATATTGGATACAATCTACAGTGTTCAGGATATCGCAGCACGCTGACAGGTTCGATCCGGCCCCGCGGGCCGATCCCCCATCCTTTCAAGAGGTCAAGGCTCATGCGCTGGAGCAGGACATTTACGGTGGTGAACTGCCACGCCGAAGGCGAGGTCGGCAACGTGGTGACGGGTGGCGTGTTCGACGTGCCCGGCACCAGCATGTTCGAGAAGATGATGTACCTGGAGGAGCAGGCCGACGAACTGCGCCGCATCGCCATCTTCGAGCCGCGCGGCTCGGCGAACCAGAGCGTGAACTTCATCCTGCCGCCCACCGATCCGCGCGCGCAGATGGGCTACGTGATCGCCGAATCGACCGAATACCCGGCCATGTCGGGTTCGAACACCATGTGCGTGGCCACCGTGCTGCTCGAGACGGGCATCCTGCCGATGGTCGAGCCGGTCACCAACCTGCTGCTCGAATCGCCGGCCGGGCTGATCTCGATCCGCTGCGAATGCTCGAACGGGAAAGTCACCAAGGTCGAGTTCACCAACCAGCCGGCCTTCGCCAACCATCTCGACCAGATGATCGAGGTGGAGGGCGTGGGCACGCTGAAGGTGGACGTCGGCTACGGCGGCATGACCTACGTGATCGTCGACGCCGAGGCGCTCGGCTTCGGCATCACGCCCGACGAGGCGCGCGAGCTGTGCGAACTCGGCCAGATCATCAAGGCCGCCGCCGCCGAGCAACTGCCCTCGCCGCATCCGCTCAATCCCTACATCAAGGGCATCACGCAGACCGAATTCGTGCTGCCGGTGCGCCGCGAGAACGGCGTGCTGAAGTCGCGCAACACCGTGATCGTCTCGCCGGGCCGCTGCGATCGTTCGCCCTGCGGCACCGGCACCTCGGCGCGGCTCGCGGTGCTGCACGCGAAGGGGCTGATCAGCGTGGGCGAGACCTTCGTGCACGAGTCGATCATCGGCTCCCTCTTCGAAAGCCGCATCGCCTCGCTGACCAAGCTCGGCGATCGCCCCGCGGTGGTGCCGGTGGTATCGGGGCAAGCCTGGATCAGCGCGATCTCGCAGGTCGGCGTCGATCCGAGCGACCGCTTCCAGACCGGTTTCACGCTGTCGGATACCTGGCTCGAGGCCGTCGACGACAAGCTGATCAAGTCGCGCCGGTAAGCAGCAAGGCATCGATCGACCACGCGGCGCGAGCCGCGTATCGTCACGGAGGACACACCAAGGCACGGCAGGATCGGAACCGTGGGTTCCGCTCATTTTGTTATTGAGGATTCCGGATCGTTACGGCACCTGGAGCCAGGCCGCCGCCCCGGCTCTCCAGTTGTTGAACCAACCCGTAGGACATGACATGAACAATCTGACCAAGGCAGTGGCAGCGTGCAGTCTTTGCGTGGCGTCGGCGTGGGCGATGGCCGACTCGACCGTGACGATCGGGCTTTCCGGCCCGCTGACGGGCCCCCAGGCCGGCAGCGGCAAGGACAACGAGAACGGGGCGAAGCTGGCGATCGCCGATCTCGATGCGAAGGGCATCACGGTGGGCGGGCAGACGGTCAAGCTCGCACTCGATTCGGAGGACGACCAGGGCGACCCGAAGGTGGGCGTGCAGATCGCCCAGAAGCTGGCCGACAGCCATGCGCTGGCGGTGCTCGGTCCGAACAACTCGGGCGTGGCGATTCCCGCCTCGCGGATCTACCAGAACGCCGGCGTGGCGACGCTGCCGGTGGCCACCAACCCGGCGCTGACCGCGCAGGGCTACAACACGATCTTCCGGATCGGCGCGAGCGACGCGCAGCTCGGCAGCTCGATGGCCGATTTCGCGCAGAAGGTGCTGAAGGCGAAGAAGGTGGCGGTGATCGACGATCGCACCGCCTATGGCCAGGGTCTGGCGCAGGAGTTCATCAGCGAGGCGCAGAAGATCGGCCTGACCGTGGTCGGGCGCGAGTTCACCAACTCGAACGCGGTGGATTTCCGCGCGATCCTGACCAACCTGAAGGAGAAGGCGCCCGACGCGATCTTCTACGGCGGTTACTCGGCGCAGGCGGGCCCGATGCTCAAGCAGATGCGCTCGATGGCGATTCCGGCCAAGCTGCTCGGCGGCGACGGCATGTGCTCGGCCGAGCTGCCGCAACTGGCCGGCGACGCCTCGGTCGACGCCTACTGCGCGCAGGGCGGCACCGCGCTCGACAAGACGCCGGCCGGCCATGCCTTCGTGCAGCGCTACAAGTCGACCTATCACGTCGACATGCTGGTGTATGCGGCGAACTTCTACGACGGCGTGATGATGATCGCCAAGGCGATGCAGGCCACCGGCAGCACCACCGATCGCGCCAAGATCCGCGGCTACCTGGCGGGCATCGAATACGACGGCATCGCCGGCCATTATTCGTTCGACGCCAACGGCAACCTGAAAGGCGCGCCGACCACCGTCTACACCTTCCGCAAGAACACCCTCACGCCATACTGAGCGCGTATCCGGATGAACGGCGATTCATCCGGTCAAGCGGGGCGGCGTTCGCGCGCCGGTGCCCCCCGCGGGCTGCGAGGTGACGGCGGGCACTCCCCCCGCCTGCCGTCACCAAGCGGTTTTCCTGCTGGTTTCTTTTCCTTCCCGGGATTCAGAACGAAGGTGGATGGCCTGGCGAGCCGTCGTGCGTCGCCGCGTCGAGCAGCTCGGCCGCCGCGATTTCCGCCGCGTCGCTCGCTTCCCCCGGCACCTCCTCCGCCGCGCCCCCTTTCTCCCGATACGCCGCCGGCGTCGCCCCGAACTGCTTGCGGAACTCGCGCCCGAGATGCGAGGCATCGGAGAAGCCGCAACTGGTGGCGATATCGGCCACGGTGCGATCCGAGCTGGTCAGCAGCCACGCGGCGGTGCGCAGCCGGACCTGCTTGGCGAAGGCCTGAGGGCTCTTGCCGGTTTCGGCCTTGAACAGCCGCTCGAGCTGCCGCGCCGACAGATCCAGCTTGCAGGCCAGCTCGTCGAGCGGCAGCGCGCGCCCGACATGCTGCTCCATCAGCAGGATCGCGCGCTTGACCTTCGGGTGCGTGGCCGGCTCCAGCCCCGGCGGATGCGGCTGCGGGGCGTTGCCCTTCTGCATCTCGCCCACCAGCAGGATGCGCAGCGCCTTCTGCACGGTGGCGTGATCGAAGTGGCGCAGCAGGATCGCGGCGGCCACGTCGATCGAGGCGCGCCCGCCCGAGCAGGTGATGCGGCGCCGGTCGATCACGAACAGCCGGTCGGCGATCAGCCGCTCGGCGTCGACGTTCGGGAAGCGCTCGATGAAATCCCAGTAGTGGAACCAGCTCACGCAGATCCGGTGCGCGTCCAGCACGCCGGCACGCATCAGCGCGAACACGCCGGTGCAGATCCCCACCACGTTGGCGCCGCCCTCGGCCGCGCGCCGGATGAACTGCAGCGCCTCGGGGCTCGCCTGCGGCCCGGAATGCAGCAGCCCGCCCACCACCACCACGTAGTCGTATGGCTCGCCGCCGGCGTCGAAGGTCTCCCAGGGCGTGATCTGGATCCCGCAACTGGCGCGCACCGGCGCCAGCGTGTCGCCGATCACGCTCCAGGCGCAGCGCACCGGCTTGCTGTAGTCGCCGTCGTCGGCCGACAGCCGCAGCATGTCGACGAAGCCGGAAAAGGCGGTCAGCGTGAAATTCGGCAGCAGCACGATGCCGAAGCGCAGCCGGGTGGGGGCCGGGTCGGCGGAGAGGAGCGAGGCGGGCAGGTCGGGCGTCATTGCGGCGTGTTCAGGGAAAGCGAGAAGCCGGGGGCGCCCCGGCCGGTGGCGGCGCCCCGTGTGTCGAGCGTCGCCGATCGCCGGCGGGCGGACTTGCGTTTTTCCGTCGCGAATCATCGCCAAAACGCACAATCCGGCCCCGCCGGCGCTGGGGTGGCGGCGGCATCCCACTTCGATGCCGGTTTTGTTCTATCGGCGGATTTTACGCTTTGATGTACTGACGCCATTGTCCAATTCCCGCGTTTCCACCGGAGAAGCTCCCAGATGAACGTCAGCGTTTTCGATCTGTTCAAGATCGGCATCGGCCCGTCGAGCTCGCACACGGTCGGCCCGATGATCGCGGCATGCCGGTTCGCCTCGCATGTCGAGGACGCCAACCTGCTGGCCTTCGTGCGGCGCGTGCGGGTCGAGCTGTACGGCTCGCTCGGCGCCACCGGCAAGGGCCACGGCACCGACAAGGCGGTCCTGCTGGGCCTGGAAGGACACCTGCCCGACCTGATCGACCCGGACCTGATCGAGCCTCGCCTGAAGGCGATCCGCGCCGAGAAGACCCTTTCCCTGCTGGGTCGGCGCTCGGTGCGCTTCGAGGAGAAGGAGGACATCGGCTTCTATCGCCGCATGATGGCCGGCACCAGCGTGGTCCACCCGAACGGGATGCGCTTCCAGGCCTTCGACGAGAACGGCCAGTTGCTGGTGGAGAAGGAGTATTACTCGGTCGGCGGCGGCTTCGTGGTGAACCGCGACGGCGACCGCGTCAACGGCGTGCGCGCGGCGGCCGAGGTGCCGTACCCGTTCCGCACCGGCGACGACCTGCTGCGCGCGAGCCGCGAGAGCGGCCTGTCGATCGCCGAGCTGACCTTCCGCAACGAATGCGCGCTGCGCCCGGCCGAGGAAGTGCGTGCCGGCCTGCTGGCGATCTGGAACACCATGGCGGCCTGCGTCGAGCGCGGCTGCAAGGTGGAGGGCGAGCTGCCGGGCCCGATGCGCGTCAAGCGCCGCGCCGCCGAGCTTTACCGCCGCCTGCGCAACCGCTCCGAGGAATCGCTGCGCGATCCGCTGTCGATGCTCGACTGGGTCAATCTCTACGCGATGGCCGTCAACGAGGAGAACGCCGCGGGCGGGCGCGTGGTGACGGCCCCCACCAACGGCGCGGCCGGCGTGATCCCGGCGGTGCTGCATTACTACGTGAAGTTCGTGCCGGGCTCCAACGAGCAGGGAATCATCGACTTCCTGCTGACCGCCGCCGCGATCGGGATCATCTACAAGGAAACCGCCTCCATCTCGGGCGCCGAGGTGGGCTGCCAGGGCGAGGTGGGGGTGGCCTGCTCGATGGCCGCCGCCGCGCTGGCGGCCGTGATGGGCGGCAACCCCGACCAGGTCGAGAACGCCGCCGAGATCGGCATGGAGCACAACCTCGGCATGACCTGCGACCCGGTGGGCGGGCTGGTGCAGATCCCCTGCATCGAGCGCAACGCGATGGGCGCGATCAAGGCGCTGAACGCCTCGCGCATGGCGCTCAAGGGCGACGGCACGCATTACGTGTCGCTCGACTCGGTGATCAAGACCATGCGCGAGACCGGCGCCGACATGAAGACGAAATACAAGGAAACGTCCCGCGGCGGCCTCGCCGTGAACGTCATCGAGTGCTAAAGGAAGGTACCTGGAAATGAGCCGCTACTCCGTATTCAGCCTGTTCCGCAACGGCCTGTCGTACCACGAGAACTGGGAACGCCAGTGGAAGAGCCCCGAACCGAAGAAGGAATACGACGTGGTGATCGTCGGCGGCGGCGGGCACGGCCTGGCCACCGCCTACTACCTCGCCAAGGAGCACGGCATCACCAACGTGGCGATCCTCGAGAAGGGCTGGATCGGCGGCGGCAACACCGCGCGCAACACCACCATCGTGCGCTCGAACTATCTGTGGGACGAATCGGCCGGCCTCTATGAAAAGGCCATGAAGCTCTGGGAAGGGCTTTCGCAGGACCTCAACTACAACGTCATGTTCAGCCAGCGCGGCGTGATGAACCTCGCGCACACGCTGCAGGACGTGCGCGACACGCAGCGCCGCGTCAACGCCAACCGCCTGAACGGGGTGGATGCCGAGTTCCTCACGCCCGCGCAGATCAAGGAAATCGAGCCGACCATCAACCTCAACAGCCGCTACCCGGTGCTGGGCGCCTCGATCCAGCGGCGCGGCGGCGTGGCCCGCCACGACGCGGTGGCCTGGGGCTTCGCGCGCGGTGCCGACCGCGCCGGCGTGGACATCATCCAGAACTGCCAGGTGGTCGGCATCCGCCGCGACGGCGACCGCGTGACCGGCGTCGATACCGTCAAGGGCTTCATCAAGGCCAAGAAGGTGGCGGTGGTGGCGGCCGGCAACACCACCACGCTGGCCGACATGGCCGGCGTGCGCCTGCCGATCGAGAGCCACCCGCTGCAGGCGCTGGTGTCCGAGCCGATCAAGCCGGTGGTCAACACGGTGGTGATGTCGAACGCGGTGCACGCCTACATCAGCCAGTCCGACAAGGGGGATCTCGTGATCGGCGCCGGCATCGACCAGTACACCGGCTTCGGCCAGCGCGGCAGCTTCCAGATCATCGAGGGCACGCTGGAGGCGATCGTCGAGATGTTCCCGGTGTTCTCGCGCGTGCGCATGAACCGCCAGTGGGGCGGCATCGTCGACGTCTCGCCCGACGCCTGCCCGATCATCAGCAAGACCGACGTCAAGGGCCTCTATTTCAACTGCGGCTGGGGTACCGGCGGCTTCAAGGCCACGCCCGGCTCGGGCTGGTGCTACGCGCACACCATCGCGCGCGACGAACCGCATCCGCTGAACGCGCCCTTCGCGCTGGACCGCTTCTACAGCGGCCACCTGATCGACGAGCACGGCGCCGCCGCCGTCGCCCACTGAGCCACCACCACGAGGAGAACCGAACATGCTGCTGATCAACTGCCCGTGGTGCGGACCGCGTGCCGAATCCGAATTCTCGTGCGGCGGCGAGGCCGATATCGCCCGTCCGCTCGACACCGACGCGCTGTCGGACCGCGAATGGGGCGACTACCTGTTCATGCGCGAGAACCCGCGCGGCGTGCATCGCGAGCAATGGCTGCACACGCAAGGCTGCCGCCGCTGGTTCAAGGCGACGCGCGATACGGTGAGCTACGAAATCCAGGGCTACGAGACGTTCGGCGTGCCCGCACACGACGCACAAGAGGGCAACACCAAATGAGCCAGAAAGACCGCCTCGGCGCGGGTGGCCGGATCAACCGCGCGATTCCGCTGACCTTCACGTTCAACGGCCGCACCTACCAGGGTTTCCAGGGCGACACGCTGGCCTCGGCGCTGCTCGCCAACGGCGTGCACTTCGTGGCGCGCAGCTTCAAGTACCACCGCCCGCGCGGCATCGTGACGGCCGACGTGGCCGAGCCGAACGCGATGGTGCAACTGGAGACCGGTGCCTACACGGTGCCGAACGCGCGCGCCACCGAGATCGAGCTGTACCAGGGGCTGGTGGCCTCGAGCGTCAACGCGGTGCCCTCGCTCGAGCACGACCGCATGGCGATCAACCAGAAGTTCGCGCGCTTCATGCCGGCCGGCTTCTACTACAAGACCTTCATGTGGCCGCGCAAGTTCTGGCCCAAGTACGAGGAGAAGATCCGCGAGGCGGCCGGCCTGGGCAAGGCGCCCGAGGCGCTCGACGCCGATCGCTACGACAAGCAGTTCGCGCATTGCGACGTGCTGGTGGTGGGCGGCGGGCCCACGGGCCTGGCGGCCGCGCATGCGGCGGCGGTCAGCGGCGCGCGCGTGATCCTGGTCGACGACCAGCGCGAGCTGGGCGGCAGCCTGCTGTCCTGCCGCGCCGAGATCGACGGCCGGCCCGCGCTGCAATGGGTCGAGAAGATCGAGGGCGAGCTGGCCAAGCTGCCCGACGTGAAGATCCTCACGCGCAGCACCGCCTTCGGCTACCAGGACCACAATCTCGTCACCATCACCCAGCGCCTGACCGAGCACCTGCCGGTGTCGATGCGCAAGGGCAGCCGCGAGCTGCTGTGGAAGGTCCGCGCCAAGCGCGTGATCCTCGCCACCGGCGCGCAGGAGCGGCCGATCGTGTTCGGCAACAACGACCTGCCGGGCGTGATGCTGGCCGGCGCGGTGTCGACCTACGTGAACCGCTACGGCGTGCTGCCGGGCCGCGAGGCGGTGGTGTTCACCAATAACGACCGTGGCTACCAGGCCGCGCTGGACCTCAAGGCGCACGGCGCCAAGGTCACCGTGGTGGATTCGCGCGCGGCCGGCAACGGCGCGCTGCCGGCCGCCGCCAAGCGGCACGGCATCGCGGTGCTGAACGGCTCGGTGGTCACCAGCGCGAGCGGCAAGCTGCGCGTGCAATCGGTGGAGGTGGCCGGCTACGCGAACGGCAAGGTGGGCGCGCGCGGCGCCACGCTGTCCTGCGACCTGCTGGCGATGTCGGGCGGCTACAGCCCGGTGCTGCACCTGTTCGCGCAATCGGGCGGCAAGGCCCACTGGCATGACGAGAAGGCCTGCTTCGTGCCGGGCAAGGCGATGCAGCCCGAGACCAGCATCGGCGCGGCGGCCGGCGAGTTCTCGCTGGCGCGCGGCCTGCGCCTGGCGGTCGACGCCGGCGTGGACGCGGCCAAGGCGGCCGGTTTCAACGCCGCCCAGCGCCCCGTCGCGCCGCAGGCGACCGACGCCGCCGAGGCGCCGCTCGAGCCGCTCTGGCTGGTCGGCAGCGGCGAGCAGGTGACGCGCGGGCCGAAGCGCTTCGTCGATTTCCAGAACGACGTGGGCGCGGCCGATATCCTGCTGGCGGCGCGCGAGGGTTTCGAGTCGGTCGAGCACGTCAAGCGCTACACGGCGATGGGCTTCGGCACCGATCAGGGCAAGCTCGGCAACATCAACGGCATGGCGATCCTGGCGCAGGCGCTCGGCAAGACCATTCCCGAAACCGGCACCACCACCTTCCGGCCCAACTACACGCCGGTCACCTTCGGCACCTTCGCGGGTCGCGAGCTCGGCGATTTCCTCGATCCGATCCGCAAGACCTGCATCCACGAATGGCATGTCGAGCACGGCGCGCTGTTCGAGGACGTCGGCAACTGGAAGCGCCCCTGGTACTTCCCGAGGAACGGCGAGGACCTGCACGCGGCGGTGGCGCGCGAGTGCCTGGCGGTGCGCAACAGCGTCGGCATCCTCGATGCCTCGACGCTCGGCAAGATCGACATCCAGGGGCCGGACTCGGTCAAGCTGCTGAACTGGATGTACACCAACCCCTGGGGCAAGCTCGAGGTGGGCCGCGCCCGCTACGGGCTGATGCTCGACGAGAACGGCATGGTGTTCGACGACGGCGTGACGGTGCGCCTGGGCGAGCAGCACTACATGATGACCACCACCACCGGCGGCGCCGCGCGCGTGCTGACCTGGATGGAGCGCTGGCTGCAGACCGAATGGCCCGACATGAAGGTGCGCCTGTCGTCGGTGACGGACCATTGGGCCACCTTCGCGGTGGTCGGCCCGAACAGCCGCAAGGTGGTGCAGAAGGTCTGCCAGGACATCGACTTCGCCAACGCGGCCTTCCCGTTCATGAGCTATCGCGACGGCACCGTGGCCGGCGCCAGGGCGCGCGTGATGCGGATCAGCTTCTCGGGCGAGCTGGCCTATGAAGTCAACGTGCCGGCCAATGCGGGGCGCGCGGTGTGGGAGGCGATCATGACCGCCGGCGCCGAGTTCGACATCACGCCCTACGGCACCGAAACCATGCACGTGCTGCGCGCCGAGAAGGGCTACATCATCGTCGGCCAGGACACCGACGGCTCGATCACGCCGCACGACCTCGGCATGAGCGGCCTGGTGGCGAAATCGAAGGACTTCCTGGGCCGGCGCTCGCTGTCGCGCTCGGATACCACCAAGTCCAACCGCAAGCAGTTCGTCGGCCTGCTGACCGACGACCCGGCCACCGTGCTGGAGGAAGGCGGCCAGATCGTCGAGCCCAATGCCACGGCCAACGCCGAGGGGCTGACGCCGATGATCGGCCACGTCACTTCCAGCTACTACAGCCCGATCCTCAAGCGCTCGATCGCGCTGGCGGTGGTGAAGGGCGGCCTGAGCAAGATGGGCGAGTCGGTGGCGATCTCGCTGGCCAACGGGCGCAAGATCAACGCCAGGATCACGAGCCCGGTTTTCTATGACACCGAAGGGGTACGTCAGAATGTGGAATGAAACGCGCAACCAGTCCTCGGTGGCCTCGCAGGCGGCCGGCCCGCGGCTCGAATCGCCGCTGATCGGCGCCCAGGACGTGCTCAAGCCCCACCAGGCCCGCGCCTCGCAGAAGTTCCAGCTGCGCGAGCGGCCCTTCCTCGATCTCGTCAACGTGCGCGGCGAGTTGTCGGATCCGGCCTTCGTGGAGGCCTTCGAGCGCGTGGTCGGCTGCCAGCCGCCGGCCAGGCCGAACACGGTGGCGCGCGGCGCCGACTACGACGTGCTCTGGCTCGGTCCCGACGAGTGGCTGGTGCGCTCGAACGGGCCAGTGGCCGCCGGCCTGCTGGAAGGCAAGCTGGCGCCGGCGCTGGTCGGGCTCTACGCGGCCGCGGTCGATATCGGCAGCGGCTACACGGTGCTGGAGATCAGCGGCGAACGCGTGCGCGACGTGCTCGCGCGCGGCTGCCCGCTGGACCTGCATCCGCGCCTGTTCGGCGTCGGCCAATGCGCGCAGAGCCACTACTTCAAGGCCTCGCTGACCCTGCTGCCGACCGGCGAGCAGAGCTACGACCTGGTGATCCGCCGCAGCTTCGCCGACTACTTCTGCCGGATCATGCTCGACGCCGCGGCGCCGCTGGTCTCATGAAGCCGGTCGACGATCCGTTCGCGGCGCTCGGTACTGCCCGCGCCAAGGGGCGCGGCTGGAGCGTGTTCATCGAGGAGCTGAAGGTGCCGGCGCGGATCGGCATCCACGCGCACGAGCACGAGGCGCCGCAGCCGATCGTGATCGACGCGCGGCTCGGCTATCGCTGCGAGCCGGTCGAGCAGGGCGCGATCGGCTTCGTCGACTACGACGGCTACTGCGCGCGCGTCGCCGCCTGGCTCGCGCACAAGCCCCATACGCGCCTGCTCGAGACGCTGGTGGTCGAGCTGGCGGCGCTGTCCTTCGAGGAATGGCCGGCGCTGGAAGCGGTCACGCTGTCGATGCACAAGCCGAAGATCCGGCCCGGCACGCGGCGCGTCGGTGTCGAGCTGGACTGGACGCGGGCCGATTACCTGGCCTGGCGCGAGGCGGTCGAGGCGCGTCGGCGCGGGGCGGGCATCGCTGCGCGGGTGGGCGGCACGGGAAGTCTCGGCGCGGACTTCACCGCGCATTGAGCGGCGCTCGCGCCGGCGGGCTTGCCGGCATCAGTGCGCGGCGAGCCGGCTCGACTGGCTTTCGAGTTCGCGCAGGCGCGCGACGATGTCGTCGAGCTGGGTGCGCTCGGCATCCTGCAGCCCGCCGCGTGCCAGCACCGCCTCGAGTCGCGCGAGCCAGAGGGCGATCCGAGCCGGCTCGCCGGGCGTGAGCCGCGCCACCAGTTGCTCGAGCGTGGACAGGTCGGCCTCGATGGCCGTCGGTGCTGCGTCGTCCGTTGCTGAGTCCTCGTTACGATCGCCTGGCATGGTGTCCTCGGTCTGTTGCTGGGTTGGCGCCTCGATGGTGATTGGCGCCGCGTCGCGGGGCCGGTCTCTCAGGCCGGCAAGACGATGCCCGGCCGTGGCCGGGCATTCGCGATATTGTGGTCGAAGCGGATGACGCTGGCGAGACACGCGAGCGAAAAACGGCCCGAATGTCCCCTCCAGTGCGTCATCCTCATCCTGTCATCGCCATTGCATCGTTGCGCGGGCGTGCTCAGTGATGGTCCTTGTTGCGCATCGCATCCTTCGCGGCGTCCTTGACGTCGCCATAACCCTTGCGGGCCTCGCCCTCGGCCTGCTGGAGATCGCCCTTGACCTCCTGCTTGGTATTGCCGGTGGCCTTGCCGACCGCCTCGTTGACCTTGCCCTTCACTTGCTCGGCCGTGCCCTTGATGTGTTCCTTGTTCATGATTCACCTCCAGGTTTGAGTGCTTGCAGATCAGCTTGTTGACGGATCGACGCCCGCCGTCACGGGTACCCACTTCCTTGCCGCGCGCCGCTGGCGGCGCGCGGGCGTGACGCTCAGTTCACGTTTTTCTTCTTCAGCTCCGGCGGCAGCCCTTCGAGCAGATCCGCCATCTCGTCGGCGTGTTCCTCCTCGACCGCGAGGATCTGCTCGAACAGGCGGCGCGTGGTCGGATCGCGATCGCCGATGTACTGGACCATCTCGCGGTAGCTGTCGATCGCGATCCGCTCGGCCACCAGGTCCTCGTTGATCATCTCGACCAGGGTGCTGCCTTCCACGTACTCGGCGTGGCTGCGCTGCGCAAGCTGGTTCGGCGCGAGATCGGGGCTGCCGCCGAGCTGGACGATGCGCGCCGCGATCATGTCGGCATGGCTCTGTTCCTCGTTCGAGTGCGCGAGGAATTCCTCGGCGATGCCCGACGAGTGGATGCCCTTGGCCATGAAGTGATGGCGCCGGTAGCGCAGCATGCAGACGATCTCGGTGGCCAGCGCCTCGTTGAGCAGGCGCAGCACCGTCTCGCGGTCCGCGTGGTAGCCGGCGGTCACGGCGCCTTCGTCGACATGCTGGCGGGCGCGTTCGCGCAGGGTTTTCACATCCGTCAATTGCGTGTTGTGGGCCATCGCAGTTCCTCTTTGTCGGTCTGTCGAATAAGACGGCGGCTGGCGTTTCGCCTGGGGCGAAGCCGGCTGCCTCCGGCGAGGATCAAGCAGGAGCCGTGCCTGTCCGGGCATGCAGGCGCTGACGGCGCGATGCCACGGGGCTTCGCGGGCATGGCGGGCTGACGGGCGTGCTTGCGTGGCGAGGGTGCAGGCAAGCCTGGCGGGAAGGGCTTTGTAATTTGTACAGGCGCGAGCATCGAGGCGCATTTCGGCGTGCCGGGGCGCTTATTTGCCCTGGCGCGAGCGGGCGGTGGGCCGCGTTTGCCGTGTTTTCGTCGATTGCGGTGGCCTCGCCGCCAGCGAGGGCGAGCGCTCCTCCAGCGCCGGTGCCGCCTCCCGCTCACGCTCCGCGCGCCCGGCACCGGCGAACTGCTGCCGGTAGGCCAGCGGCGTGAGCGCCCTGGCCGCCTTGAACTGCCGGTTGAAATTCGCCGCGTTCGGAAAGCCCGAGCGCTCGGCGATCACCGAGACCGGCATGCGCGTATCGGTCAGCAGCCGGCAGGCATGGCCGATCCGCACGCGCGTGATGTAGCGGCCGACGCTCTCGCCGAGATGGCGCGTGAACTGGCGCGTCAGCGAGCGCTCGGACAGGCCTGCGGCCCTGGCCAGCGCGGCCAGTTGCAGCGGCCGCGCGAACTGCGTGTCGATCAGCGCCAGCACGCGGTCGAGCCGCCCCGCCTCGGGGCTGGCGCGCGCGCCCTCGGCCGCGCCGAAGGCGCTGGGCGCGGCCAGCGAGGCCGCCGGCGCCGCCGCCAGCCGGTGCAGCACCTCCAGCACCGCCGCCAGCCGCCGCTGCGGCTCGGAAGACAGCAGCGCGTCGAGCCGCTCGCGCATCGCCGCGCCGGCCCCGTCCTCGAAATGCAGCCCGCAAGCGGCTCGCCGCAGCAGATCGCGCAGGACGTTATGTTCGGGGCAGACGTCGGCGAGCCGCTCGATCCAGTCGCCGTCGAACCAGACCACGATCGCGACCTGCGCCGCCGCCGTGTCGATCGAGCGGTTCGAGGCCCAGGTGTGCGGCAGGTTGGGCGGCACCAGCACCAAGTCGTCGGCGCCGTAGGCGGCCACCGAATCGCCGATATAGCGCTTGCCCTGGCTGTTCAGGGTCAGCGTCAGTTCGTACTCCGGATGGTGATGCCACTCGAAGGGGATCCGCGACAGCCGGCGATGGTAGATCCGCACCGAGCAGCCCGGGCCGAAATCGACATGTTCGTAAGCGGGCTTCATGGCCGGATCCGCAATGAGAATGGCGGGATCGTATCACTTCCGTCCACCGTGCCGACATACGATCCGTCTCACCCACAACAGCAGACGGAGACGACATCATGGCCCTCAGCATCGACGACCTGCCCGCCGCCATTCGCCAGGCCAAGCGGGAATTGCGCGCGGCGCTGCCCCATTATCGCGAGGTGTTCGCCGAGGTCGAGGCCGCCATGCGCGAGGCGGCGCGCGAGATCGCCGAGGAACGCGCACGCGGCGCTGCGGTGATCCCGGAGATCGAATTCGCGGCGATCGTGGCCGGGCGGGTGAGCGAGGCGCAGCTCGCGCGCGTGAAGTCGCGCGGCGCCTGCGTGATCCGCGGCGTGTTCGGGCGCGAGCGCGCCGAGCGCTGGGATCGCGAGATCGCCGACTACGTGGAGCGCAACCGGCTCGACGCGCGCCTCGAACATCGCGCCGAGGACAAGTACTTCGGCCAGCTGGCTTCCAGCAAGCCGCAGATCCATGGCGTGTACTGGTCGGCGCCGCAGGTGGAGGCGCGCCAGTCGCCGGAGTTGACGCAGGCGCGCGTGTTCCTGAACCGGCTGTGGCGCGCGCACAGCGAGGGGCGCCGCCATTTCGATCCGGACCAGGTGCCGGCCTATGCCGACCGGCTGCGCCGCCGCCCGCCCGGCTCGGCTTCGCTGGGGCTGTCGGCGCATTGCGACGGCGGCTCGGTGGAGCGCTGGATCGAGGCCAACTTCCGCCGCGTCTATCGCCACGTGTTCGCCGGCAACTGGCGCGACTACGATCCCTTCGACGCGGCCTGGCGCACCGAGGTGGAGGAGATCGCCTCGCCGGCGGTCTGCTCGATGTTCCGCACCTTCCAGGGCTGGACCGCGCTGACCGCGCAAGGCCCCGGCGACGGCACGCTGCAACTGGTGCCGATCGCCAACGCGATGGCCTATGTGCTGCTGCGTGCCCTGCAGGACGACGTCGCCGAGGACGACCTGTGCGGCGCGATGCCGGGCCGCGCGCTGTCGATCCGCCCCGAGTATCACGCGCCGCTGTTCGAGGCGCTCTCGTCGATCCCGCTGATGCAGCCGGGCGACACGGTGTTCTGGCATGGCGACGTGATCCACGCCGTGGAGGACGCGCATCGCGGCGCCGGCTACAGCAACGTGATGTACATCGCCTCGGCGCCGGGCTGCGCGAAGAACGAGGCCTATCTGCGGCGGCAACTGCCGAGCTTCCTCGCCGGCGAGAGCCCGCCCGATTTCCCGGCCGATCACTTCGAGGTCGATTTCGACGGCCGCGCGAGCGCGGCGGACCTGACGCCGCTCGGACGCGCGCAGCTCGGGCTGGACGAGGTGGAGACGGCGGCGCGCTGAGGCGCCGCTGGCGGCGGCGATGGCGATGGCACGCCGGCGATCGCGCCGCGCGCCGCGTGATCGTGCCGCCTCGCGCCGGCGCTCAGGGCGTGGCGCTGCTGCAATACTCGGCGAAGCCGGGGCGCGCCGAGAGCCGCTGCTGGTAATAGGCCTCGACGGCCGGCAGCGAGGGCTGCTGGAACGGCGTGCCGAACCAGCGATGCACCGACAATCCGATCGCGATATCGGCGATCGAGAAATGCTCGCCGGCCACGAAGGCGCCGGTGTCGGCGAGCCGCGCGTCGAGGATGCGCATCAGCCGGGTCCAGCCCGCGATCGCCTCGGCGGTGGCTTGCGGATCCTGGTGCGCGGGCGACTTGCGCACCAGGCCCAGGAAGGCGTAGCTCCAGGCGCGGTTGAGATCGGCGGCCTGCCAGTCGAGCCACTGGTCGACGCGCGCGCGGGCGACCGCCTCGGCCGGGTAGAGCGCCTCGCCGCCGTAGCGCGTGGCCAGGTAGCGGATGATGGTGTTCGATTCCCACAGCACGAGATCGCCATCGCGCAGCACCGGCACCAGGCCGTTCGGGTTCAGCGCCAGGAATTCGGGCGTGTTGGGCGAGCGGAAGCCCGCGCCCCAGTCCTCGCGCTCGAACGGCAGTTGCAGTTCGGCACAGGTCCACAGCACCTTGCGCACGTTGATCGACGGTATCTTTCCGAGAATGTTCAGCATGGCGGCTCCGCTCGCGGGGAAGGGGGGGGCGAGCCGGCAGTGTAGGCGAGCGCGGACCGATCGGCCATGCACAGTGAGCGGCGCGTGCGCGGGGGCATGTGTGAAGGCCGGGCGGGGCGGTGCCTCGACAATTCTGCACATCCGGGTGTTTTGCCGCTTGGCATGATGCCGGACGATATCGGCATCGACGGAAACAGGATCATGCGTTTCGGGTGGAAATGGCTGGCGGTCGGCTTGCTCGTCGCGACGACGAGCGGATGTTCCAGCCTGACCGGCCTTCTGTATTGCCAACAAAGCGGGATCCGGATCGTGGACCTGCGCTGCTTCCCGCTGACTTCTCCTTGAACGTGGGCGAATCGGAAAGGCCACTGGGACATTTCCGATTGCCTGCCTGGCGATGCCTTCAGAACCGCTGCCGGATTCCCAGGCTCACCAGCGCCTGCGAGCGGGATGCCGAGGAATGGCCGTTGCCCTTGTCGGATACCGAGGCGCTGGCCGCCACCACCTGCCCGTTCGCGTCCAGCGTGCTGCCCGAGGCGTGTTGCCAGCCGGCCAGCAGGTAGACGGTGGTGCGCCGGGAGAGATCGTAGGTCGCGCCGGCCGAGACGTTGTGATAGACGGCGCGCTCGTCCAGCCCGTCCAGTTCGCTGCCGCGCGTGTAGCTGTAGCCGAGGAACAGTTGCGCGGCCGGGCTTGCCTGCCAGCGCGTGAACACGCCGGCGATGTTGAAGCTGGCGTGGCCGCGGAACAGCGACTGCGCGCCGGCGCGGTACTGCACGTTGCTGTAGTTGACGCCCACCACCGTCGAGCCGAAATCCCAGGTCGCGCCGGTCGCCACGATCTGCTGCGTCTGCGCGCTCGCGTAGCCCTCGCTGATCGATGAGTTGAAGGTGCCGTCGTCGCCGCCGGCCCAGCCGCCGGCGCTGCTGTCGCCCGGGCCGGTCTTGCTGTTGTCGGAGCGCTCGAAGCCGGCGCCGAGCTTGAGCGGCCCGTTCGCGTAACCGGCGCCCACGCTCCAGGTGCCGCGGCGCTTGACGCTGCCGGCCTGGTTGCCGAAGCCGTACATGGCGCCGAAGCTGAAGCCCGCGTAGTTCGCGCTGGTGTACTTGACCGAGTTGTCGACGCGCACCGTCTGGTCGAGATCGTCGATATCGCCCGGATGCGCGCCGAAGCCGCCGACATAGCTGACCGGCGCCACGCCGGACACGAAATCGTCGAGCGGCGTGTACTGGCGGCCGAGCGTGAGCGTGCCGTAGCGCGGGTTGCCGAGGCCGACGTAGGACTGCCGGCCGAACAGGCGGCCGCCCTGGCCGGCGCGGCCGTTGCTGATGTCGAAACCGTCCTCGAGCGTGAAGATCGCGCGCCAGCCGCCGCCGAGCTGCTCGGTGCCGCGCAGGCCCCAGCGGCTGCCCGACAGGTTGCCCGAGCTCAGGCCGAGGTCGGAATGGCCGGTCGCGCCCGGCCCGGTGCCGGTGCGCTCGTTGCTGCGGTAGGTAATGCCGGCATCGACGATGCCGTAGAGCGTGACGGACCCCTGCGCGGAGGCGGCGGTCGCCAGGCTCAGCAGCAGCGGGGCTGCGGTCAGTTGCTTTTTCATGATGAGCGAGTGTCGTTTTATGTGATCGGGCCGGACGGAGCGGGGCGTCCGGTGACGCGGCGAGGGCGAGTGTGGAGGCGGCGGCCCGGCCGGGATCGACGGCCGGGGCGGTGCGGCATGCCGACGACGGGATCGGCTGCGGCTGGCGCGCATCCTGCAGCCGCTCGCCTCCGTGTGCGTCATGCTAGATGGGACCGGTTCCAGAATGAAGCGCGGCGACGTCAATAGACCGTTGCGTATCGAGTGACAGTCGGCGGGCTGGGAGCGGTTGCCGTACCTGTCGCGCCGATCCGGGTGGGGGCGAGCGCGCTAGACGCGCGAGGCGATCGGCACCTCGAGCGGGCGCCTGGCGGGACGCGAGAGCCGGGCCCGCAGCGGCGCGTCGACGTGGCGGTCGAGCAGGGCGACCAGCACCAGCATGCCGGCCACGAAGGCGGCCAGCGCGGGCTTGCCGTACACGGCGTGCCGATGCGGCTCCAGCAGCCGGTAAGCCAGCAGCAGCACCGGCACATGGAGAATGTAGAGCCCGTAGGAGACGCGGCCGAGCGTCTCGAAGGCGGGCGCGAGCCAGGCCGGCGGCTCGAACGAGGTGGCGGCATGGACGATCAGCGGGATCGCCACGAACACCTCGGCGATCGCGGCCGGGCCGGCCCAGCGCGGCGGGATCTTCGCGCACAGCATCAGCAGCACGGCGGCCAGCGCCAGCAGCGAGACGGCGGCGCTGGCCGGCCGCGGCCCACCGCGCCGCAGCCGGAACAGCAGCACGCCGGCCGAGAACGAGAAGCCCACCCGCGCCAGCGCGAGATACCACTTGCCGAGATCCCAGCCCTCGTCGATGCCGTGATGGTCGAGCGCGTAGCGCAGCATCACGATGGCGCACGGAATCATCGCCAGGACCAGGATGCGCGGCACCGCGCGCCGCACGATGGCCGCGAAGGCGAGGTTGGCGACGATCTCGTAGAACAGCGACCAGGCCGGGTTGTTGACCAGGTAGAGCGGCGTGGCGCGCGAGGGCAGCATCAGCAGCGACAGCAGCACGAACAGCGTGGTGGCGAACAGCGACGGAAGCGGCCGGCCGTGCTGGTGCGCCATCGCCACGAAGTGGCTCGCCAGGCCCAGCACGATGCCGATCAGGTAGAGCGGGTAGAGCCGGATCAGCCGCAGTTTCGCGAAGGCGAGGAAGCCGAGCGCGCCCGAGCGCAGCCGTGCCTCATAGGCGTTGGCGACCACGAAGCCGCTGATCGCGAAGAACAGGTCGACCGCCAGGTAGCTCTGCGGGAAGCTCGGCGAATGGAACAACAGCGGCGCGTGGCGGAACACGATCAGGATCGCGGCGAGCCCGCGAATCGCATCGAGGTTGGCGTACTTCCACTTCGTCATGGTGAATGAAGCGCGTTCTCTGGTGGCGCGGCGGCCGGCGCCGGCTGGCGACCGGGGCGGCTCGACGGTGACGGGCGGCAGGCAGCGGCGAGTCGCTGGCCGTCGCGGGCGGTGCCGCGGGTGCTGGATATCGGCGGGCGTGATTGTAAGCCGGGATGCGAGGCGCTTGCAGAGGCTTTTCCGCTTGCTTGCGGGCCGCCAGGCGAGTGGAACAGGAGGGGCAAGCGAAGCGGACGTCAGTTCGATGACGCGGCGATGCCCCCGTGCCGGCCGCTGTTTTCGATGGCGCCGACACGGCCGCGTGCGATACTCGCCGCTCGTCCGCGCGAGCGGAGCCAGTCACCGGAGGAGCCGCCGTGTTCGCGAGTTATGATCCGACCCATACGGGTTTCGTCGCCGAGATCGACGGCTGTCGTTGTGTCATCGAGGGCATCGCCTCGCCGATCGCGGACCAGATCGACTGGCGCTGGACCATCTCGATCGCGCACCTGGACAATCCCGACGGCATGGATCCCGACAAGTTCGACGTGCTGGCGACGGGGGAGACGGTGACGCCGCTGCAGGCCTCGCAACAGATCGTGGCCTGGCTCGATGCGCATCCGCCCGAGGACGACGAGGAGGAAGACGCGTCGCCGGAAGGCGGCGAGGGGCAGTGAGCGGCGTTTCTTGCGCCGCGCGCGCCTGAAAGGAACCGGGGTTCGAGGGGCGGCGCGCCCCTGCCTGCCTCAGCGCCAGGCTTGCGTGAACTCCGCGATCACGCGCGTCAGGTGCGCCTGCATCGCCTCGCGCGCAGCCTGCGCGTCGCGTGCCATGATGGCCGAGAAGATCCGCTGGTGCTCGTCCTGCGAGGCCTCGCGCAAGGCCGTGTCGTGGAAATGCTCCTCGATCTTGCGCCACAGCGGATCGGCCCGCGAGCCGTCCCACATCGCCGCCACCATGTGCCTCAGCACCGCATTGCCGCTGGCTTCGGCGATCCCCAGATGGAATTCCCGGTCGGCCGCCTCGTTGGCGGCCTTGTCGTCCATGTTCTCGCGCATCGCGCGCAGCGCGGCGAACAGGCGGTCGAGATCGGCGTCCTTGCGTTCGACGGCCGCCAGCGCGGCGATTTCCGCCTCGATCAGCGCCCGCGCGCGCAGCGTCTCGATCGGCCCCGGCCCGCGCGGCAGATCGAAGGGCGTGGGCCGCGCCTCGCGCGTTTCCGCCACGTAGATTCCCGAGCCGACCCGCACCTCCACCACGCCCCGTACCTCCAGCGCGATGATCGCCTCGCGCACCTGGGTACGGCTCACCGCGAAGCGCTCGGCCAGCGTGCGCTCCGAGGGCAGGCGCGCGCCGGCGCCCACGTCGCCCGAGGCGATCAGTTCGTAGATCTGTTTTGCCAGCCCGACGTAGGAACGGTCGGCTGCGTCGGCTTCGGCGGCGCGGCCCGGCGGCGTGGAAAAGACTTCGGCCATGCGATGTGCTCTCGAGATAAGGCGCCGGCCGGGAAGGGCCGGCCGGGGAACGCGAAAAATGGTACACCAGTTTGGCCGGCCGCCGGCCACGGTCGATCCGGCCCCGGCCGAAATCCTTGCCGGCCGGCCCGCCGGGCCTGGTCGACAGGTTTTCTAAACTGGTAAACCACTATTCCGCCGAACTGGTTGACCAGTGAAAATCTGGTCCAACCAGGCGGGGCCGGGCCACCCGGCGCCGCCATGCGACGTTCATGAAGGAGGAGCGCACGGTGAAGATGTCCTTTCGTTGGTACGGCGATGCCGATCCCGTTTCGCTGCAGTACATCCGCCAGATTCCCGGCGTCACGCAGATCGTGTCGGCCGTCTACGACGAGCCGGTGGGCGAGGTCTGGCCGCTGGCGAAGATCGAGGCGCTGAAGGCGAGGATCGAGGCGGCCGGGCTGCACTTCGAGGTGGTCGAATCGGTGCCGGTGCACGAGGACATCAAGCTCGGCAAGCCCTCGCGCGATCGCCTGATCGCCAACTACCAGCAGACCCTGCGCCACCTGGCGGCGGCCGGCATTCGCGTGGTCTGCTACAACTTCATGCCGGTGTTCGACTGGACCCGCACCGAGCTGGCCAGGACGCTGGAGGACGGCTCCACCTGCCTGGCCTTCAGCACCGCCGAGGTGGAGCGCATCGATCCGGCCGAGGGCATCTCGCTGCCGGGCTGGGATTCGAGCTACCAGCCCGGGCAACTGCAGGCCCTGCTGGCCGAGTACCGCGAGATCGACGAGGCCCGGTTGTGGGCCAACCTCGAATACTTCCTGAAGGCGATCGTGCCGGTGGCGGCCGAATGCGGGATCCGCATGGCGATCCACCCCGACGATCCGCCGCGCCCGATCTTCGGCTTGCCGCGCATCGTCAAGAATCGCGACGACCTGGCCCGCATCCTGAAGGCGGTCGATCACCCGGCCAACGGCCTGACGCTCTGCTCGGGCTCGCTCGGCGCGGGGCCGCAGAACGACGTGGAGGCGCTGGTGCGCGAGTTCGGCGCGATGGGCCGCATCCACTTCGCGCATATCCGCAACGTCAAGATCACGCCCGAGGGCGACTTCGAGGAATCGGCCCACCTGTCGAGTTGCGGTTCGCTCGATATCGCCGCGATCGTGAAGGCCTACCACGACACCGGCTTCACCGGCTACGTGCGGCCCGATCACGGTCGCATGATCTGGGGCGAAACCGGCAAGCCCGGCTACGGGCTCTATGACCGCGCGCTGGGCGCGGTCTACCTGAACGGGCTCTGGGAAGCGCTGCAGAAGTTCGATCACGCCTGAGCCGCGCGCGGGTGCGGGCGCGGCGCCATGAGGCCCGCGCCCGCGTGTCATCGCGCGAGCCGCGACACAGCACCGACTACACCGACAAGCACGCCAACGTGCGACCGATGACGTCCGCCCGGCACGGGCGGACGCGCCGGCAACCCAACGAAGCGGAGACCTTCGATGCCGAACATCCGATGGGCGATGATCTTCATGTGTTTCCTCGCCAACGTCATCAATTTCGTCGATCGCGCCAACCTCGCGATCGCCGCGCCCAGCATCCGCGCCGAGCTCGGCCTCGATGCGGTCGGCATGGGCCTGGTGCTCAGCGCCTTCTTCTGGACCTACGCGTTCCTGCAACTGCCGGCCGGCTGGTTCATCGACAAGGTCGGCGTGCGCGTCGCGCTGGCGCTGGCGGTCGGCTGGTGGTCGGTGTTCACGGTCGCCACCGGCGCCGCGCGCGGGCTCGGGCAACTGGTCGGCATGCGCCTGATGCTGGGCGTCGGCGAGTCGGCCGCGATTCCCTCGTTCGCCAAGGTCGCCTTCAACTGGTTCCCGCGTCGCGAGCGCGGGCTGGCCAGCAGCATCTTCGACAGCGGCTCGCGGGTGGGCTCGGCTTTGTCGCTGCCGCTGGTGGCCTGGCTGATCTCGCTGATCGGCTGGCGCGGCTCCTTCGTCGTGACGGGCGGGCTGGGCATCGTCTGGGCGCTGGCCTGGTGGTTCATCTACCGCGACCCGGAGCGCTATCGCTCGATCGCGCCGGCAGCCGTCGATGCGTTGCTGGCCGAGCGGGCCGGCGCGGCCGACGTCGGCGGCAAGCCGGGCGCGCCCGCCGCGTCGGGCCCTGAAACCGCCGCGCCGCGCGTGTCCTGGCTCGACCTGTTCCGCTATCGCACCATCTGGGGAATGATGATCGGCCTGTTCTGCCTGAACTTCGCGATCTACTTCTTCATCACCTGGTTCCCGAGCTACCTGCTGCAATCGCGCGGCTTCTCGCTGGCCTCGCTCGGCACGCTCGGCATGCTGCCGGCGCTGGTCGCGATCCCGGGCGGCTGGCTCGGCGGCTACGTGTCCGATGCGCTGTTCCGGCGCGGCTGGAGCGCCACCGCCGCGCGCAAGACCTGCCTGGTGGGCGGCATGCTGGCTTCCTCGTCGATCGCCTTGTCGGCGCTGGTCGACAACGTCGGCCTGTGCCTCGCGCTGTTCTCGCTGTCCTATGCGGGGCTGTCGTTCGCCGGCGCCAACGTCTGGACCCTGGTGGGCGAGGTGGCGCCGTCGCCGGCCCATGTCGCCTCGATCGGCGGGATCCAGAACTTCGCCGGCAACCTGGCCGGCATCTTCATCACCACCTTCACGGGCGTGATGCTGTCGATCACGCGCGGCTCCTTCGTGGTGCCGCTGGTGGCGGCCGGCACGCTCTGCGTGGTGGGCGCCTTGTCCTACCTGTTCCTGGTCGGCCGGGTCGAGCCGCTGCCGCCGCTGCGCGGCGGCGCGCCGGCCGGCGGGCGCGCCAGCGCGGCCTGATGACGCGAATGCGCCGGCGCGGCCGTTGCCGCTGGCCTCGCATCGGACGTCGCCATCTTCGGCGCGTGCGGGGCGAGGCCTTGCGGCGGGTGCTGTCGCAGGCGGCGCCGCTCAGTCGATGATCCCGACGCGGCGCGCGGCCGAGGCGAGATAGAGCGGCGAGGGATCGCGCTGGTATTCGCGCCAGCAGGTGTAGCTCATCTTGATCACGTGCTCGTCGTCGGCCAGCATAGCGCGGCGCAGGATCTCGTCCCAATCGGCATCGACGCGCGGCAGCGGCTTGTCGACGTCGAGCGGCACCTCGATGCTCGCGTAGGCGGCGCACAGCGCGACCCACAATTCGGGCAGGCTGTGCTCGACCAGTTCCGGCGAAAGTTGCGCGAACAACAATCGCGAGGCATGCGTGGCCGTCACGGTGTGCAGCACGGTGAAGTCGGGCGCGCGCCAGTAGGCGGCGATGGCGGCCGCGGCGATCCCGTCGAGCAGGTGCCCGGTCTCGGGCGGCGCGAGCAGCGCCTCGCGAAAGCGCGGGTGCCTCGCGACCACGCGCAGGCGGTCGGTAATGAAGTCGCCGCTGATCTCCCGCTTGTCGATGGCGCGCGCGGCTTGCACGAAGGCGGTATCGATCCGCTCGGCGCGCGGCCGCGAGGCGGGGTCGATCTCGATCGGCAGGTGCCCCGACACCAGCGCCGCCAGCGCGGCGGCGATCTCCCCGTCGTGCGCGGCCTCGATGCCGTAGGCCAGCCGGATCACCGCGTGAAAGGCGCCCGAGGCCGGCGCCAGCGGCATCTGCTTGAGCACCGCGACGATCACGGCCGTCGCGCCCTCGTCGCCGATCCAGTCGACGAAGCACAGCCGCAGCGCGCCGAAGGCCTTGCCGTCGCCGACGTGGCGCCGCCAGTCGCCACGCGCGATGCGGGTGTCGACGGCGGGCGCGGGCAGCGCATATTCGCGCGACCACATGTCGAAGTAGGCCTGCAGGCGCTCGGGCGACGCGCCCATGCGCGCCAGCGCGACCAGCGCCATCGGCAGGTGGTTGGTGGTGCCTTTCGCCTTCAGGTCGAAGCGGGCGTTGGCGTCGAGCAGCGTGTTCAGCAGGGTGTCGGTGTGGTGTGTCGACATGGTTCCTCTCCTGGTCCAGGATGCGGGTCTCGATTCTAGAAGTTCAAGTGCGCTTGAGAACAAGCAAACCCCTTCGCGCTTGATGGGAACATCGCGAGCGGGGGCATCGAGAGACAAGCAGATCCCGTACCGGGAATGCGGCCGTGAGGCTGGCGCTGGCGAGCAGGAGAGGCGCGGTGGGGAATGGCTGCGAGACGGAAGGCAATCGGAAGGCAATCGCTCAATAATCGCGGCGATTTCGCACGAGCGAGCAAGTGTGCGGATGCACTATTCGCTTGTCGATATCCGGCCATGCGCGAGCCGAATAGGATTGCGAGCCGAACGCTGAATGATGCGTGGCACTGGATCGAAACGCGCGAATGGCATGTGTCTTCAGCGGCGGGGCTCTTCGCGCCCACTCGAGTAAAAATCCCCATGCCCTTGCAATAAGGTGCTATTCGATCGATGGCGGTGTGCCGATGCCGAGCAGGCCATCGCTCCAGGCTTGTCGTGAGTTTTTTTAGTCCGCAGCCGTCTATCGATATACCGATTAATTGGTGGTGCGCCTTTCATGGCGGCAACAAAATCGTCGATTGCATCGCTTTCCGATCTCGACCGACATCATGAACCCCTCCGATTCCGGCACGACGCAGCAAACCACGCGCGGCCGTTTGCTGAACCTTATTACGGCGTTCGGCAGCGCGATGTTGTTCGCCGTATCGTCCACTGCCCTGGCCGCCCAGGCCGACACCACCACCCCCGCCCCGAAAGGCACCCTGGTGTTCTGCAGCGAGGGAAGCCCGGCCGGTTTCGATCCGGGCCAGTACACCACCAGCACCGATTTCGACGCCAGCACCAACACCGTCTACAACGGCCTGGTGCGCTTTCGCCAGGGATCGCTCGATCTCGAGCCGGCGCTGGCCGAAAGCTGGGAAAGCTCGCCCGACCAGCGCATCTACACATTTCATCTGCGCCACGGCGTGAAGTTCCAGACCACCGCCTGGTTCCGCCCTTCACGCGATTTCAACGCCGACGACGTGCTGTTCACCTTCAATCGCATGCTCGATCCGCAGCAGCCGTTCCGCAAGGCCTATCCCACCAGCTTCCCGTACTTCAGCGACCTCGGCTTCGACAGGAACATCGCGAGCATCGATCGCGTCGACGACTACACGGTGCGCTTCGTGCTGAAGTCGCCCGACGTGATCTTCGTGCGCAATCTGGCGATGAGCTTCGCGGCGGTGCTGTCGGCCGAGTACGCGGGGCAGTTGCAGGCGCGCCACCGCGAGGCCGACATCAACCAGTTGCCGGTCGGCACGGGGCCCTTCGTGTTCCGCTCGTACCAGAAGGACGCGCTGATCCGCTACGACGCGAATCCCGACTACTGGCGCCCGCAGGACGTGCGGCTCGCGCACCTGGTGTTCGCGATCACGCCCGATCCGGCGGTGCGGATCCAGAAACTGGCCAGCGGCGAATGCCAGGTGTCGGTGTTCCCGCGCCCGGCGGACCTGCAGACGGTGCGCCGCAATCCCTCGCTGAAGCTGGTGTCGGGTGTCGGTTTCAACGTCGGCTTCGTCGCCTACAACACCCGGCATCCGCCGCTGGACCACGTCGAGGTGCGTCGCGCGCTCGACATGGCGATCGACAAGCCGGCCATCATCCAGGCCGTGTTCGCTGGCGACGCGAAGGTGGCCACCAACCCGATGCCGCCCGCGCAATGGTCCTACAACCCCGCGCTGAAGGACGCGCCCTTCGATCCCGCCAAGGCGCGCGCGCTGCTCGCGCAGGCCGGCTTTCCCGATGGTTTCGAGCTGACGCTGTGGGCGATGCCGGTGCAGCGGCCCTACAACCCGAACGCGCAGCTGATGGCACAGATGATCCAGCAGGACTGGGCGAAGATCGGCGTGCGCGCGAGGATCGTCAGCTACGAATGGGGCGAGTACAACCGGCGCGCCAAGCAGGGCGGCGAGCACGACGTGCTGCTGTACGGCTGGTCGGGCGACAACGGCGACCCCGACAACTGGCTTGGCGCCTTGCTCGGCTGCGATGCCGTGCATGGCGGCAACGTGTCGAAATGGTGCGATCCGGGCTTCAATGCGCTGATCGAGAAGGCGCGCGCCGATCCGAACCAGAAGGAACGCGCGGCGCTCTATGAACGCGCCCAGCTCATCTTCAAGCAGCAGGTGCCGTTCACGCCGATCGCGCATTCGATCGTGTCGATACCGATCTCGAAGCGCGTGCAGGGGCTCGTCTTCACGCCGCTGGGCAATCATCGCTTCGACGGCGTCTGGCTGCAGTGAGACCTGACGATGCGCCGGTTGGCGATGCAACCGGCGTGCGCGACGTTCAGGGCTTGTCGGGATGAAGGAGGAAGCGCCGCAGCGAGGCGGTGAAGGCTTCGGGCTGTTCGAGCATCGGCAGGTGGCCGCAATCGCGCAGCACCTCGTAACCCACGCAGCCTTCCAGCGCCCATTCGGGCACGTTCCACCCGCCGCGCGAGCGTTCGCCGGCGAGCAGGTAGACGGGATGGCGCTCGACCACCTCGTGCAGCCGTTCGAGATAAGCGTCGTCGCCGGTGATCTCGACCACCGAGCGGCCCATCGCGCGCAGCGTCGAGGCCGGCTGCGCGTCGAGCCAGCACTCGGCGACATGCGCCAGCCCGGGGGTGACCTTGGCGATGGCGCCGCCCAGCCAGCGCGCGGGATCGGCGCGAAAGCCGGCCAGCATCGTTTCAGCTTCGACGGGCGTCATGCGCCCGACCGAAGCGGACCAGAACGCGTCGTCGAGCGTGAAATTGCCTTCGATGTTCACGATCCGGCGCACGCGTTCCGGGTAGGTCGCGGCGAACAGCATCGCGATCGCGCCGCCCACCGAATGGCCGACCAGATCGACCACGTCCAGCTCCGGCCGTGCATCGAGGCAGGCGCGCAGGTGCTCGACCTGGGCCGGCAGCGAGATGCGCTCGAACGGCACCTCGCGATGTTCTCCATAGCCGAGCAGGTCGGGCGCGAAGTGCGGCGCGTCGTAGGCGGCGGTCTCGAACGATCCGATGAAGCCGTGGACGAATACGGCGGACGGCTGGCTGGGCATGGCGCGATTCATGTCGGGGAAGGGGCGGGGCCGAGCTCGGCGAGCAGTTCGTCGAGTTCGAGGCAGTGGGTGCGATCGTGGTCGAGCAGCTCGCGCACGAGTTCCTCCAGCGTCATGCGGCGCACGCCGTCGCGCAGCCCGCAACGGGCGAGCTGATCGGCATCGAGCCGCTTCAGCGCATGGCAGAGGCGCCGGCGCGAGGCGCGGAAGGCGGCCAGCGCCGCCTCGTGATCCTGTTCCTGGTAGCCACGCTGCTCGGCCAGGGCAGTGCCGTCCACCGAGTCGAGCACCGGCAGCGTGGCGGTGCGCACGGCCTGGATGCGGGCGGCGAACACCGTGTCGAGATCGCGCAGATGGCAGGTGTGCTCGACCAGCGAGAAGCCGGTGCCTTCCGGGCGCTGCCGGTGCCGTGCCGGCGGCAGGCGCGCGACGAAGCCGGCCAGCGTCTCGGGCATCGCCGCCAGCGCCTCGATCACCTCGGCGAACGGCAGCCGCAGCGGCCGCGCGCTGAACACGGCGCCATAGCTGAACAGCGTGCCGCCGATGCGCCCGCGCGCCTGCACCAGCTCATGGCCGTGGCGGCGCATCATCTCGGCCACCATCGCGCCGCAGAACTGCCGCGCCGTGGTATCGCCTTCCACTTCCGGAAATTTCTCGGCGACATCGTCGCGAATCGCCGCGATCGCGGCCACGCCGATCCGCGACAGCGCCGCGAATTCGACGTAACGCTCGGGCAGGTCGATCAGCGCCTCCAGTTGCCGGCCGAGCGGCGTGGCACGGAAGCGATCGAAACGGGAATGCATGGCTCGTTCGCGGATCAGATAACGTCGCGAAACGATACGTTACGAAAAAAAGCCGGTCAAGGCCGGCGCTCGGGAGCGGGCTCGTCGCCGGAAAAGGAATGGCCCGCGCGAGCATCGCGCGGGCCGCGAGGCCGGGTAGGGCAAAACTCAGTGCCAGGCCTGCTCGGCGAACTTGCCCTCGTCGAGATCGGCGATCAGCGTCGGCCCGGTCGGCTTCCAGCCGAGCCGCGCCTGCGTCAGCGCGCTGGAGGCCGGCATGTCGAGCTGCACGAACATCGCCATCCAGCCGAAATGCGCGGCCGCCTCGCCCGGCTCGATCGAGACCACCGGCAGCTTCAGCCCGCGCCCGAGCACCTCGGCGATCTCGCGGCTGCGGATGCCTTCCTCGCCCACCGCGTGGTAGCGCGCGCCCGGCTGCGCCTTCTCGATCGCGAGGCGATAGAGCCGCACCGCGTCGGACAGATGGCCGGCCGGCCAGCGGTTGTTGCCTTCGCCGACATAGGCCACCACGCCCTTGTCGCGCGCGATCGCCACCAGCGGCGAGACCAGCCCCTGGCGATACGGGTTGTGAACCTGCGGCAGCCGCATCACCGACACGTTCACGCCGGCCTCGAGCAGCGCATTGCCTGCTTCCTCGGAGCCGATGCGCGGATTCGGATGCCGGGTGTTGAACACGTTCTCGCTGGCCGGCTCGCCGTGCTCGCCGCTGCCCACCCCGGTGCCGGAGGTGATCAGCAGCGGACGGTTCGAGCCCTTCAGCGCCGAGCCGAGCGCCGCGATCGCGCGCTGGTCCTTCTCGCAGTTGGCCACGAAGTTGCTGAAGTCATGGTCGAAGGCCGCGTGGATCACGGCATCGGCCTGGGCGGCGCCGCGGCTCAGGCTGTCGGGATCCTCGAGCGTGCCGTGATGGGCGTCGGCGCCGGCCGCGCGCAGCGCCTGCGCGCCCGCCTCGGAACGGGTCATGCCGAGCACCTGATGGCCGGCCTGAATCAGTTCGGGAACCAGGGCCGAGCCGATGAAACCGGTCGCGCCCGTCAGAAAAATACGCATGGTGAACTCTCCTGGGTCGTCACGAGGCGTACTATCCGGTGTCTGCTTATCCCGTTAAAGTAGTGACTTTATCGTAGTAAAACGACTAACAGGCTTGCCATGAGCGTCGATCCCGCCCGCTCCCTGGGCGACTTCCTGCGCAGCCGGCGCACCCGGCTCGACCCCGCGAGCTTCGGTTTCTCGGGCCGCCGGCGCACGCCGGGGTTGCGCCGCGAGGAGGTCGCGCAGCGCGCCAACATCAGCCCGACCTGGTACACCTGGCTCGAACAGGGGCGCGGCGGCGCGCCCTCGGCCGAGGTGCTGGAGCGGATCGCGGGCGCGCTGCTGCTGACCGACGTCGAGCGCGAGCACCTGTTCATGGTCGGACTGGGGCGGCCGCCCGAGGTCCGCTATCGCTCGGTGGCGGGCGTCAGCCCGCGCCTGCAGCGCGTGCTCGACTCGCTGGAGGCGAGCCCCGCCATCGTCAAGACGCCGACCTGGGACGTGGTGGCCTGGAATCGCGCGGCGGCCGTGGTGCTGACCGACTACAGCCTGCTGCCGGTCGGCGGGCGCAACATCCTGCGCTTCCTGTTCGGCAATCCGGCCGTGCGCGCCAAGCAGCACGACTGGGAGGCGGTGGCGCGCTTCGTGGTGGGCGCGTTTCGCGCCGACGTGGCGCGCGCCGGGATCGCCTCCGAGGTGGGCGACCTGGTGGACGAGCTGTGCGGGATCAGCGCCGAGTTCGAGGCGCTGTGGCGCGACAACGAGGTGCTGAGCCACGGCGAGGGCGATGGCGTGAAGCATCTCAAGCATCCGCTGCTCGGCTCGATCGAGCTCGAATATTCGGCCTTCGCGGTGGACGGGCGGCCCGACCTCGGCGTGATCGTCTACACGCCCGTCGATGCCGGCATGGCGGCGCGGATTCGCGCCCTCGCGGCCGAGTATGGCGCCGCCCTGGCCGAGCGGGAAGGCGCGCAGCCGGGGCCGGCCTAAGCGAGCGGGAAGAAGCGGGCAAGCGTCGGCGCCCGCCCGCCGGGCCGGTAGTTCAGGCCCCAGCCGCCCAGACCGTCACGCCGGCCGCGTCGATCGCCATGCGGCAGGTGGCGATGTCGTCCACGAAGGCGCCCTCGACGGCGAGCTCGAAGGCGTGGCCGCCGAGCATCACGCGCGCATGGCGTTCGCCGTCGCGCAATTCCACCGATTCCACTTGTGCCTGGTAGGCGCCTTGCGCGTCGACGCGGATCGACCTCGGCGCGACGCGCCACATCACGGCGTCACCCGGCGCGAGACCCGCATCGATCCTCGCCGCCTCGAGCACCGCGCCTTCGCCGATCGCCACCCGCCCCGGCGCCGCCAGCGTGCCGGCCCCGAGGTTGCGCAGCCCGAGCAGCTCGGCCACGCGCGGATTGGCCGGGCGCGCGAACACCTCGGCCACCGGCCCCGCCTGCAGGGTCTCGCCGTGATCGATGACGAGCAGCTCGTCGGCCAGTTGCGCGGCCTCGTCGGGATCGTGCGTGACGATCACCGTCACCGCGCCGATCTCGCGCTGCAAGGCGCGCAGCGAGCGCCGCAACTGCCGGCGGCGCGGCGTGTCGAGCGCCGAGAACGGCTCGTCGAACAGCAGCAGATGGCTGTGCCGCGTCAGCGCCCGGGCCAGCGCGACGCGCTGGCGCTGGCCGAGCGAGAGCTGCCGCGGCAGGCGCCGCGTCAGCGCGCCCAGCCCCAGGTGCTCGACCCAGTAGCGCGCCGCCACCGGATCGGCATCGACCGGAAAGGCGAGCTGGCGCGCCACCGTCAGGTGCGGGAACAGCCCGTAATCCTGCGGCATGTAGCCGATCTGGCGATGCTCGGGCGGCAGCGCGCCGAGCTCGGTCGCGCCCAGCGTCACGCTGCCCTCGTCGTTGTGCTCGAGCCCGGCGATCAGCCGCAGCGCGAGCGACTTGCCCGAGCCGGAAGGCCCGACGATCGCCAGCCGCCGCGAGGCCGGCGCCCAGTCGACGGCGAGCCGGAACGCGCCGAGCCGCTTGCGCAGCCGGATCGCGAGCCGCGCCCCGGTCGCGTCGGCCAGGGCTTCGGCGTCGAGCGGCGCGGCGGTGCGCGCCAGCGGCGGCTCGTCGCCGTTCTCGGTCGCGCCCGCTTCGTCGCCATCGCGCGCGCCGAGCCGCAGCACCGACAGCATCGCGCAGCCCACCGCGATCGCCAGCGTCGGCAGCAGCAGCGGCATCATCGCCGGCAGCCCCTGGCCGCCGAACACCACGTAGGTATAGACCGGCAGCGAGTACGGGTGATAGGCCACCATCACGGTCGCGCCGAACTCGCCGAAGGCGCGCAGCCAGGCCAGCACCAGCCCGGCGCGGATCGACGGCCAGGCGGCCGGCAGCGCGACGCGGAAGAAGCGGCTGCCGGCGCGATGGCCGAGCGTGGCGGCGACATCCTCGAACACCGGGTCGAGCGCGGCGAAGGCCGAGCGCGCGGCGACGATCAGGAAGGGCGCGGCCACGAAGGTTTCCGCCAGCACGATGCCGGCGAAGGAATCGGTCAGCGCGCCGCCGCTCCACTGGCCGAGCGGGCTGTAGGGGCCCAGCAGGAACAGCAGCAGCACGCCGCTGGTGAGCGGCGGCAGCGCCAGCGGCAATTGCACGATGAAACCGATCGGCGTGGTGGCGCGCGAGCCGGAGCGCGCCAGCCAGTAGCCGAGCGGCACCCCGCAAACCAGGGTGAGCAGGGCGGCCAGCGTGGCGCTGCCGGCCGACACGCCGACCGCCGACCAGGTGGCGCCCCAGTCGACGCCGGCCCAGTCGGCCTGGCCGATCTGGGGGATGGCGGCGAGGAAGGGCGCGCAGAGATAGACCGCCAGCAGCAGCGAGAGCAGCCGCAGCGGTCCGGCGACGCGTCGCGTCATGGCTGGGCGGCGTCGATCACGGCCTGCAGCGAGGGCGGCAGGGCCTGCGCGTTGCCGCTCACCTTGGGCGTGACCACGTCGACGCCGTGCTGCTTGAGCAGGGCGCGGCCCTGGGCGCTCAGCAGGAAGTTGGCGAAGCGCGCGGCGCCGGCCTGGTTGGGCGCGTCGGACAGGATCGTCAGCGTGTAGCTGGCCTTGGCCTGCAGCTCGGGCGCGGGCGCCACGGCCGGGATCTTCAGGTCCGAGGTCTCGGTCGAGTAGAAGAAGCCCGCGTCGAGCTGGCCCGATTGCAGGCGGCCCACCAGGGTTTCCTCGGGCAGCACCTGTTCCGGGTTCTCCGCCGTGCCGAGCGTCTTCTCGACCAGGTCCGGCTGGTGGTAGAAGCTCGCCGCCTTGCTCATCATCTCCACCGTGAAGGCGCCCTTCGGATCGAGCTTCGGATCGGTGCGGCCGATGCGGATGCCCGGCTCCTGCAGCACCTGGTCCCAGCGCTTGGTCTTGAAGTCCTTGGCGAAGCGGCTCCTGGCGTTATAGCCGATCAGCAGCGGCGACTCGGCGAAGTTGACGTACCAGGCCACGTGGCCGCCGTTCTCCTCGCCCATCAGGCCGGTGTTGACCTTCGGGCTCGCGCTGATGAACACGTCGCCGCGCCGCAGCTTGCCCTTGATCTCGTTGGCGATCTTGTTCGAGCCGGCCGCGTAGCCGTGGAAACGCAGCCCGGTCTCCTTCTCGAAGGCGGGGCCCACGCTGCGCTCCATCAGGTTGACCAGGGAACCCGCGTACAGCACGTTCACGGTGTCGTTGTCGGCGGCCTGCGCGTTGGCGGCAAAGGCACTCGCGACGACGGCGCCGCACACCAGCAGCTTGCGAAACATGGATTCACTCCGTGGCGTTATAAAGGTCCGTATATTACGGTGGGACGGCGCGATTTGGGGGGGAACGACGGAATCGCGGCGGTGATTCGTTGCGTTTACACTTGCGTCCTCGATGCGCCGGCATCTCGGCCGGCACCAACCTGACAGGAGACCTCCATGCGCACGAGTGCCCGTAACCATTTCGTCGGACAGATCGTCGACGTGAAGCCCGGCGCGGTCAACGACGAGGTCACGCTGCGTGCCGCCGACGGCCTCGAGATCGTCGCGATCGTCACCCACGGCAGCGCCGAGTCGCTGGGGCTGGCCGCGGGCAAGGCCGCATTCGCGCTGGTCAAGGCCTCGTCGGTGCTGGTGATGGTGGACGTCGACGCGGGGCGCGTCTCGGCGCGCAACTGCGTGGCGGGCACGGTGGCTTCGCTGACCAAGGGCGCGGTCAATGCCGAGGTCGCGATCGCGGCGCCGGGCGGCGCGCAGGTGGTGGCGATCGTCACCAACGACAGCGTCGATCGCCTGGGCCTGGCGCCCGGCAAGCCGGCCAGCGCGATCTTCAAGGCCTCCAGCGTGATCATCGGCGTGGACGCCTGAGCGGAGCCGACCGATGAGCACCGAAGCGCCGCCGCTCCTGGCCGGCCATCCCGGCCCCGGCATCCTGAGGATCGAGGGCGACGTGCTGCGGCCGATGTCGCTGTCGCTGGCCGAGCTCGCCGCCTTGCCGGCCACGCGCTGCGAGCCCTTCGCGCTGCGCTGCTTCACCAGCGGCCGGTACATCCGCGACGTCGAGCCGTATCGCGGCGTGCGCCTGAGCGAGCTGTTCACGCTGGCCGGGCTGCACGATCCGGCCAGCGGCGATTTCAAGCGCACCGTGTTCCTGGCGATCGGCCACGACGGCTACGTGGTCACCTTCTCGTGGCACGAGCTGTTCAATACCGCGATCGGCGAGCAGGCGATCGTCGCCTACGAATGCGGCGGCCGCGCCTTGGGCGAGGCGGGCGCGCCGCTGCTGTTCTCCGGCGCCGACATCTCGCCGGCGCCGCGGCACGTAAAGCGGCTCGCGTCGCTGGTGGCGCGCGTGATCGCGCCGTGAGCGCCCCGGGGGAATTTGTCGATGCCGGGATTTTTTCCTCGAAAAATGACTCGATGTCCTTATCCGGATGAAGATGGGATGGCCCATCGGGAGAAACGAGTCATGAGGAAATTCCGTTCCATGCTGGTGCTGGGCATGCTGGCGGCCGCCGGCGCGCAGGTGTCCTGCCTGGCGGCGCCCGCAATCGGCGCCGACGATCACGCCGCGGCGCAGGGCGCCACGGCCGGCAAGTCCGCGGCGCCGCCGAGATTGACGGTGGGCGTGAGCGATCCGAACACGCGCCTGATCCTGCCGTGGTTCCTCGCCGACACGATCGATGCCGTCAATTCGCGCAGTTCGCTGAACGAGACGCTGCACAAGTTCAAGCGGGATCTGTAGCCCTGCCTCGCGCGGCCCTGGACGGGGCCGCTCGACCCGATCGCATCCGCGCCGGACACCGCCGGCCCGGATGCGATTTTTCATTGGGCGGGCGATTTCTCTCGCGACTGTCCTCGCGATTGCCCGCGATCTCGCCGGCAGGAGCCCGTCGGGCCCCGCGCCGGCTCCCTCCCTTTACGGCAAGGCTGCCGCGCTCACGCCCTCGGGCAGGCTGGCGCCGTCACGCACGAACAGCGGCAGCGTGTCGACGTCCGGCACCCCGGGGCAGGCGTGCTCCCGGGCCATTTTCATGTGGCGGCTTCCTTTCTCGGCTCCGCGTCAGGCGGGGCCGTCGCGCGGCGAATCGGCGGCTCGCGAGGCGGCTGGCCCATCGTGTATGCTTTCGCGCATGAGCAAACCCGATCTCCCTTCGACCGAGCCCGCACCCGAGGCAGCCGAGTCGTCCTCCTTGCCGCCGGGGCCCCCGCAAGTCAATTTCCGGATGCGGATCCGGCGCGGCGACACGGTCGCGCTCGGCCCCGGCAAGGTCACCCTGCTCGAAGCGGTGCGCGAGCACGGCTCGATTTCGGCGGCCGCGCGCCATCTCGGCATGTCCTATCGCCGCGCCTGGCTGCTGATCGACGAACTGAACCGCTCGCTGCGCGCGCCCGCCACGCATTCCGAGCAGGGCGGCGCGAGCGGCGGCGGCTGCACGCTGACCCCGGTCGGCGAGAAGATCATCGCGCTCTATCGCGAGATCGAGGAAGAGGCGAAGCGGCATTGCGACAGCCAGATCGCCGAGCTGACGGACTTGATGCAATCCTGAGGCGGTTTTGAGTCGGCCCCGATGCCGTCTCGATGCGGGCGCCGGGGCGGCGCCCGTGGGTGGTTCGGCGTTCAGCCGTGCCGCGTCGCGATGGCCGCCGCCGCGCGTTCGGCCGAGCGCGCCAGCCCCGCGATGGCATCCACCACCTCGGCCAGGTTGGCCGCCTTGATCCTCCTCAGCGGCACCCCCTGCTTCGCGCAGGCCGCCGCGATGCCGGCCAGCGCCTCGCAGGCCACGGCATCGGTCGCCACCACCACCAGGTCGGCTTCGGCGACTCGCGACATCCAGCTTCCCGCGCTCGTGTCGGCGCCGTCGTGCACGGCGACCGAGCCGCCCGCCGCGTCGACCAATCGCGCGAGCGCCGCATTCGATCCCTCCCGTCCGCCGACATGGACGATCCGCCGGCCGCGCATCGCGCGCAGCGACGGCCGCGCCAGGTCGACGCCGCCCGGCACGGCCGCGAAGGCCTGCTCGAGCAAGGCGGCCTCGCGCTTGGCCGCGTTCAGCACATGCAGGGCGTCGTCGAGCTGTTCGCGCAGCATCCGCACCCGCGCCTGCTCCACCTCGAGCGCCTGTTCGGCCGCCGCCGCGCGGCCGGCCAGCAGCACCGCGTTGGCGTCGCGTTCGGCCAGCGCGCGCCGCAGCCGAGCAAGCTCGGCCTGCGCGGCTGCGGCGCCGTCGCCCGCCTCAGAGCAGCGATCCGGCGACGGCGACATCCGGCTCGACCGCGACGGCGGCATGGCGGGTGGGGGCTCGACGCGCCGCGCGGCGCGGCGCGGCGGGAGCTTCGGGGGAGTGTCCATCGGCAGCCTCCTTCGAGGGGCGCGCGGCGGCCAGCGTGTCGCGCGTCCGGCTTTCGAGCACATGCTCGACGCACAGGCCGATCAGCTCGGCGTCGAGGCGTTCCAGCGAGAGCGCCGCCTCGCGCAGCGCGGCGGGGCCGGCCGAGGGCGGCGGCGCGAAGATCACGTCGCGAAAGGTTTCGGCGCGCGTGACGCGCTCGACCAGCCCGCGCAGCTCGGCGAGCCGGCGAAAGCGCGCGCGCTCGGCGCTCGGCACCAGGGCGGCGAGCAGCACGTCGAAGCGCGGCGAATCGACCGCGGCATGCCCCGCATGCGCGGTCGCGGCGGGGTAGGCCGCCGGCGGCCGGGCATCGGCGAACAGCGCGACGAAGCGCACCAGGCTGCCGCGCAGCCGCGCGAACGCGTCCACCACGTCGACGATCAGCGCCGCGCGTTCGGCATCGTCGCGGCGCCGCACCGGCACGATTCGCGCCGACAGTTCGCCATGCCGGAGCTCATCGTCCGTCCATTGTGTTGACATGCTCATGCACCTGTCGCGCCACGCGCGGCCGCGGGCCCGAACAGCGGGCCACCGCGCCGCCGGCACGATCCTGTAGATCGGGGTTGCGAGATGTTGCGTAATATACAACTAAATATAGCGATGCCGATATGTACGGCATCCCGGGATCGGCGCGACAGCCGTGCCGGCCCTCAGGCGATGGATGCCGGAGATCCGGATCGCGCATCCGACGCGGCCGTTCGGCGCGTTTTACGAGGATCTGCTGACCTCGGGCGGCTGCGGCGGCGAATTCCGGCGTGAAGGGGAATGTGACGCCGCATTCGCATTGCTCCGGCCCGCTGCCATCCACCCGTCAGCCGCGCGCCAGCCCCTGCTTGCTACACTGCCCGGCATCCCCGCCCGTTCCCGGTGAATCGCGATGAAGCCGACCCTGCTGGTCCTGATTCCGCTGCGCGACGACGCGCGCGCCGCCATCGCCGCGCAGTTCGACCTGATCCATGCCCCCGACGAGGCCTCGCGCGCGCAGGCCGTGGCCGAGCACGGCGCCAAGGTCGAGGCGGTGCTGACCAACGGCAGCACCGGCCTCACCGAGGACGAGCTCGCGCGCCTGCCCGGGCTCGTCTTCCTCAATGCGCTCGGTGCCGGCTACGAGAACCTGCCGGTGGCGGCGGCACGCCGGCGCGGCATCGCGATCGCGCATGGCGTGGGCGCCAACGACGATTGCGTGGCCGATCACGCCTTCGCCCTGCTGCTGGCGACGGTGCGCGGCGTGGTCCGGCTCGATGCCGCGTGCCGGGCCGGCGTCTGGCGCGACGCGCTGCCGATGCAGCCGAATTTCTCGGGCAAGCGGATCGGCATCGTCGGACTGGGCCGGATCGGCGCCAAGATCGCGCGCCGCGCGGTCGCCTTCGATCTGGAGATCGGTTATCACAACCGCCGGCCGCGCGAGGGCGCCCAATTCCGCTACTTCCCGGCCGTGGTCGAGCTGGCGCGCTGGACCGACTATCTGGTGGTCGCCACGCCCGGCGGCGCCGACACGCGGCACCTGATCGACGCGGCGGTGCTGGCGGCGCTCGGCGCACGCGGCTTCCTCGTCAATGTCTCGCGCGGCAGCGTGGTCGACACGGCCGCGCTGGCCGCCGCGCTGCGCGACGGCCGGATCGCCGGTGCCGGCCTGGACGTCTATGAAGGCGAGCCCGAGCCGCCCGCCGAACTGGTCGCGCTCGATTCGGTGGTGCTGACGCCGCACGTGGCCGGCACCTCGCCGGAGGCGCGCGATCGCACCATCGAGCTGTTCCTCGAGAACGCCGCGCGCCACTTCGCCGGGCAGCCGCTGCTCACGCCGCTGCAAGCCTGAGCCGGCCCAGGCGAGGTGACGAAGGGCGGCTTCATGCGAAGCGAAAGGCCGGGCGCGCGAATGGCGTGTTTCCCGGTTTCCGCGCAAAACCCCCTCGAAAAGCCCGATTTCCTGCGGAAAACCGTATCGAAATGCATGACGCGAAGCGGCGTATCGAAATGCGAAGCGCCTGCGAACAGCCGCTTCGCGAGCCTCGATCCGCGACACTTCCTGGCATCGCGCCGCCCGCTTTCTCCGTGCCAACCCTTGCGGATTGCTTCTTACTGCTTGCTTTTGCGCTTTCGCCAACGCCGAAAACGATGCAATTTCGCAACTGATTCGACAGCGAATCGACACGTCTCTTTGGCCTGACGAGTCGAAGCAGTACACTCGCGCCGCGGTCATCCCGACATCCACCGCGCCGATACCGGCCAACGCGGCGACACGTTCGCGCAACCGGTTCGGGCGCTGCCGGCACAACCGGCCATCGCTTCGATAGCACTCCATTCACACCGCACCCGATTCGGTGCTGCCTCGCTCGCCGTGCTCTCGTGCGGCCCGGCAGCGCCGTTCGCAGGAGACGACCTTGCTCAAGAAAATGACCGCCGCCGCGGCAATCGCCGCTTTCGCTTGCCTCGCGCACGCCCAGAGCAGCGTGACGCTTTACGGCCTGATCGACACCGGCATCAGCTACGTCAACCACAGCGCGGTGGGCACCACCGGCTCGGCCAAGCGCTTCAAGTACGACGACGGCGTGGCGCAGGGCACGCGCTGGGGCCTGCGCGGCTCGGAAGACCTCGGCTCCGGCCTGAAGGCGATCTTCCTGCTCGAGAACGGCTTCAACACCGGCACCGGCGCGATCAACCAGGGCGGCGCGATGTTCGGCCGCCAGGCCTATGTGGGCCTGTCGAAGAACGGCATCGGCTCGCTGACCTTCGGTCGCCAGTACACGTTCTCCACCGACGTGCTCGGCAACCAGTATTCGGCCGGCACCAACACCGTCGCGGGCAACTACGCGTACCACATCAACGACTTCGACCAACTGGTGAACAGCCGCATCAACAACGCGGTCAAGTTCTCGTCGGCGAACTTCTCGGGCGTCACCTTCGGTGCCCTGTACGGCTTCTCGAACCAGGCCGGCGCGTTCAGCGGCTCGGCGCCGGTGAACGGCTCGACCGGTTCCTCGCGTGCCTACAGCTTCGGCCTGAACTACGCGGTGGGCGCCTTCTCGATCGGCGCGGCCTACACCGACATCAGCTACCCGAGCGCCGAAGTCCCGGCCTTCCCGACCTCGATCGCCAACGTGGCGGCGGGCGGCACCGGCGGCGGCAAGGACCTGCGCACCTTCGGCGTCGGCACGCGCTACCAGCTCGCCAACGCGGCCCTGTTCGCGCTGTACACGAACACCCGCATCGAGGCGCTGAACGGCGCGACCACGGCGCTCGACGCGGTGGACGTGGGCGGCCGCTACAACTTCACGCCGGCTCTCGCGGGCGGCCTGGCCTATACCTACACGCGCATGCACGACGCGTTCGGCGGCCACTGGAACCAGGTCGACGCGAGCCTCGACTACGCGCTCTCCAAGCGCACCGACGTCTACCTGCTGGCGATCTACCAGAAGGCTTCGGGCCGCAACGGCGCGCAGGACGTGCAGGCGCAGATCGGCTCGAGCACGGCCTTCTTCGGCCCGTCGGGCAACGGCACCAGCAACCAGGTGGCCGCGCGCGTGGGTATCCGCCACAAGTTCTGATGTCCTGATCGATATCGCTTCGGAGGAGCCGCTCGCGGCCTGTCCGGAACGAGACAGCGCCGGTCCCGCGCAAGCGGGCCGGCGCTTTTTCATTGGCGTGGCGATATCGGCGCGGCTGGGCTTCGACGGGCGCCACCACGTCCGCCTGCGCAAGCTCGGGCGGGTTTGCCGCCTCGGCCTCGGCCTGGCCCTGGCCCGGCTCGACGCGCGGCCCCAGTTCGCCTTCCCACTTCGCCAGCACGGCGGTGGCGATGCTGTTGCCGAGCACGTTGGTGGCGGTGCGCCCCATGTCGAAGAACTGGTCAATGCCCATCACCAGCAGCAAGCCTGCCTTGGGCAGGTGGAACATCGGCAGGATCGCCACGACCACCACCACCAGCGCCGCGCGCGTCACGCCGGCTTGCGCCAGGCAGCCGTCGAGATTGGCAAGCACCTGGCGGACCTGTTCCGCGAAGGGGCGCGCGGCGAGCGGCTCGCCAGCGCCGACACGGGCAACTGGCCCGAGACGTGGGCCAGGCCGGCGGCCACGCAGACATGCGAGTAATGGCCGGCGGGCGGCGCGATGCGCGCGCAATTGGCGGTGAGGATCGGCGGGGCCGTATCGAGTTCGGACATGTTGGGGACTCCGGAGGAATGGACGGGCAGCGGCGAACGGATTCGCGAGGTGGACGAAATATACAATACTAGAAAAAATGTACAATGGCGGGAATGACCGATTGCCGGTCGGCAACGGGCGCGCCAGGATGGCGTGCCCCCGCGCGAACGAAACATGGATGAGGAAGGAGCCCGACGATGAGAAACCAGGCCGAATTGCTGCTGCTCGACAAGAACGTGGTGGAGCGCCTGCTGACGCCCGATGACGTGCTGGCCGCCGTCGAGACCGCCTTCGACCTGCACCGGCGCGGCGCCGGGCGCGTGTTCCCGGTGATCCGCGAGCCGCTGGCCGGCGGCGGCGTGTTCGGCATCAAGGCCGGCGACGTGCCCGACGAGGCGCTGCTCGGCTTCAAGGCGGCCGGCTTCTGGCCCGCCAATCGCGGCCTGGGCGGCGAGCCGCACCAGGCCACCGTGATGCTGGTCGATCCGGCCACCGGGCGGCCGCGCTGCGTGATCGACGGCAATGCGATCACCACCATGCGCACCGGCGCGGCGGGCGCGCTAGGCCTGCGCGCGCTGGCGCGGCCCGACAGCCGCCGGCTGTGCGTGTTCGGCACCGGCGTGCAGGCGGGCGTGCAGCTGGATTTCGCGCTGCGGCTGCTGCCTTCGATCGATTCGGTGGTCTATCTGACGGCCGCGCGCGAGCCCGATCCGGCCTTCGAGGCGCGCTTCGGCGCGCGCTGCGCGATCTCGGCGGCGCGCGATGCCGATGCGGCCGTGGCCGGCAGCGATATCGTGATCACGGCCACGCCGGGCGGCGGCGCGCTGTTCGGGCTGGAGGCGGTGCGGCCCGGCACGCACCTGAACGCGGTCGGCGCCGATACCAAGGGCAAGCGCGAGCTGCCGGCGGGCTTGCTCGACCGCGCGCGGCTGGTGGTCGACGATCGCGCGCAGGCGCGCCAGATCGGCGAAGCGCAGTGGGCGCCCGAGCGCGAGTGCGCCGAACTCGGTGAACTGCTGGCCGCGCCCGGGGCCTTCCCGCGCGGCGCCGACCAGATCACCGTATTCGACATGACGGGCCTGGCGCTGCAGGACCTGACCGTGGCGCGCATGCTGCTCGAGCGTGCCGAACAGGCGCGGCTCGGCACGCGCGTGGCCTGGCCCTGGTGAGGCGGGAGGTGCTCGGCCGCGCTTACCAGCCGTAGAAGCGCGGCCAGGTCCGCACCGAGCCGTCCGCCGCGATCGCCTGGTACTCGGGATGCTGGGCGCCGGTGGCGCAGGCGTGGTTCGGCAGGATCCGCAGCCGCGTGCCGATCGGCAGGCGCGTGGCGATCTCCCGATCGGGCTCGCCCACGCGCTGCAGGATGCCGTGCTCCTGGTTCGCGCTGCCGAGCAGGTAGCCGTCGAGCACGCTGCCATCCTCGGCGCATACCAGCCCGTAGCCGAAGTCCCGCGTCTGGCGCTGGGTGCCGCGATCGCGGCTCATCGCCATCCAGCCCGCGTCGACGATCGCCCAGCCTTTTTCCTCCTGGTGGCCGATCACGGTGGTCAGCACGCTCAGCGCGATCTCGTCGGTGCCGCACACGCCGACGTTATGCATCACCAGGTCGAACATCACATACACGCCCGCGCGCACCTCGGTCACGCCCTCGAGCCGCTCGGCCGACAGCGCGGTGGGCGTCGAGCCGATGCTGACCACCGGGCAGGGCAGGCCCGCCGCGCGCAGCCGCTCGGCCGCCAGCACCGCGCTGGCGCGTTCCTGCTCGGCGATCCGCACCAGGTCCTCGTGGCGGTGATAGTCGTAGCTCGACCCCGCATGCGCGAGCACGCCGCCGAGCTTCATGCCGCCTTCCACCAGCACGCGGCCCACCTCGATCAGGCGCTCGTCGGCGGGCGCGAGGCCGGAGCGATGGCCGTCCACGTCAATCTCCACCCACACCTCGAAACTCGCGCCCTGCTCGCGGCCGAAGGCGGCGATCGCCTTGGCCGAAACCAGGCTGTCGGCCACCAGCTTCAGGTCGCAGCCGCGCCGGATCAGCGCCAGCGCCTGGGGCAGCTTGCCGGGCACCATGCCGACCGCGTAGACGATGTCGTCGATGCCCTGCGCGAAGAACTGCTCGGCTTCCTTGAGCGTCGAGACCGTGATGCCGCGCGCGCCGGCCGCGAGCTGGGCGCGCACCACCGGCTCGCACTTGGTGGTCTTCACGTGCGGGCGGAAGCGCACGCCGAGCGCGTCCAGGCGCTGCTGCATGCGCTCGATGTTGCGCTGCATGCGCGGCACGTCGATCAGGGCCGACGGGGTGGGGAGCGTGTCGATTCGCGTCATGGGTTCCTTCGGGGAACGCGGCGCCGGACAAGGCCCGGCCGCGTCGGGTTTCGGTTCGAGCATGATAGGGGCGCCGCGCCCCGCCGGGATTAAGCGCGGCGAAACCGGGCATTCAGCGCGCCTGAATGCCGGCGCGACGTCACCTGTCTTAAGCTGCGGGTTCGATGCGCGGTTCGCGCGCCTTCATCGAATTTGACAAAAAGTATCGATTTGGACAAAATATCTCGAATCCGGTCCAGCCGACCGAGCTCGATTTCCATCGATCCGTCCCAGTGAGTCCCTCATGAGCCAGCCGAACCTCCCGACCTATGCCGATGTCGCCGCCGCCGCCGAACGCATCGCGGGTCACGCCCACCGCACGCCCGTGCTGACCTCGCGCACCGTCGACGAGGAACTGGGCGCGCAGGTCTTTTTCAAGTGCGAGAACTTCCAGCGCATGGGCGCCTTCAAGTTCCGCGGCGCCTTCAACGCGCTGTCGCGCTTCAGCGAGGCGCAGCGCAAGACCGGCGTGGTGGCCTTCTCCTCGGGCAACCATGCGCAGGCCGTCGCGCTGTCGGCCAGGCTGCTCGGCATGCCGGCCACCATCGTGATGCCCCACGACGCGCCGGCCGCCAAGGTGGCCGCCACGCGCGGCTATGGCGGCCGCGTGGTGATCTACGACCGCTACCAGGACGACCGCGAGCAGATCGGCCGCGCGCTCGCCGAGAAGGAAGGCCTCACGCTGATCCCGCCTTACGACCACGCCGACGTGATCGCCGGGCAGGGCACGGCGGCCGCCGAGCTGTTCCAGGAAGTGGGCGCGCTCGACGCCGTGTTCGCGCCGCTCGGCGGCGGCGGGCTGCTGTCGGGCACCGCGCTGGCCACCCGCGAGCTGTCGCCGGGCGCCGAGCTCTACGGCGTCGAGCCGGAAGCCGGCAACGACGGCCAGCAATCCTTCGCCTCGGGCTCGATCGTCCATATCGATACGCCGAAGACCATCGCCGACGGCGCGCAGACGCAGCATCTCGGCAAGCTGACCTTCCCGATCGTCCGCCGCGACGTGAACGCGATCCTGACCGCCAGCGATGCCGAGCTGGTCGAATGCATGCGTTTCTTCGCCTCGCGCATGAAGATGCTGGTCGAGCCGACCGGCTGCCTGTCCTTCGCGGCGGCTCGCCAGCGCAAGGCGCAGCTCGAGGGCAAGCGCGTGGGCATCATCGTCAGCGGCGGCAATGTCGACCTGGAGAAGTTCTGCGCGCTGATCGGCGCGGCGGGCTGAGAATCCGGCGGCCCGCGCCGGGCCCGCCTAGCCATCGAAGCCTTCCAGGCAAACGGGAGGTCGTTGCGAGTGCAACGACCTCCCGTTTTTCATTGCGCCGCGGTGCCGGCCGAGCGCCGCCACGGCGGCGGATCGAGCGCGCGCCTGGCGGCCTCGAGGAACAGCCGCTGGCGGATCGTCAACTGCCGGCGATCCGGCACCAGCGCCATCACCGGCGCCGGCGCGAGCCGCCAGCCCGGCAGCACGCGCACCAGCCGCCCGGCCGCGATCAGCGGCGCCGCATCCCATTCCGAACGCTCGATGATGCCCAGGCCCGCCGCGGCCCAGTCGCTGATCACGGTGCCGTCGTTGGAGCCGAGCAGGCCGCTCACGCGCACCGTCACCGGCTTGGCCGGCGGCGCGCCGCGGCGGGGCGGCACGTCGGGCGTGAAGCGCCAGCGCAGTTGCTCCTCGTCGTTCTCGCGCAGGCACAGGCAGGGATAGCGCGTCAGCTCGGAGGGATGCGAGAGCACCAGGCGCCGCGCCAGCTCGGGGCTCGCGCACAGCAGCCGCTCGTTGGGCGCGAGATGGTGGCCGATCCAGGACGAGGCGCGGATCTGGCCGATATGCACCACCACGTCGGCTTCCGGCGCGGCCGCGAAAGGGTTGTCGGCCAGTTGCAGCGAGATCTGCAGCCGGGGATGGTCGCGATGCAGGTCGCGCACGATCGGCGCGACGTGGGCGCGGCCGAAGCCGAACGGCGCGACGATGCGCAGCGTGCCGCCCACCTGGCCGCTGTCGCCGGCCAGGCGCGCCGGAATCGACTCGATCCGCTCCAGCAGTTCGACGGCTTCCTGCAGCAGTTGCCGGCCTTCCTCGGTCAGCGTCACGCCGCGCGCCTCGCGCAGCGCGAGGCGCAGCCCGAGCCGTTCTTCCAGCCGCTGCAGGCGCGAGGTGACGGCCGGCGGCGTGAGATCGAGCAGGCGCGCGGCGGCGGCCATCGAACGCGCGGCGCCGAGCGCGCGGATCATGCGCATGTCGTCGAGATCGAGCAAGGGCGTTCCGGTATCGATGGGGCGGGAGAGGGCGTCGTGCCGGCCCGTTCATCCCGTCCGCTCGGGCGAGCGGATCAGGGCGTCCACCGGTACACGACGATGCTGGAGCCATTGTAATTGTCCTTGGTCAGCACGTACTGGCCCGTCGAGCTCAGGTAGGCGCGCAGGCCGAACATCGAATCGACGTCGTTGCCGACATCCATCGAGGCGGTATTGGTGTTGACCAGAGTGGTGACCAGGCTGCCGGTGGCGAGGTCGAACACGTCGATGTTCGGCACCGTGTGCACGTAGCCGACGAACAGGTAGCGCCCGGCCACGGCGATCGTCTTCGGGTTCGGGCTCGCCAGGTCGATCACCGGGCTCGGCGTGCGATTGCCCGCCATCCAGCCGTGATAGATCTCGATATGACCGTTCATCGCGGTCCAGTCCCAGTAGCCGGCGAAGCCCTGTGCCAGCACCATGGTGTCGGTCGAGCTCTGGTAGATCACGCGCGAGGTCGGCTGCGCGCTGGCCGGCACCGGCATCGCCACGCCCTTGCCCCAGGACGGCGCGCCGCTCGCGCTGAAGCCGGCGAACGGCCAGTGCGTGACCTGGCTGGAGCCCTGCAGGCCGGCCCAGACGTCGCCGTTGTCGTCCAGGCAGAAGCCGCCCGTGACGATCGCGCTGGCGCCGAACAGCTTGCCCGGCAGCGAGCCGTCGGGGATCGCGATATAGCCGCTGGCGGCCGGGTTGAAGTGATAGAAGTTGTAGATGTCGGGGTTCTGTCCGTTGGCCACCAGGATGCGGTTGCCGCCGACACTGACCAGTTGTCCGAAATGCTGGCCGCGCTGGTAGTCGGTCATCGACAGGCGCGGATCGTTCGGGTAGGTGAAGGGATCGACCGTATTGGCGACGAAGTTGCCGCCGCCGCTGCCCGAATAGATGTTCATGCCGCTATAGAACAGCGCGCCGTCGGTCACCGGATCGGGCGCGGCCAGCGCCTCGAAGTTCAACGCCTGCAGCTTCCAGATCAGGTTGCCGTTGCCGTCGTAGGCCTGCAGGTCGGTCGGGCCGTTGCGGCCCAGGTCCCAGCCGCCGCCCCAGGGATTGTTGAGCACGTAGAGCGTGCCGGCCGCGTCGCGGCCGATGCCCACCACGCGCGTAAAGCGCTTGTCGCCCACCTGGCCCTTGATGCCGGTGGTGGTGTCGAGGTAGCCGCCCGTCACGCCGAAGGTGCCGACCAGGGCCGGCTGGCCCGTCACCGAATAGCGCTTGATGTTCATGTCCGGGCCCGAGTCGCCCACCATCAGCTGGCCGGTCGGCGTGTCGTAGTAGAGCGCCGAGGGCCGCGCGCTGGCGCCCATCTGGATGGTGTTGAGCAGGGCGCCGGCCGCGCTGTACTCGACGATCGTGCCGGTGTTCTTCTGCGCGATCCACAGGTTGCCGGCCGCATCGAGCGCCAGCGCGCCGGGGCTGGCGATCTGGATGTCGCGCTGCCAGACGCCGTCGGTGCTGAACACGCGCACGCGGTTGCCGAAGTAGTCGCTCGCGTACAGCGTGGTGCCGGCGGTGGCCAGGCCGGTGATCACGTCGTACTTGCTGATGTTGCTCCAGACGCTGACGTTGATGGTCAGGTCGCGCAGGCCGGTGGCGCGGTTGTAGCGGCCGACGAAGCCGCTCTGGTTCTTGCCCTGCAGCGGCGTGAAGATCGAGGTGGCGTTGCCGGTGATCGCGCCGCCCTGGAACTCGGCATGCGTGCCGATCGAGCCGAGCGTCTTGCCGTTCTGGTAGACGCCGACGCCGCCGGCGTTCTCGTCCCAGAACGAGGCCGTGTAGACCACGCCTTCCGGCGCGATCCACAGCGAGCGCGCGCCGTTGCCGACGTGCGAGGCGATCGTGCCGTAGGTGTTGGCGATCCAGTCGGTGGCGTATTGCGCGTGGCCGAGCGGGGCGAAGGCGGCCAGGCAGGCGGCGGCGATGGCGGCGCGAAGACGGGGCTTGGACATGTGAGGTCTCCTGACGAGGGACGGGCGGCGAGGGCGGGGGCCGACAAACGTCAGACAGATATCACAGAGAAATCGGAAAAAAATTCCGCAACCTCGAATCGGGCCGCGCGGGGCGCGGGAAAGCGACGATTGTCACGGTTTCGTGACAGACCTGTCGCCCCGCTGACATGTTGATGTCGAAGGCGACAGGGGCGATGGCGTGCCAGGCAAGCCTGGTGCTGCCGATTCATTTCGGAGCACGACGCGTCATTGCCAGGCGGCCCAGATCAGATAGCCGTTCAGCGCGAGGATCAGCAGCGTCGCGCTGGCCGCCACCGCGAGCAGCGCGCGGCCCGGCGCGAACGCACCCATCAGCTCGCGCCGCGCCGAGAGCACCAGCAACGCGATCATCGGCATCGGCAGCACGAAGCTCAGCACCACCTGGCTCAGCACCATCGCATGCGTGACGTCGCAGCCGGCCGCCACCACCGCGAAGGCGGGCACGATGGTGATCGCGCGGCGCAGCCAGATCGACAGGCGGCGATGGATGAAGCCCTGCATCACGATCTGCCCGGCCATGGTGCCGACCACCGAGCTGGAGATGCCCGAGCTCAGCAGCGCGACCAGGAACAGCGCGCCAGCGGCCGGCCCGAGCACGGGGATCAGCGCGTGATAGGCCTGGCCGATGTCGCTCATGCCGGGCGCGCCGTGATGGAAGGCCGAGGCGGCGGTCAGCACCATCGCCAGGTTCACGCCGCCGGCCAGGCCGAGCGCGGCCACCACCTCGCGGTTCGAGAAGCGCAGCAGGCGGCGGCGCTCCGTATCGTTGCGCGGCGCGGTGCGCTGCTGGGTGAGCCCCGAATGCAGGTAGAGCGTGTGGGGCATGATGGTGGCGCCGATGATGCCGACCGCCAGCGTCAGCGCGGTGCGATCGCTCAGTTGCGGCACCACCAGGTGCCAGGCCACCGAGCCCCAGTGTTGCGGCGCGATCAGCAGCTCGCCCAGGTAGCTCGCGCCGATCAGGCCGACCAGGGCCGCGATGGCCGCCTCGAGCGGGCGGAAGCCGCGTTTCTCGAGCAGCAGGATCGCGCAGGTGGCCAGCGCGGTGGCCACCATGCCCGCCATCAGCGGCAGGTGGCAGAGCAGCGCGAAGGCCAGCGCGCCGCCGAGGAACTCGGCCAGGTCGGTGGCCATCGCGGCGATCTCGGAGGCGATCCACATGGTCCACACCAGCGGCGTCGGGAAGTGGTCGCGGCACAGCTCGGCCAGGTTGCGGCCGGTGACGATGCCGAGCTTGGCCGACATCGCCTGAAACAGCATGGCCACCAGGTTGGCGGCCAGCACCACCCACAGCAACTGATAGCCGTAGGCGGCGCCGGCCTGGATATTGGTGGCGAAGTTGCCGGGGTCCATGTAGCCGATCGAGGCGACCACGGCCGGCCCGACGAAGGGCAGCAGCGCGGCGAGCCCGCGGCGGCGCCCTTCGAGCACGGCGCGCGCGGCCTGTTCGGTGCGTTCGGTGGAAAGGCCCGGCAGCGCGAGGCCGGCGGCGAGTTTGCTCGGAATGGAGGACATGTCGTATTGGGATTCTGGGCTGGAGGGAGGGCCTGTCTCGGTCTCGTGGCGCGGCCGGCGGGAAGGCGCCGGCCGCGCCACGGCGCATCAGAGCGGCACGACGTCGGGGCGCGTGCGCGGGAACTGCGCGATCACCTCGGGCGCGAGCTTCAGGTGCGCCTCGACCAGTTGCGGCGGCGTGTGGGCCAGCCAGTCGGACAGCGAGACCTCCTGGTAGCGGTCGGTCTTGAAGATCTCCAGGAACACCAGGTCGGTGGTGCCGGTGTTCTGCACGTAGTGGCCGAGGCTCTTCTTCACGTAGCCGATATCGCCGGCGCGGAAATCGGCCGTCATCGCCTTGGGGCCGGTGTCGAACACCGTCATGCGTGCCTCGCCCTGAATGTAGTACTGCCATTCATCGGCGTTCGGGTGCCAGTGCAGCTCGCGCATGCCGCCCGGATGCACGGTCACCAGCGCCGCGGCCACCGTCTTCGAGGCGTTGAAGTTGCTGCTGTCGGCGATCCGCACCTCGCCGCCGCGCGTCTTCACCAGCGGCCGCAGGTCGCCGAGCGAGAACACGAAGGGATAGGGCGGCGAGCCCTTGGCCGAGGCGGCGGCACGCTGCGCCTCGGCCAGCGGCCCCGGCATGTCGCCCTGGAAGATCCACAGGTTGTCGGTCGGGATGTTGCGAAACGAATCGGCCGGCACGCCGAAGTTCAGCGCCAGTACCTCGGGCGGCGTGTGCGCGATCCAGTCGGTCAGCAGCAGGGTGTTGAATTCGGAAGCCTTGCCGTCGTCGAAGGCGATCATGAACTCGCAGCCGTCCGAGCCGATTCCCTGCAGCGAATGCGGCAGCCCCGGCGGGAAATACCAGAGGTCGCCCTGCTTCACGTCGGCCACCTGCGGGCGGCCCAGTTCGTCGAGGATGGTGATCCGGCAGCGGCCGTCCAGCATCACCGCCCATTCGGCTTGCTGGTGCCAATGCATTTCGCGAATGCCGCCGCGCGTCAGGCGCATATTCACGCCGGAAATCGTTTCGGAAATTGCAAAATCGTCTTGCGTAACCTGGCGTGCCCAACCGCCATTCTGGATTCGCTTATGCGCGTTATTGAACGAGGACCAGAATAAGGGCATGCCGTCCACGTCGGTGGCGGGTGGATCCTGGAATGCGGGGAATTGATTGGCGAGCGGCGGATTCTTCGGGCCCGGGTCCACCAGGCTACGCGGATTGGCGGCATTGATCGCGCCTTCCGGCGGGCTGTCGGGATTGCCGAAGGTAGCGGCTTTCGCCGAGGCGGCGACGCCCGCCGCGGCCAGCGCACCGGCCGTTTGCGCGAGCATCTTGCGACGTTGCAGATTGGTCATGCCTGACTCCGTTATGGGTTTCGGGATTGCGGGGTTGCGAATTGCCATTCGAATTTCAATCGAGTGATTCGGGGTGGTGAATTCGTGTGACCAGTTAAATGCAAATCCGATGAAAATAAAAATGAATAGTTGAAATGGATTAATGAATTTTCCTGATTCGCCTTTGGTTTGTAATTCGTGTGATGAGGCGTTGATTTTTATTTCAATGTCGTTAGTTTTTTGTGGATATATCGATTGTTGATGAATTTGGTTTTATTGTTTCGATTGTTGGATCGATATGCGGTGAGGTGCGCGGATCGGGCGCCAGTAGCTGAAGCAGGGTGCCGGTAGCGCCGGCAGGAAGCGAGCGTTCCGAAAAAGAGGGCGGTATGTACGGTGAGGTTCGTGGAGTCTTTGTTTGCCGCCGTGATTTGGTCAATAAGACGATTCCTATAAGAAAAATAGGACTATCCAAGTCCATTTCTCATGTTTCATAATTTCGCCATGCCGATCCGGATTGATGGGTCGACTGATGCCGGTTCTCCAGAGTCGCTTGATTAATTCGATTACCGTCGAATGGACGCAATCATTGCGTCGGCCTCGTTGCGCCTGCGCTTCGGGGAATGAACGATATGCCAGCTTCTGGCGGTTGCATCTGGTATCTCGAAATGCGGATGGCATGTCGTCTCCGCTCGTCTCGGCCCGGTTTTACCCGGCCGCCTGGATGTGGTCGCCACCCAAGATGTGGTGAATATTTTTTATTGAAGACATAAGAAAGGCCGTCGTGAATAAGATATATAAAACCGTTTGGAATGCGGCGCTGTCGTCATGGGTGGCGGTGTCGGAAGTCGATGTGTTCAAGGGAGGCGGATGTCGCGCCGCGCTTTCGCCGGTCAATTCGCCGCGAGAAATCCGGCTCGGCCTGAGCAAGATGGCCGTGGTAGTACTCCTTTGTTACGGAGGTATCGAATCCTCCTGGTCGGCGGCGATCGTGAATTGCGCAGAGAAGGGCACTCATGCCTATGGGTCCTGGGGTGAGACGGCAGAATCGCTCTCATGGACGCGCAATCAACGTCAAACGATGCCGCAAGGAGCTGAATGTGCCGGAAGCGGCCTCTATCTGGGTGAATCAAACGCGGGAACGGCGCCGATGAAGGCGGGGAAGGAGTCCGCTGTCATCGTGATGGGGGAGATTTCGTTTGAGAAGGCGCCTTCAGCAGGTGAGGCACCGGGACAGCCGAAGAGGAGGACGTTCTCGAAGGGCGCGATCCTGATTTCTGGCCCGACGGAGCTCACGCTGGAGAGCCGCAACGGGAAAATCTCGCTGGAAGGGAAAGGCATTGAACTGAAGGGAGGCAGCGCTGGCGTCTCGGTGAAGGGAGGAAAGATCACCGATCTTGCCGAAGGAACGGCGAATAGTGATGCCGTCACCAAGTCGCAATTGGAAAAAGCGCTCGAGCAGAGAGCAGTCAGTGGCGACGTCACGTCGTTGTCGAGCGGCTTGAGCACGACCAACAGCAGCGTCACGTCGCTGTCGTCGGGCTTGAGCACGACCAAGAGCAACGTCACATCGTTGTCGTCGGGCTTGAGCACCACCAGCAGCAGCGTCACGTCGTTATCGTCGGGCTTGAGCACGACCAGCAGCAATGTCACGTCGTTGTCGTCGGGCCTGAGCACTACCAGCAGCAGCGTCACGTCGTTGTCGTCGGGTTTGAGCACGACCAGCAGCACCGTCACATCGCTGTCGTCTGGTTTGAGCACGACCAGCAGCACCGTCACGTCGCTGTCGTCGGGCCTGAGCACGACCAACAGCACCGTCACGTCGCTGTCGTCGGGCTTGAGCACCACCAACAGCACCGTCACATCACTGTCGTCGGGTTTGAGCACCACCAACAGCACCGTCACATCACTGTCGTCGGGTTTGAGCACCGCCAACAGCACCGTCACATCACTGTCGTCGGGTTTGAGCACCACCAACAGCACCGTCACGTCGCTGTCGTCGGGCTTGAGCACAACCAGCAGCAATGTCACCTCGCTGTCCTCCGGCTTGTCCTCGGCCACCAGCAGCATCGGCTCGTTGTCCACCGGCCTTGCGCAGACCAACAGCAGCGTCGCTTCGCTGTCCACTTCCACCTCGTCGAGCGTCGGTTCGCTGTCGACCTCGATCAGCTCGATCGCCAGTTCCTCCGGCAGGATCGGCGGCGGCGTGGCCTCGGCATTGGGCGGTGGCGCGACCTACGACCCGGCCACCGGCACCTTCACGGCACCGACCTACACGACCCACAAGGCCGACGGCACCACCGCGAAGGTCGACAACGTCGGCGATGCGCTCGACAGCATCAATTCAACCGGCATCAAATACTTCCACACGAACGCGACGGGCAAGGATTCGATCGCGAGCGGCGTCGACAGCATCGCGATCGGCCCGAGCGCCACGGCGAACGCGGACAACTCGGTGGCCATCGGCAAAGGCTCGATTGCCTCGGCCGCGATGCCGGTGAGTTCCGCGACGATCGGTGGAAGCACCTTCGGCAACTTCGCCGGCAGCAAGCCGGTCGGCACGGTGAACATCGGCGCGCCCGGTTTCGAGCGGCAGTTGACGGGTCTCGCAGCCGGCCGGATCTCGGCAGGCAGCACCGACGCGGTGAACGGCAGCCAACTGTTCCAGACCAATGCGGCGGTCGCCTCGCTGTCGAGCAGCCTGAGCACTGCGGCGGGCACGCTTTCGAACTCGGTCGCCTCGCTGTCCACCTCCACCGCGGCATCGCTGAGCAAGCTCTCCTCGTCCATTTCTTCCCCGATCCTGCAGGGCTCGCTGTCGACGGGCGTGTCGTCGTCCAACGGCTCGGTATCCTCGCCGTCCACCTCGGCCGGTTCATTGTCCACCGGTCAGTCGAACTCGGGCACCACGCTGGCCTCGCTGTCCACCGGCACTTCGTCCAACAGCGGCTCGGCGTCCACCGGTACCTCGCCCAACGCCGGTTCGCAGCCCCCCGGCACCTCGGCCACCATCGGCTCGCTGTCCACCAGCGTCGGCGCCACCAGCGTTCAGACGGCCTCGCTTTCGACTTCGGCGCCCGACAACACCCCGCGCCTGCCTACCGCGGGCGGCTACGCGGGCGACATGTCGGCGCCGGGCGCCAAGGCGCCCTCGGTCAAGACCGGCTCGAACTCGGTGGCGCTCGGCCAGGGCTCGACCGATGGCGGCCGCTCGAACGTGGTGTCGGTCGGCAGCGCGGCCCAGCAACGGCAGATCACCCATGTCGCGCCCGGCACGGAAGGCACGGACGCCGTCAACCTCAACCAATTGAATGCGGTGTCGACTTCCATGTCGCAAGCGCTGGCCGGCCAGCAAAACCAGCTCGACGGCCTGAGCACGCAAGTTCGGCGCACGGCCGACATGGCACGCCAGGGCATCGCCGCGGTCGGGGCGATGGCCTCGATTCCGCAACTCGACGCGAATTCTAATTTCGGCATGGGGTTGGGCACCGCCAGCTTCGCCGGGCAGAAGGCGATCGCGGTGAACATGCAGGCGCGCATTTCGGACAACCTGAAGGCGGCGGTCAATGGTGGCTTCAGTGGCGGCCAGGCCGTGGTGGGCGCGGGGATGTTGTACCAGTGGAAGTAGCTCGCCGCCTGGAGACGCGCTTGCCAGCGCAGCGCGAACCTGGCCGCGCGATAATGCGCGGGCGGCGCGCAGCGGCACGCCGCGCAACGGCGGCACCCACGGGGGATCTCTCGCATGGCGAAGCACGAACACACTTATCGCATATCGGTCGAGTGGACCGGCAACCGCGGCACCGGCACCTCGGCCTATCGTGACTATGGACGCGACCACCTGATCCGCGCGGACGGCAAGCCCGACGTGCCGGGCTCGTCCGATCCCGCCTTCCTCGGCGACGCGAAGCGCTGGAACCCCGAGGACCTGCTGGTGGCCTCGCTGTCGGCCTGCCACAAGCTCTGGTACCTGCACCTGTGCGCCGAGGCCGGTATCGCCGTGCAGGCCTATGTCGACGAGGCCGTCGGCACCATGATCGACAGTCGCGAGGGCGGCAGCTTCACCCAGGTGGTGCTGCGTCCGCGCGTGACGATCCGCGCCGGCGACGATGCCGAGCGCGCGGCTGCGCTGCATCACGATGCGCATCGTGCCTGCTACATCGCCAATTCGATGAATTTCCCGGTGACGTGCGAGCCCGTGATCGAGCACGCGCCGGGCTGATCGCAGGTTTCGGATAACGAAGGAATCCGGCGTGCCGCGTCGCCGGATGAAACCCGGAGCGGTTGCGCAAGGGAAGCAACGCACGCGCCTCGAACAGGCGCATGCCGGGTGAAGCGGCCTTCGATCAGGCGCCGCGCAGCGGCAGGATCTCGATCCAGTTGGCGCCCTTGCCGCATTCGATGCGGGTGGCGGGCGTCAGCGCACCGGTGGCCGTATCGACACGATACAGCGAGATGGACGTCGACAGCTCGCCGCTGGCCGCCAGCAAGGAACCATCGGGCGAGAGGCGGATGCCGCGCGGCTGCGGCTCGGTCTCGATGCAGCTCGTGTAATGCAGCTTGCGGTTCTCGTCGATGCGGAACGTGATCAGGCGATTCGCGGTGCGCTCGGTGGCGAACACGAAGCGGCCGTCCGGCGAGACCTGCAGGTCGGCGGCCCAGATCACGGGCGAGGTCGGCGCGGGCGGGCGCGGCGCGCCGTGCGCCAGGTGCGCGATGCTCGGCGCGAGATCCGATTCCACCGGCTCGCCGAGTTCGCCCGTCACCGGATCGCGCGGAATCGCCAGCACGGTGCCGTGGAATTCGCCGATCACATAGAGCGTCGCGCCGTCCGGCGCGAGGCGCAGATGGCGCGGCCCGAAGCCGGCCGGCGTGGCCAGCTCGCCGCGCGCGATCAGCGCGGCTTCCTCGCCGGCGCGCGCGATGCCGTAGAACAGGACGCGGTCGGAGCCGAGCGAGGCCGCGTAGACATAGCGGTCGTCGTCGGAAACGATGATCGAGTGCGCGTTCTGGATCCGGTCGATGAACTGCAGCGGCGCGCCGTCGCCGCTCTCGACACGTTTCGCATCCCACACGAACAGCCGGCTGCCGCCGTAGGAGGCGCCGAACAGCAGGCGTCCCGCGCGATCGACCGACAGGTAGGCGAGGCTGGCGTCGATCGGCGTCGAGAAGCGCTGCGTGAGCGTGCCGTCGGCGCCGATGTCGTAGCCGACGATGGTCGGCTGCGTGCCGCGCGTCGCGACATAGAGCTGGCGGCCGTCGTGCGTCGGCGCTTGCGGCATCACCACGCTGCCCGCCGGCGTGCGCGCGATCGGCGCGAGGCGCGCTTGCGCGGCATCCAGGTGATAGACGGAGAGATCGCCGTCCTCGGCGTTCGAGACGGTGACGAGGTGGGTGGGGGACAGCGCTGTGCTCATCGGGATCGCGGAAGGAGTCGTGAATGGGACGTGACGGACGACGACGCTCGCTTGGGCGGGGGCATCGTCCCGTAAGTGTTACGTCATCATATGACATCGCGAAAGGCTGGCGCAATCGCCGAGACCGACAACTCAGCGTAAACGCGGAGAATTTCCCCGTGTGTCAGGGAAAGAAGGGCCGAGCGGGGAGCGTTTGTTCCTTGGTTGTACGACAACATGGGCTCGATTGAGCGGAGAAGGCGCCGGGGTGCCGAAACCGTGCCCGCCTTCCTGCCGGCTTGCCCGCCCTCAATCCATCGCGACCGGCTTGCCCTCGTAGCGCGCCGCGTCGCTGCCGTCGTCGGCGGCGGTCAGTTCCTCCAGCGCGAGCCCGCGCGTCTCAATGCCGAGCCAGGCCACCGCCAGCGCCGCCACCACGAAGGACAACGCGCCGAGCGTGAACACGCCGCCCTGGCCGAACAGCGGCAGCACCACGCCCACCGCATACGGCCCGATCAGCGAGCCGACGCGGCCGATCGCCGAGGCGAAGCCCGAACCGGTTGCGCGCGCACCGGTGCCGTAGAGCTCGGGCGTGTAGGTATAGAGCGCGGCCCACATGCCGAACAGGAAGAACTGCATCACCAGCCCGGTGCCGATCAGCAGCGCGACGCTCTGTCCGTGCAGGGCCGTCTGGCCATAGACGTAGGCCATCACGCCGCCGCCCACCAGCGAGGCGATGGTGGTCGGCTTGCGGCCCCAGCGCTCGATCAGCCAGGCCGCGCAGAGGAAGCCCGGCACGCCGCCCAGCGAGATCAGCACGGTGTAGAGCACCGACTGCGTGACGGCGTAGCCGGCTTGCTGCAGCAGCGCGCCGAGCCAGGAAGTCAGGCCGTAGAAACCGAGCAGGGCGAAGAACCACAGCAGCCAGACCATGGTGGTGCGGCGTCGGTAAGGGCCGCTCCAGATCTCGCGGAACGCGCCGCGGCCGCGCGCGGCGGGCGGTTCGGCCAGCCGCGACGGTGCCGGCAGCCGGCTCAGCCCGGTCGAGCGCATTACCTTGGCCTCGATGCCGTCGAGGATCCGGTCGGCCTCCGCGGCGCGGCCATGATGCTCGAGCCAGCGCGGCGATTCGGGCACCAGCCGGCGCACCACCAGCACGAACACGGCGGGGATCGCGAGCAGCGCGAACACCATGCGCCAGCCCAGCGCCGGCAGCACGAAGTAGGACACCACGCCGGCGCAGATGAAGCCGAGCGGCCAGAAGCCGTCCATCAACGCGATCAGGCGGCCGCGCCTGGCGGCCGGCACGAATTCGGAGAGCAGCGTCTGCGCGACCGGGAATTCCATGCCCATGCCGATGCCGAGCAGCACGCGCCAGGCGATCAGCGCCTCGACGCTCTGCGCGGTCGAGCACAGCCAGGAGGCCGCGCCCCACAGCACCATGCTCCACTGGAACACCGGGCGGCGCCCGAAGCGGTCGGCCAGCAGCCCGGCCACGGCCGCGCCCAGCACCATGCCGAAGAAGCTCGCGCTGGCCACCAGGCCGGCGGCCGCGGTGCTCAGGCCGAACTCCTTGCGGATCGAGCCGAGCACGAAGGTCATGGTGCCGAGGTCGACCGAGTCGAAGAAGAACGCGATCGCGACGATCACGAAGATCAGCTTGTGATAACCGGAGAACGGCAGGCGTTCGAGGCGGGCGGCGGCGCTGGCGCGCGGGGCGGAAGGGGCGGCTGGAGCGGAAGGGGCGGCGGCGGGCATGGCGTCCTCTGGCAGGGGCCGGCCTCGGAACGAGGCGGCGCCGTGTCAGTAGACGTGGCCATTAATCCCCGCCATAGAACGAATTCGGCATCGCACTGGAACAGGCGCGCCATGGCCGCGGCGCGCCCCGGTGCCGCGGGCGAGGCTTATTTCTTCAGGCGATAGCCGGTGCGGAAGATCCAGGCCACCACGAACAGCAGGGCCACCAGGAAGGCCAGCGTCATCGCCAGGCTGATGCCCACGTGCACGTCGGCCAGCCCGAAGAAGGCCCAGCGGAAGCCGCTGACCAGGTAGACGATCGGGTTGAACAGCGTGACCACGCGCCAGAACGGCGGCAGCATGTCGACCGAGTAGAAGCTGCCGCCGAGGAAGGTCAGCGGCGTGACGATCAGCAGCGGCACCAGCGAGAGCTTCTCGAAGCTGTCGGCCCAGATGCCGATCACGAAGCCGAACAGGCTGAAGGTGATCGAGGTCAGCACCAGGAACAGCACCATCCAGGCCGGATGCAGGATGTGCATCGGCACGAACAGGCTGGCGGTGATCAGGATGATCACGCCCAGGATCACCGACTTGGTGGCGGCCGCGCCCACGTAGGCGGCCACGATCTCCCAGTAGGACACCGGCGCCGACAGCACCTCGTAGATGGTGCCGGTGAAACGCGGGAAGTAGATGCCGAACGAGGCGTTCGAGATGCTCTGCGAGAGCAGCGACAGCATCACCAGGCCCGGCACGATGAAGGAGCCGTAGCTGATGCCGTTCACGGCGCTGATGCGCGAGCCGATCGCCGAGCCGAACACCACGAAGTAGAGCGAGGTGGAGATCACCGGCGCGATGATGCTCTGGGTCAGGGTGCGGGCGGTGCGGGCCATTTCCGCGCGGTAGATCGCGCGAATCGCATGGAAGTTGGTCATTCGTTGTCCTGTCGGGCGGTCAGGCGGGGGTGGCGGTTTTCGAGGCGGTGCGGCCGCTGTCGATCAGGCTCACGAAGATTTCCTCGAGCGAGCTCTGCGAGGTCTGCAGGTCGCGGAAGCGCACGCCGGCCTCGGCGAGCGCGCCGAGCAGGGTGGCGATCGCCTGCTCGCGTTCGGCCTCGTAGGTATAGACCAGCTCGTTGCCGTCCTTGGCCAGCTCGAGGCGGAAGCCCGCCAGCGCCGCCGGGATCGCGGCCAGCGGCGCGTCGAGCTGCAGCGTGAGCTGCTTCTTGCCCAGCGAGCGCATCAGCTCGGTCTTCTCCTCCACCAGCATGATCTTGCCGCCGTTGATGATGCCGATGCGGTCGGCCATCTCCTCGGCTTCCTCGATGTAGTGCGTGGTGAGCACGATGGTCACGCCGTCGGCGCGCAACTGGTCGACCAGCTTCCACATGTCGCGACGCAGCTCGACGTCCACGCCGGCGGTGGGCTCGTCGAGGAACAGGATGCGCGGCTCGTGCGAGAGCGCCTTGGCGATCATCACGCGGCGCTTCATGCCGCCCGACAGCGTGATCAGCTTGCTGTCGCGCTTGTCCCACAGCGAGAGGTCCTTCAGCACCTTCTCGATATGGGCCGGGTTCGGCGCCTTGCCGAACAGGCCGCGGCTGAAGGAGACGGTGTTCCAGACCGATTCGAAGGAATCGGTGGTCAGCTCCTGCGGCACCAGGCCGATCATGGTGCGCGCGGCGCGGTAGTGGCGGGCGATGTCGTGGCCGCCCACCGAGACGCTGCCCTCGCTGGGCGTGACGATCCCGCAGATGGTGCTGATCAGGGTGGTCTTGCCGGCGCCGTTGGGGCCGAGCAGCGCGAAGATCTCGCCGCGGCGGATCGAGAGGTTGACGTCGTCGAGCGACTTGAAGCCGGACGCGTAGGTTTTCGACAGATGGGAGACGGTCAGTATCGGTTCTTGGCTCACGGTCGAATCGGGGCGGTGCGGCGGGCGGCGCGCGCGGGGGAGCCGCGCGGGCACCGGAGCCGCCGGTGTCGGGAACGCTATGGTACCAATCGCGCTATGGATATGCGCGAGACAGGATAGCGAGGTGAGGGGGAAGCGTTCGATTCGGGCAGGGTAGCGCGAATCGATGACGGGAAGTGCGGGTTGGGGAAAACAATCCCCGTCGATGCGGGGAATTTGTTTGGCAGCGGCGGCGAATGTGATTCGAAACGGTGCGCCGGCAAAGCCTTAGCGCGAGCCCTCGTCTTAGCGCGAGCCCTCGTGCCTGCTGCGCACGATCATCAGGATGCCGGCCCCGGCCACCGCGGCGCCGAACAGCATGCGCCAGCTCAGCGGTTCGCGGAACATCGCCCAGGCCCACACCAGGGTGACGGCGGGGCTCAGGAACAGCACGCTCGACACGCGCGCGGACGAGGAGCGCTTCAGGCACAGCCAGTAAAGGCCGTAGCCGCCGAGCGTGGAGAGGATCGCGGTCCACGCCATGCCGGCCGCGAAGCCCCAGGTGGGCACCGGCCTCAGGCTGCCTTGGGCGCCCTGCAGGAACAGGAAGAGGATGCCGGTCACCACGCAATGAAGCCACAGGGCGGCGATCGGGTTCAGATGGCCGGCCCCGGTGGAAAGCCGCTTGCGCCAGACCGCGGCCGCCGCCAGGCACAGCATGCCGGCGATCGGCAGGCCCAGCGCCCAGATGGGCGCGGCGCCGAGCCGGAAGGCGTCGCGGCTGGCCAGGAGCACGCCGACCACGCCCAGCACCAGCCCGGCCCAGACCCCGGCCGGGCTGCGTTCCCTGAAGACCAGGGTGGAGATCAGCACCGTGCCGACCGGCAACAGATCGGCGATCAAGGCCGAGAGGCCGGCCGACACGCCGAACTCGATGCCCTTGGCCACGCCGGCCAGATAGCCCCCCATCGCCATTGCGCCGATCGCGGCCTCGCGCAGCAAGGTGGCGCGCGACGCCGAGCGTATCTCGCGCGCCACGAACGGCCAGAGGCCGATCGACAGCACGACGCAGCGCCAGAACACCATCAGGTAGATCGGCGCGTAATCGGCGGCGAAGCGCAGGCCGACGAAGCCGGAGCTCCAGGCCAGCACCATCAGGCATTCGAGTATCGGCAGCGGGATCTGGCGCGCTTCGACGCTCGCGGCGCCAGGGGCGAGGCAGGATGGCTCGGCTTTGTTCATGCACCCAGCCTAAGTGCCCGACGTCGATTAGAAAATCAAAATATACTGGCCAAGTCGTTCAATAAACTTGAACCATATGGACACCATTCTCGACATCGAGCTGCTGCGTACCTTTCATGCCGTGGCGCGCCTGGGCAAGTTCCGCGCGGCGGCGGAGCTGGTGCACAAGAGCCCCGCGGCGGTCAGCATCCATATCCAGCGGCTGGAGGCCGTGGCGGGCGGCAGGCTGCTGGAGCGGGACAACCAGAGCGTCACGCTGACGGCGCTGGGCAAGCGCCTGCTGGCCAGCACCGGCGAGTTGCTCAGCGCGCATGACCGCGTGCTCCAGGAGATTCGCGGGAAGTCGGTGGCGGCGCGCATCGTGCTCGGGTTGCCCGATGAATACGCGGCGCACGTGATCCGGGACCTGCTGCCCGGGTTCGCGGCGAGCTGGCCGAACGTGGTGATCGAGATCCGCACCGGGCCGAGTTTCGAGCTGCGGGAGCTGGTGGCGCGAGGCAAGCTCGACCTGGCCTTGGTGGTGCAGCCGATGCAGGCGCATCGGCGCGCGGATCTCCTGACGGTAACCACGCCGGTGTGGGCTTGCAGCCGCGCCTTCGTGCTCGATGCGGATCAGCCGCTGCCCTTGGCGCTGTATGCCGAGCCTTGTCCGTATCGTCTTGCCATGACGAGCGCGCTCAAGCAGACCGGCGCGGCCTGGCGCGTGATCATCGAAAGCGCGTCGAGCCAGGCCATCAATGCCTGCGTGGAGGCGGGGCTGGGGGTGACCCTGGTGGATCGGGCGCGTGTCACGTCGCGCATGCGCGTGCTCGATGGACTGCCGCCGATCGACGAGCACGAGATCGTCTTGATTCGGAATCCGGAAGGTGACGAGAAGGAAGCGATGGAATTATTGGTCGCGACGTTTCGGGAACAGTTTCGTTTGCATGCTCCCGATTGAACGGCACGTCGTCGTGCGTCACGAACATCCGAGGTGTAGAGAACCCGACCCGACGTACGGCTTCCTCGAGTTCCACTTCCCGCGGATCGGTCTGAGGCGGCTTCAGGCTGGCTTCGATGCCCGCCAGGGCGAGTTCGCGGGAAACGCGCCGATGGATTCTCCACGCAACAAACGCAGGACGACAGCACGTTTGAACATGACAAAATTTTTCTGAAAAAAATGCCCGGGTAAACCCAGGCGAACAGTTCAAACCACGATCAGGGGCAATCGCCATGGATCAACTGGCATTCGAGGCCAATTGGATGATGCTCAAGTCGCTATTTTCCAGATGCCTGCTTGCCCGTCATCCGAATAATCCGGAAGCATCCTACCAGGTCGCTTGTTGAGCGATGGCGCCGGCGTTGGCCTGCTGCGATACCTGCGTGATAATCTGGCTCGCCGCGGAGAATGAGGTATTCATGTAAATTTTCGTGAAGGAATGGCCCAGCATATCGTAGTCAAGGTGCAGATACATCCAGAGGTTCGGCGGCAACGCGGTCTTGCCGAGGAGGGGGATCACGAGGTCCGACGTCGAGGTCAGGTAGCTGGAACCTGGTAGCAGGTAACGCGCGGCATTGCCGACATTGACCGTGCTGACGTTGCCTCGTGCCTGCGCAAGCTCGGTGATCAGCACATTGGCTCCGAAATTGGCGTACAGAGTGCCCTGCGAGTGGCCCACCAGCACGATTTTTCGGTTTTGCTTCAGATACTCGCGGTATTGCTTCAGGTGCTCCGGTAATTCAGGAATTTGGTTGTTGCTGAGGATATCGATATATTTCTGCTTGAGCGCCGCATCCATGCCATTGGCCGGAACGCTGCCGCCGTCAATCATCCGCCAGAAGTCAGCCGGACTCGAACCCTCGATCCACTTTTGCTTGAATACCTGATAGATGTCCCACAACACACCGTCGCTTGCATTGTAGGCGTTTCCGTAGACGTAGGCGTTGTTTGCATTGCGCGCATTCATCTGGGTCTTGAGGACCTGCAGGCTCGCGACGGCATCGTCAAAGGAGTTGTTGATGCCGTTGACGAAGACGATCGCGGTATTCGACGGGGCGGTCGAAATGGCCGGCGCCGCATTCAGCTGCATGGAGTAGGGCAGCGCGAGCAGCGATCCGGAAATCATCAGGCTGACTAATTTTCTCATCGGAGAGCGTCCTTTGGTGAGGGAAGGGCACGGCAAGGGGGTGCTCAGTTCTGCCGCAAGCTCGGATCGAAGCGGCAGGGCCGGGCACCGGGATCGTTGAAATACTGGCCGCCGGCCAGCGATTGAAAACGGATATAGGCCTGCGTGTCGGCCTCCGTGTCGAGCATGACCGCCCGCGTGTTCTTGATCCGGTCGAGCATTGCCTGCTGGTCGACGCCGGATTTGGCGAGCACGCCCTGGCTCAACGCGCAGGCGATGCCCTCGGCGATGGCATTGCCGGCTTCCTTCGCATCGGCAGGCGTGTGAACCTCGTGAATGGCCTGGCGCCAGCCCTGGGCGATCTGCGTGAGCGCCTCGCGGGTGACAGCCGAGTTCGCGTATTGGGTGGCGATATGCTCGGTGACTCGGGCCGGAAGGGGCGGCGGGGGGCGGCCTTGCCCCACGGCCGATGACGATACGCCGGAGAACGCGTTAGCCATCGGCGCATCGGCCGGCGGGTCGATATGGGTGGGCCGATCGGCCGATGCCGAGGTCTCTCTCGCCACGATCGCGAAACACAAGCATGCCAGCAGCCCTGCCGCGAGTATCGCGGCAACGACGTATTTCCAACGCATTTTTCGTCTCCCACGATTTCTTCTTTGTTGAGAATTTCACTGAATCTTTAAAATTGAATCGGGTGCCTCGCTATTCGACAGGGTTCAAAAAACCAACAGGGTCTGGGCATCAGTCGAGATGGGTCCGAGAAGGGAGCGATCTTCACGCTACATTTTTTGCGAATCTATAAGAAGAATCCGAGGCGTCACTTCCAGTCGCGAGGCCACCCAAACAAAAAAAAGCGCCACTCGCCTTGAAAGGCGAGTGGCGCTCCACATTCCAGCCGCTCAGCGCGGGCTCAAACCAATTCCACCTCCCTCAAGGGCTTCCCACCCCGTGCCGGCGCACCATTCGCCACGTAGTACTTCGCCGTCGACCTCGCCAGCGGTGCCTTGCCGCGAATCCGATCCGCGATCTTCTCCGCGATCATGATGGTCGGCGCGTTGAGATTGCCGGTGGTGATGATCGGCATGATCGACGCATCCACCACCCGCAGCCCCTCGATGCCGTGCACGCGGCCCTGGTGATCGACCACGGCCATGTCGTCATAACCCATCTTGTTCGAGCAGGACGGATGGAAGGCCGTTTCCGCGCGCTGCCTGACGAAGGCATCCAGCTCCGCATCGCTCTTCAGGTTCGCGCCCGGGTTCAACTCCTCGCCGCGATAACGGTCCAGCGCCGGCTGCCGCATGATCTCGCGCGTGGCGCGGATCGCGTCGCGGAACTCGCGCCAGTCGAGCGCCTCGGCCATGTAGTTGAACAGGATGCTCGGATGTGCGTTCGGATCGCGCGACTTCAGCTTCACGCGGCCGCGGCTCGGCGAGCGCATCGAGCCCACGTGAGCCTGGAAGCCGTGCATCTCGATCGCGTTCGAGCCGTTGTAGTTGATCGCCACCGGCAGGAAGTGATACTGGATGTTCGGCCAGAGGTCGTCGTCGCGCGTGCGGATGAAGCCGCCCGCCTCGAAATGGTTGCTGGCGCCCAGGCCGGTGCCGTTCAGCATCCACTCCAGGCCGATCTTCGGCTGGTTCCACCATTTCAGTGCCGGGTAGAGCGAGACCGGCTCCTTGCAGGCGTACTGGATGTACATCTCCAGGTGATCCTGCAGGTTGTTGCCGACGCCGGGCAGGTCCAGCACCACCGGGATGTCGAGTTCCTTCAGCCAGGCGCCGGGGCCCACGCCCGAGCGCTGCAGCAGTTGCGGCGAGGCGATCGCGCCGCTGCACACCAGCACCTCGCGGCGCGCGTGCGCGGTCACGGGCTGGCCGCCGCGCAGGTAGGCCACGCCGGTGGCGCGCTTGCCGGTGAACAGCACGCGATCGGCCACGGCGTGCGTGACGATCTCGAGGTTCGGCCGCGCGCGGGCCTGGTCGAGGTAGCCGCGCGCGGTGGAGGCGCGGCGGCCCTTGGGCGTGACGGTGCGATCCATCGGCCCGAAGCCTTCCTGCTGGTACCCGTTCAGGTCGTCGGTGCGCGGGTAGCCCGCCTCGACGCCGGCTTCCACCATCGCCTCGAACAGCGGATTCACGCCCGGCTTGCTGGTGGTGACCGACACCGGGCCGTCGCCGCCGTGATAGTCGTTGGGGCCGACGTCGCGCGTCTCCGCCTTGCGGAAGTAGGGCAGGCAGTCGAGGTAGGACCAGTCTTCCAGGCCCTGGTGGGCGGCCCAGTTGTCGTAGTCGAGCGCGTTGCCGCGGATGTAGCACATGCCGTTGATCAGCGAGGAGCCGCCCAGGCCCTTGCCGCGCCCGCATTCCATGCGGCGGTTGTCCATGTGCGGCTCGGGATCGGTCTCGTAGGCCCAGTTGTAGCGGCGCCCCTGCAGCGGGTAGGCGAGCGCCGCCGGCATCTGCGTGCGGAAGTCGAAGCGGTAGTCGGGGCCGCCCGCTTCCAGCAGCAGCACCGTGACGTCGGCGTCCTCGGTCAGCCGCGTCGCGAGCACATTGCCGGCCGAACCGGCGCCGCAGATGATGTAGTCGTATTCGCGCGTCGTCATGACTTGGCTCCTTTCCTGGTTTGTTTCAGAACACGGGGTTGTAGCGGCCCAGCTCGACCTGCACGGACTTGATGCGCGTGTAGTGCTCGAGCGTGGTGATGCCGTTCTCGCGGCCCACGCCCGATTGCTTGTAGCCGCCCACCGGCATCTCGGCCGGCGATTCGCCCCAGGTATTGATCCAGCAGATGCCGGCCTCGAGCCGGTGGATCGCGCGGTGCGCGCGCGACAGGTTCTCGGTCACCACGCCCGCGGCCAGGCCGTAGTCGGTGGCATTGGCGCGCTCGATGGCTTCCTCCTCGGTGGCGAAGTCGAGAATGCTCATCACCGGCCCGAAGATCTCCTCGCGCACCACCCGCATCTCGTCGCGGCATTCGGCGAACACCGTCGGCGCGACGTACTGGCCGTTCGCGAAGTGTCCTTGCGTCAGGCGCTCGCCGCCGGCCAGCAGCTTCGCGCCCTCGGCCTTGGCGCTCTCGATGAAGCCGAGCACCTTGTCGAGCTGGGCGGGGCTCACCAGCGGACCGAAGTTGGTGTCCGCGTCGGAGGGCTTGCCCACCCGGATGCGCGCCACGCGCTCCAGCACGCGCGCGATGAAGGCGTCCTTCACGGCGCGGTCGACGAACACGCGCGTGCCGTTGGTGCAGACCTGGCCGGCGCTGAAGAAGTTGGCGGTCACGGCGATATCGGCGGCGCGCTCGAGATCGGCATCGGCGAACACGATCAGCGGGGACTTGCCGCCCAGCTCCATGGTCACTTCCTTCAGCGAGGACGCGCCGGCCAGCGACATCACCTTCTTGCCGGTTTCCACGCCGCCGGTGAACGACACCTTGGCGATGCCGGGATGGGCCGTCAGCATCGCGCCCACCGCGCCGTTGCCCTGCACCACGTTGAACACGCCGGCCGGCACGCCGGCCTCGGTATAGATCTCGGCGAGCTTGAGCGCCGACAGCGGGGTGACCTCGCTGGGCTTGAAGATCATCGCGTTGCCGGCGGCCAGCGCCGGCGCGGTCTTCCAGCAGGCGATCTGGATCGGGTAGTTCCAGGCGCCGATCCCGGCGCACACGCCGAGCGGCTCGCGCCGCGTATAGACGAAGGACTCCTCGCGCAGCGGGATCTGCAGGCCCTCGATCGCGGTGGCCAGGCCCGCGTAGTACTCGATCACGTCGGCGCCGGTGACGATGTCCACCGCCAGCGTCTCGGCGATCGGCTTGCCGGTGTCGCGCATCTCCAGCTCGGCCAGCTCGTCGTTGCGCTCGCGCAGCAGCTCGACGGCACGGCGCAGGATGCGCGAGCGCTGCATGGCGGTCATCGCGGCCCACACGCGCTGGCCCTCGCGCGCCGACTCCACGGCGCGCTGCACGTCGGCCTCGCCGGCCTGCTGGATGGTGGCGAGGTGCTCGCCGGTGGCCGGATCGAGGCTGTCGAAGCTGATGCCGCTGGTGGCATCCACGTAGGCGCCGCCGATGTAGAGTTTTTGCAGACCGTAGACCGTCATGAAGTTCTCCTGATCAGTGAGCAGCGAGGCTCGGCGCCGCCGCTTGCGGCGCGAGCTGCTGGTCGATGTATTGGTTGGCGAGCCGCTGGGCGGTGCGGGTGTCGATCGGGCCGCCGGCCAGCGCGCCGCGCAGCCACAGGCCGTCGATCAGCGCGGCCAGGCCCACCGCCGCGTCGCGAGCGCGTTCGAGCGGCAGCAGCCTGGCGAACTCGGCGCACAGGTTCGAGTGCAGCCGCCGCGTATTGACCCGCTGCAGCCGGCCCAGTTGCGGCTGGTGCATGCTCTGCGACCAGAACGCGAGCCAGGTCTTCATCACCGGCGCGCTGACCTGGGTATCGTCGAAGTTGGCGGCCACGATCGCGCGCAGCCGCTCGCGCGGCTCGGGCGCCGCCGCGCCGCGCCGGCGCGAGGTGGCGAGCCACAGATCGCGCAGCACGTGGCGCATGGTGGCCTCGAGCAGGCCGTCCTTGTCGCCGAAGTAATGGCTGACGATGCCCGTCGAGATCTTGGCCCGCTGCGCGACCAGGGCCAGCGTGGTGCCGGGCAGGCCGGCCTCGTCGATCGTGTAGAGCGTCGCCTCGATCAACTGCGCGCGTCGGACTTCGCGCATTCCGAGTTTGGGCATGGCGGGGAAAAGGTGGCTGGAGGACAGAAGGTCGCATCCTAGCTATTTTTTATTGAACGTTCAATCAACAAAAACGGGATGGCGCCGCCATGCCCGCAAGCGGGGCGTCGAACTTGTCGGTTGGTCGAAAGAATTACCCGGAACTCGCCTGGGGCTCGGTCGGCGTTACCAATCCTTGGCCCGGAAAACAGAATGAGATGCTCTTGTAAAACAGTGAATTATGTTTAAGACGTTTGATTGGTGAAATTTTTTCGTATTCAAATTGGTCTGGAATCGTAGATTCGTTGCCTTGATGACAGTGATTGCGGCCGGCCCGACTCGGTCGTCGTTGCGCCCCGCCTTTGGAGGGCTCGGTTGCTGTCATGCAACAATGCGTCCAAATCGTTGACTGCAAAGAGGTCTATCGAATGATTCCGACCCGAAATGCTGCACCTGATAGATCTGACAGGACGGTGCCGGGCGTCTAGCACAAAAAATATGACAACGCCATGAAGGCCGTTTTTTCATGAGGATTTTCGAGGTAATTTTCCATGAAACATGGCTGTCGCAATGCAAATTTCCAACACTAAAATTAATCTGAATTGGTTGAATTTTTGTTGTTCCGCGTATTAGTATTCATACCCATGCAGATGTACCGGACGGTGCAATTTGTCAGTGATGGGGCAGCATCGAATCGGAAATAACGACATGCGTCTGAAGTCATTCTTACGAGGCGCCGGGGGCCACGAGGTTGTTGGGCGGAAAAATTTTCGCGTCAGACCGAGGGCGGTCGCATCGTCGCGAGACGGTGAGGACTCCGGCACAGGGAAGTAGCCGCCACGCTGTTCGCCGCGTGGCCGTGCTACGGGGGGCGCGCTCGCGCAAGCAGCGCGTATCGCATTTGTTTGCCGGGTTCCTTGCCGGAGATATGCCATGGCTATCGAGAAACTGGTCGTTCCGCTGCCGAACGGCTTGAAGGTGTACGTCGAGCATCACGTCTTCGATCCGTCCTATCCGACGGTGATCCTCATCAACGGCGCGCTCGCCACCACTGCATCGTTCGGCCAGACGGTGCGCTATCTCGGTGAACGTCTCAACTCGATCTGCTTCGACCTGCCCTACGCGGGCCAGTCCCGGCAGCACAACACCAGCAAGTTCGTGCTGACCAAGGACGACGAGGTCGAGATCCTGCTCCATCTCTGCGAGCGCTTCAGCCCGAGCTACCTGCT
>NZ_VIUM01000017.1:0-175614 GCF_007828315.1 Burkholderia sp. SJZ089 | reverse complement strand
GAGGCGTGATTCTAAGCAGCCCATCGCCTTCCTGCAAGCGTTTTCGCAAAGTAAATGCATGAAGGGCGCCGCTCGCGCGGCGCCCTTCATGGCAAGCCTTTGATCGCAAAAGGAAACACGCAAAAACGAGACGATCCACTCGTCGCCCGAAGCGCTCAGCGATGCTTGAACACCGGCTTGCGCTTCTCCACGAACGCCGCCATTCCCTCCTTTTGGTCCTCGGTAGCGAACGTCGAATGGAACAGGCGCCGCTCGAAAGTCACGCCTTCCGCCAGCGTCGTCTCGTACGCACGATTCACCGACTCCTTCACCATCATCACGGCCGGCAGGGAGAACTCGGAGATCGTCGCGGCCGCGGCCAGTGCATCGTCGAGCAGCGACGCCGCCGGCACCACGCGCGACACCAGCCCGGCCCGCTCAGCCTCCTCCGCCTCCATGAAGCGCGCGGTCAGGCACATGTCCATCGCCTTGGCCTTCGACACCGCGCGCGGCAGGCGCTGCGTGCCGCCCGCGCCCGGCATCACGCCGAGCCGAATCTCGGGCTGCCCGAACTTCGCCGTATCGGCGGCGATGATGATGTCGCACATCATCGCCAGCTCACAGCCACCGCCCAGCGCGAACCCCGCCACCGCCGCGATGATCGGCTTGCGGATCTGCCGGATCGTCTCCCAGTTGCGCGTGATGTAGTCGCCCTTGTAGGCATCCATATAGGAGTAGTTCGCCATCATCCCGATGTCGGCGCCGGCCGCGAACGCCTTCTCGCTGCCGGTCAGCACGATCGCCCCGATCCCTTCGTCGGCGTCGAAGGCCTTCAGTGCCGCGCCGAGCTCGTCCATCAGCGCATCGTTGAGCGCGTTGAGCGCCTTCGGACGATGCAGCGTGATCAGGCCGACACGCCCCCGAGTCTCCACCAGGATATTCTGGTAATCCATCGATTTCTCCTCGATCAAAGAAACGCCACTCACCGCGCACACACGCGGAGAACAATGCTAACATTTGCCGACCAACCGGTCGGTTAATTAATTGCGCCAGTACGACCGACTCCTCCACATCCCATCAGGCCGACGTCATGACCCACCCCTTGTTCTCGAAGCACGAAGCCACCTTGCAACAAGCGCTGTCAGCCATCGAAACCCGTGCCTACTGGAGCCCGTTCGCGGAAATGCCGAGTCCCAAAGTGTACGGGGAAAGCGCGGCAGCGGACGGCGAGGCGAGCTTCCGCGCCCAGCTCGACAAACCCTTCGAACTCGACCAACCGGCCTCGGGCGGCAAGCTCGGCGCCGAGGTGTCGCCGTTCGGCTTTCCGCTCGGGATCCGTTACCCGCAAGCCTCGCCCGACGAACTGATCGCGGCGGCCACTGCCGCCCAGGCAGGATGGCGCGCCGCCGGACCCAGCGCCTGGATCGGTGTGAGCCTCGAGATCCTGGCCCGGCTCAACCGCGCCAGCTTCGAGATCGCCAATGCGGTGATGCATACCACCGGGCAAGCCTTCATGATGGCCTTCCAGGCCGGCGGCCCGCACGCCCAGGATCGCGCGCTGGAGGCCGTCGCCTACGCCTGGGACGCGCTGCGCCGAGTTCCGGCCGAGGCGCACTGGGAAAAACCGCAAGGCAAGAACCCGCCGCTCGCGATGCACAAGCGCTACACGATCGTGCCGCGCGGCACCGGCCTGGTACTCGGTTGCTGCACCTTCCCGACCTGGAACGGCTACCCCGGCCTGTTCGCCGATCTCGCCACCGGCAATACGGTGATCGTCAAGCCTCACCCGGGCGCGATCCTGCCGCTCGCGATCACCGTGAGGATCGCCCGCGAAGTCCTGCGCGAGTCCGGCTTCGATCCGAACATCGTCACCCTGCTCGCCACCGATCCCGACGACGGTGCCCTGGTCCAGTCGCTGGCCGTGCGCCCCGAGATTCGCCTGATCGACTTCACCGGCAGCACCAGGAACGGCGACTGGCTGGAGCGTCATGCCCACCAGGCCCAGGTGTATACGGAGAAGGCCGGCGTCAACCAGATCGTGATCGATTCGACCGACGACCTGAAGGCAGCGGCCCGCAATATCGCGTTCTCGCTCGCGCTCTATTCCGGCCAGATGTGCACCGCGCCGCAGAATATTTATGTGCCGCGCGACGGCATCCAGACGCCCGAGGGCCGCGTCGGCTTCGACGAAGTCGCGCAGGCGATCGCCGGCGCAGTGCAGAAGCTGTGTGCCGATCCGGCGCGGGCGGTCGAACTGCTGGGGGCGATCCAGAACGACGGCGTGACCGCCCGCATCGACGAGGCACGCGGACTCGGCAAGATACTGGTCGACAGCCAGACACTCGAACATCCGGCATATCCGCAGGCGCGCGTACGCACACCGTTGCTGATCCAGCTGGACGCCAGCGAGCGCGGCAACTACACGCGCGAATGGTTCGGCCCGATCGCCTTCGTGATCGCCACCGATTCGACCGCGCAGTCGCTCGACCTGGCCGGCGGCATCGCGGCCGAGTGCGGCGCGCTCACGCTCTCGGTCTACAGCACGGACGAGAAGATCATCGACGGCGCCTACCAGGCGGCGATCCGCGGCGGCGTCGCCCTCTCGATCAACCTGACGGGCGGCGTGTTCGTGAACCAGTCCGCGGCGTTCTCGGATTTCCACGGCACCGGCGCGAACCCGGCCGCGAATGCGGCGCTGGCCGACACGGCCTTCGTCGCCAACCGCTTCCGGGTGGTGCAGAGCCGCGTGCACGTCGCGCCGCGCGCAGAAACCAGCGCCGCCTGAAACCGCATCCCCATAGATAGAAGAATTCCGCCGTCCAACCGCATCCGGGCCGGTGCCAGCCACCGGCCATCCGCCTTACCGGAGGAGACACCCGATGCCGTATGACACGATCCGCCTCGCGTTCGACGCGGCCACCCAGGTCGCGACGATCACGCTCAATCGTCCCGACAAGCTCAACAGCTTCACGCGCGCGATGCACGCCGAGCTCGCCGCGGCCATCGACGAAACCGAGACCAGCCACGCGCGCGCGCTGATCCTCACCGGCGCCGGCCGCGGCTTCTGCGCCGGCCAGGATCTCGCCGACCTCGACTGCACGCCCGGCGCGCCAACCGACCTGGGCGCGCTGATCGACCAGCACTTCAATCCCCTCGTGCGTCGCCTGCAGGCGCTGCCGCTGCCCGTGATCGCCGCCGTCAACGGCATCGCGGCCGGCGCCGGCGCGAACCTCGCGCTCGCCTGCGACCTGGTGCTGGCCGCCAGATCGGCCAGCTTCATCCAGTCCTTCGTGAAGATCGGCCTGGTGCCCGACTCAGGCGGCACCTGGTTCCTGCCGCAGCGGGTCGGCTTCGCGCGGGCGCTCGGGCTCGCGCTGACGGGCGACAAGCTCGGCGCCGAGCAGGCCGCCGACTGGGGCATGATCTGGCGCGCCGTCGACGACGAGGCGCTGGCGGCCACCGCCGCCACGCTGGCGACCGAACTCGCCCGCCAGCCGACCCGCGCGATCGCCGCCATCAAGCAGGCGATGCGCGCCGGCATGAGCCAGCCGCTCGACGCGCAGCTCGACCTCGAACGCGACCTGCAGCGCGGGCTCGGGCAGTCGCACGATTACGCGGAAGGCGTGGCCGCCTTCATCGCCAAGCGCGCACCGCGCTTCGAGGGGCGCTGAGATGGATGCCACCACGCCCGCCGCTGCCGATACCCCAGCCGAGGCCGGCGCCCTCGCCCGCGCCGCGGCCGACGCGATGTACGCCGCCGATGCCTGCACGCGCGCGCTCGGCATCGAACTCGTCGAGGTCGGCCCCGGCCACGCGCGGATGCGCATGACGGTCCGGCCGGAATTCCTGAACGGCCATCGCACCTGCCACGGCGGCCTGATCTTCACGCTGGCCGATTCGACCTTCGCGTTCGCCTGCAATTCGCGCAACCTGAACACGGTGGCGGCCGGCTGCTCGATCGAATTCCTGCGTCCCGTGTTCGAGAACGAAGTGCTGACGGCGGAGGCTGTCGAGCAGGCCCTGGCCGGCCGGCACGGCATCTACGATATCCGCGTGACGAACCGGGCCGGCGAGACGGTGGCGATGTTTCGCGGCAAGTCGGCCCGCATCGCCGGCAACGTGATCCCCGCCGACGGCCCCGGCACCTGAGCGGGCCGCGAGGCACCCGAGCGAACCACAATAAAGACGCATGGAGACATCGATGAACGCCCCCCTTCCGCTCGAGCCGATCGAGACCGCCAGTCGCGACGAACTCCAGGCGCTGCAGCTCGAACGCCTGAAATGGTCGCTCGGCCACGCCTACCAGCACTCGCCCGTCTATCGCCGCAAGTTCGACGAGGCCGGCGTGCATCCCGACCAGTTGACGACGCTCGCCGATCTCTCGCGCTTCCCGTTCACGACCAAGAGCGACCTGCGCGACAACTACCCGTTCGGCATGTTCGCGGTGCCGCAGGAGCGGATCTCGCGGATCCATGCCTCGTCGGGCACCACCGGCAAGCCGACCGTGGTCGGCTACACCGCGCGCGACATCGACACCTGGGCCAACCTGGTGGCGCGCTCGATCCGCGCAGCGGGCGCGCGCCGGGGCGACAAGGTGCATGTCAGCTACGGCTACGGCCTGTTCACGGGCGGCCTGGGCGCGCATTACGGCGCCGAGCGCGCGGGGCTGACGGTGATTCCCTTCGGCGGCGGCCAGACCGAGAAGCAGGTGCAGCTGATCCAGGACTTCCGGCCCGACATCATCATGGTCACGCCCAGCTACATGCTGTCGATCGCCGACGAGATGGAACGGCAGGGGCTGGACCCGCGCGCCTCGTCGCTGCGGATCGGCATCTTCGGCGCGGAGCCCTGGACCAACGAGATGCGCGCGGCGATCGAGCAGCGCATGGGCATCGACGCCGTCGACATCTATGGCCTGTCGGAGGTGATCGGTCCGGGCGTCGCCTCGGAATGCGCCGAAACCAAGGACGGCCCGACCATCTGGGAAGATCACTTCTACCCCGAGATCATCGATCCGCTGACGGGCGAGGTCCTGCCCGACGGCGAGCTCGGCGAACTGGTATTCACTTCGCTGACCAAGGAGGCGCTGCCGATCGTGCGCTACCGCACGCGCGACCTGAGCCGGTTGTTGCCGGGCACGGCGCGCAGCATGCGGCGCATGGAGAAGATCACCGGTCGCTCGGACGACATGATGATCATCCGCGGCGTGAACGTGTTCCCGACGCAGATCGAGGAGCAGTTGCTCAAGCAGGCCGTGCTCGCGCCGCATTACCAGATCGTGCTGACCCGGGAAGGGCCGCTCGACGTGATGACGCTGAACGTGGAGCCGTGCCCGCACCGGAATGCCGCCACGGCCCTGCTCGACGCGGCCGGCCAGGCGCTGGCCTATGACATCAAGGCCCTGATCGGCGTCACGGCGATCGTCAAGGTGCTGCCGGTCAACGGCATCGAGCGCTCGGTGGGGAAGGCACGGCGCGTGGTGGACAAGCGCCGCTGAAGGAAGGGATATCGCCGGGGTTCACTGAGGGCGGGGGCCGGCGCCCCCGCGTCGCTCAGGAATTCGGCAGCAGCAGCCACATCCGCCCGACCTGCTTCATCCGGCCGGCCAGGTCGCCCGCATCATCGCCGAGCCCCCAGAAGTAGTCGGCACGCACGCCGCCCTTGATCGCCGAGCCCGTATCCTGCGCGAACACCAGCCGGTTCATCGGCGTATTGGTGAGCGGCCGCGTGGTCTGCAGGAACACCGGCGTGCCCAGCGGAATGAAGGAAGGATCGACGGCGATCGAGCGCTCCGCCGTCAGCGGCACGCCGAGCGCGCCGATCGGGCCGTCCGCGCCGCCGTTCGGCGCGCCTTCGCTGGACGGCATCTCGCGGAAGAACACAAAGCGCGGATTGGTGTCGAGCAGGGCGTCCACGCGCGAGGGATTGGCGCGCGCCCAGGCCTTGATGCCCTGCATGGTGGCCTGCCCGGCGCTCAGCTCGCCGCGATCGAGCAGCCATTTGCCGATCGAGCGATAGGGCTGGTTGTTGGTGCCGCCGAAACCGACCCGCATCACGCTGCCGTCGTCCATCACCACGCGCCCCGAGCCCTGCACCTGCAGGAAGAAGGCTTCGATCGGATCGTCGACCCACACCAATTCGTTGCCGTTCAGCACGCCCGAGCGCTCGAGCTGGGCACGCGCCGGCATGGCGCTGCCGGCCCGATAGCCGGCCGGCCAGCGATACAGCGCGGTCTGGTAGGGCCCGCGCCGCACGCGCGAGCCGCGCAGCAGCGGCTCGTAATAGCCGGTCACCAGGCCATCGAGCGTGCCGTCGGTATTGGAGAACTGATAGGGCGTGAAATACGTCTCGAAGAAGCTGCGCGCGCCGGTGATGTCGAGATCGTCGATCCGCTCGGCGGCCTCGCAGGCGCGGCGCCAGTTGGCGGCGCGCGCGAGCCGCGTGCAGTTCTGGCGCAGCGCGATGGTCGCGCCGATCAGGGTATCGTCGTCCCAGCCCGGCACCTGCCGCCAGGCCACCGGCGTGAGCCGCTCGGCAGCCACCTGGCCCGGCACGATGGGCGTGCCGGTGGGCGGCTTCGCGGCATGCCGCACCGGGGCGCTGCCGCAGGCGGCCAGCAGCGCCGCCGTCGCGATCGCGACGGCCCAGGCGGCCAGCCGCGGCCCGAACCGCCTACAATGTTCGTACTTGATGGAAACCGCCATGTCTGATCTGTTCGACGAATACCCGATGCTGATCTTCGCGCTGGAATCGCTGCTGGCGCTCGGCCTGCTGATCTTCATCGTGCTCTGGACCGCATCCGGCAAGAAGAAGGCCCGCTCGCGCCCCGACGATCCGCCGCGCCGCCCGTAAGCACGCGGCGCCGCGCCCTCAGTGCAGCGTGCGCGGCATGTGCAGCGCGAATTCGGCGACCGGCGCCTCGAAGCGCTCGCCGTCCTCGGCCACGCAGAAATACGCGCCGCGCATGGTGCCCACCGGCGTGGCGATCACCGCCCAGCTGGTGTACTCGAATTGCTCGCCCGGCTTGAGCAGCGGCTGGTGGCCGACCACGCCGAGTCCCTTCACTTCCTGAACCTTCTGTTCGCTGTCCGTGATGACCCAGTGCCGCGCGATCAACTGCGAGGCCACCTGACCGGTGTTGACGATCGTCAGCGTGTACGCGAATGCGTATTGACGGCGTTCCGGGTCGGATTGTTCCGGCAGATACGCCGTCTTCACCGACACGCTGAATTCATACTGGCTCATGGCAATCCCGCTTCGAAGGTCGACCGGCGCCCACGATCCGGCGCCGCGCGGGCAGCCGCCTGGGCGGCCCGCACTGGTTCGGCATTCTGCTTGATGCGGCCCCCGCCCGCAACCGCGCGGCCTGCCGGGGCCGCCCGCGGCGGTAGAATGGCGCTTTTGCATAAGCACGTCCCCCTACCGCCATGACGCAATTCCGTATCGCTCCCAGCATCCTGTCGGCCGACTTCGCCCGTCTCGGCGAGGAAGTCCGCAACGTGGTCGCCGCCGGCGCCGACTGGATCCACTTCGACGTGATGGACAACCATTACGTCCCGAACCTGACGATCGGCCCGCTGGTCTGCGAGGCGATCCGCCCGCACGTGCAGGTGCCGATCGACGTGCACCTGATGGTGCGCCCGGTCGACCGGATCGTCCCCGATTTCGCCAAGGCCGGCGCCAACGTGATCAGCTTCCACCCGGAGGGCTCGGATCACATCGACCGTACCCTGTCGCTGATCAGGGACCACGGCTGCAAGGCCGGCCTGGTGTTCAACCCGGCCACGCCGCTGCACTACCTCGACCACGTGATGGATCGCCTCGACCTGATCCTGATCATGTCGGTGAACCCGGGCTTCGGCGGCCAGTCCTTCATTCCCGAGGCGCTGCGCAAGATCCGCGAGGCGCGCGCCAAGATCGACGCCTATCGCGAGCGCACCGGCCGCGAGATCCACCTGGAAGTGGACGGCGGCGTGAAGGTCGACAACATCGCCGAGATCGCGGCAGCCGGCGCGGACACCTTCGTGGCCGGCTCGGCGATCTTCGGCAAGCCCGACTACAAGGCGGTGATCGACGAGATGCGCACGGCCCTGGCCGGCGTCGCGAAGGGCTGAGGCGATGAGCGCGTCGATCCGTTTCGCCTCGCCGCGGCTGGCTGCCGCCCTGATCGATCTCGACGGCACCATGATCGATACCGTCGACGACTTCACGGCCGCCCTCAACGCGATGCTGGCGCGGATCGGCGCGCCCGGCACGCAGCGCGACGAGGTCATGCACTACGTCGGCAAGGGCTCGGAAAACCTGATCGTCCAAGTGCTCAAGCCTCGCCTGGCCGAAGCCGAGGCGCAGGCGCGCTTCGACGAGGCGCTGGCGATCTACCAGGCCGAGTACGCCACCATCAACGGCCGCCACACGCGGCTCTACCCCGACGTCGAGGCCGGCCTGGCCGCGATGCGCGCGGCCGGCCTGGCGCTGGCCTGCGTCACCAACAAGCCGCATCGCTTCGCGCTCGAGCTGCTCGCGCAGTACCGGCTCGACGGCTATTTCGGCGTGGTGCTCGGCGGCGACAGCCTGCCCCGCAAGAAGCCCGATCCGCTGCCGATGCTGAGCGCCTGCCAGCGGCTGGACGTCGAACCGGCGCTGGCGGTGGCGATCGGCGACTCCGAAAACGACGCGCTGGCGGGCCGCGCGGCGGGCCTGGCGACGCTGACGGTGCCCTATGGCTACAACCACGGCAAAGCTATACAAACGATAAATTCGGATGGTATAGTCGATTCGCTGCTCGAGGCGGCGCAGGTGATTACCGCGCACAACGCCGTCGAGCGAACCCTCTGATTTATTCTTCCATCCGCATGTTTCTGAACAAAAAACGGAGTCTGAGCAGCATCGACCGGGGAGCCTGGCCCTGGCGTCGCTGGTCGCGCTAACCTCGCTCCCGAGGTTCGCCGAAGCCTGTCTTCGGCATCCGTTTTTTGTTTTGCTGCGCGATTCGCGCCTCGTCACTCGATTGTCCATGCCCTGCCCTCGCCCCGAACGCCTCGCGTCCGGGCGCCGGGAACGCGCATCGGTCGCTCGCACGACGATGGTGCAAGCCGGTCAGGCCCTGACCGCAACCCGCCCCCGGCCCGCCGCGCAGCGACCGCGATTCTCCCGGCATGCCCTGCCGCTCGTCCCCACAGGACCGGAACATGACTGAACTCGAATTCCAATCGCTCGCGAATCAAGGCTACAACCGCATCCCGCTGATCGCGGAAGCGCTCGCCGACCTCGAAACCCCGCTCTCGCTGTACCTCAAGCTGGCGCAGTCCGAGCGCGGCGGCGCCAATTCCTTCCTGCTCGAATCGGTGGTCGGCGGCGAACGCTTCGGCCGCTACTCGTTCATCGGCCTGCCGGCCCGCACCCTGGTGCGTACCAGCAAGGGCGTCTCCGAGGTGGTCACCGACGGGAAGGTGGTGGAGACGCACGAAGGCGACCCGTTCGCCTTCATCGAGCAGTTCCAGGCACGTTTCAAGGTGGCCCAGCGCCCCGGCCTGCCGCGCTTCTGCGGCGGCCTGGCCGGCTACTTCGGCTACGACGCGGTGCGCTACATCGAGAAGAAGCTGGCCGACACGGCGCCGCCCGACGACCTGCACCTGCCCGACATCCAGCTGCTGCTGAGCGAGGAAGTCGCCGTGATCGACAACCTGGCCGGCAAGCTCTACCTGATCATCTACGCCGACCCGTCGCGCCCCGAGGCCTATCCGCGCGCCAAACAGCGCCTGCGCGAGCTCAAGCAGCGCCTGCACTCGACGGTGCAGCCGCCGGTGACCTCGCCGAGCGTGCGCACCGAAACCTTCCGCGAATTCAAGAAGGACGACTACCTGGCCGCCGTGCTCAAGGCCAAGGAATACATCGCCGAGGGCGAGCTGATGCAGGTCCAGGTCGGCCAGCGCCTGACCAAGCCCTATCGCGACAATCCCCTCTCGCTGTACCGCGCGCTGCGTTCGCTGAACCCCTCGCCGTACATGTACTACTACAACTTCGGCGAATTCCACGTGGTGGGCGCCTCGCCCGAGATCCTGGTTCGCCAGGAAAAGCGCGGCGAGGACCAGATCGTCACGATCCGCCCGCTGGCCGGCACGCGCACGCGCGGCAACACGCCGGAGCGCGATGCCGCGCTCGCCACCGAGCTGCTCAACGACCCGAAGGAAATCGCCGAGCACGTGATGCTGATCGACCTGGCGCGCAACGACGTCGGCCGCATCGCCACCACCGGCTCGGTCGCCGTGACCGACAAGATGGTGATCGAGAAGTACTCGCACGTGCAGCACATCGTCAGCTCGGTGGAAGGCAAGCTCAAGCCCGGCATGACCAACTACGACGTGCTGCGCGCCACCTTCCCGGCCGGCACGCTGTCGGGCGCGCCCAAGGTGCGCGCCATGGAGCTGATCGACGAGCTCGAGCCGGTCAAGCGCGGCCTGTACGGCGGCGCGGTCGGCTACCTGTCGTTCTCGGGCGAGATGGACCTGGCCATCGCGATCCGCACGGGCCTGATCCACAACGGCAATCTCTACGTGCAGGCCGCGGCCGGCGTGGTGGCCGACTCGGTGCCCGAATCCGAATGGCAGGAAACCGAGAACAAGGCGCGCGCCGTGCTGCGTGCGGCGGAACAGGTGCAGGACGGCCTCGACAGCGACTTCTGAACGGAGACTGACCATGCTGCTGATGATCGACAACTACGATTCGTTTACCTACAACCTGGTCCAGTACTTCGGCGAACTCGGCGAAGACGTGCGGACCTATCGCAACGACGAGATCACGCTCGCGCAGATCGCCGAGCTCGATCCCGAGGCGATCTGCCTGTCGCCGGGCCCGAGCAACCCGCAGCACGCGGGCATCACGCTCGAGGTGCTGCGCGAGTTCGCGGGCAGGAAGCCGATCCTGGGCGTGTGCCTCGGCCACCAGGCGATCGGCGAGGCCTTCGGCGGCCGCGTGATCCGCGCCAAGACCATCATGCACGGCAAGGTGAGCCGCATCGAGACCGACGGCCGCGGCGTGTTCGCCGACCTGCCCCGGCATTTCGACGTGACGCGCTACCACTCGCTGGCGATCGAGCGAGAGACGCTGCCGGACTGCCTGGAGATCTCGGCCTGGACCGAGGACGGCGAGATCATGGGCGTGCGCCACAAGACGCTGCCGATCGAGGGCGTGCAGTTCCACCCCGAATCGATCCTCTCCGAGCACGGCCACGCGCAGTTGCAGAACTTCCTGAAGCAGGCGCGCGCGAGCGCGGCCCAGCCGGCATGAGCGGGGATGCGATGACGATTACCCCTCAGGAAGCGCTGCAGCGCACGATCGAGCACCGCGAGATCTTCCACGACGAGATGCTGCACCTGATGCGGATGATCATGCGGGGCGACATGTCGCCCGTGATGGCCGCCGCGATCATCACCGGCCTGCGCGTGAAGAAGGAAACGATCGGCGAGATCGCCGCGGCCGCCACCGTGATGCGTGAATTCGCGCGCCACGTCGAGGTGGCCGACAACTCGAACTTCGTCGATATCGTCGGCACCGGCGGCGACGGCTCGCACACCTTCAATATCTCGACCGCGACCATGTTCGTGTCGGCCGCGGCCGGCGCCAAGGTGGCCAAGCACGGCAACCGCAGCGTCTCGAGCAAGTCCGGCAGCGCCGACGTGCTCGACGCGCTCGGCGTCAACATCGACCTCGCGCCCGAGCAGGTGGCGGCCTCGATCGAGGCCACCGGAATGGGCTTCATGTACGCGCCCAACCATCATCCGGCGATGAAGAACATCGCGCCGGTGCGCCGCGAGCTCGGCGTGCGGACCCTGTTCAACATCCTCGGGCCGCTGACCAACCCGGCCGGCGCGCCCAACCAGCTGATGGGCGTGTTCCACCCCGACCTGGTCGGCATCCAGGTACGCGTGATGCAACGGCTCGGCGCCGAGCACGTGCTGGTGGTCTACGGCAAGGACGGCATGGACGAGGTCTCGCTCGGCGCGGCCACCCTGGTGGGCGAGCTGCGCGACGGCAAGGTCACCGAATACGAGATCCATCCCGAGGATTTCGGCCTGCAGATGGTGTCGAACCGCACGCTGAAGGTCGAGAATGCCGACGAGTCGCGCGTGCTGCTGCTCGAGGCGCTCGACAACAAGCCCGGCGTGGCGCGCGAGATCGTCACGCTGAACGCGGGCACCGCGCTCTACGCGGCCAATATCGCGCCCTCGATCGCCGAGGGCATCGGCCTCGCGCGCGAGGCCATCGCCAGCGGCGCGGCGCGCGCCAAGGTTGACGAGCTGGTACGCTTCACCCGTCAGTTTCCGCGCTGAACCCCTGCGTGCCGACCGGCCAGCCGGTCGGCCAATCCACCCGGATCCCGGTCCGAACCCCATTCCGTCGGATTTGCCATGAGTGACATCCTCAACCGAATCATTGGCGTCAAGCGCGAGGAAATCGCCGCCGCGCTGCAGAGCACGCCGCTCGAAGCCCTCAGGCTGGAAGCCGAAACCCGCGATCTGCGCGACTTCGTCGGCGCGCTGCGCGCCAGGCACGCGGCCGGCCAGTCAGCCGTGATCGCCGAGGTGAAGAAGGCCAGCCCCTCCAAGGGCGTGCTGCGCGAGCATTTCGTGCCGGCGGAGATCGCCGCCTCGTATGCGCAGCACGGCGCGGCCTGCCTGTCGGTGCTGACCGACGAGCAGTTCTTCCAGGGCAGCGCGCGTTATCTCAAGGAAGCCCGCGCGGCCTGCGAACTGCCGGTGCTGCGCAAGGACTTCATCGTCGACGCCTACCAGGTGCTCGAAGCGCGTGCGATGGGCGCCGACGCGATCCTGCTGATCGCCGCCGCGCTCGACACGCCGCAGATGCAGGACCTGGAAGCCTATGCGCATTCGCTGGGCCTGGCGGTGCTGGTCGAGGTGCATGACCGCGACGAGATGAACGAGGCGCTCACGCTGAAGACGCCGCTGATCGGCATCAACAACCGCAACCTGCGCACTTTCGAGACCACCATCGAGACCACGCTGGGCATGCTCGACATGGTGCCGGCCGATCGCATCGTGGTGACCGAATCGGGCATCCTCGCGCGCGCCGACGTGGAACGCATGAAGGCGGCCGACGTGCACTGCTTCCTGGTCGGCGAGGCCTTCATGCGCGCCGAGCAACCGGGCGAGGAACTCGCCCGGATGTTCTTCTGACGCGCATCGCGATGGCCATCGAAACCGAAATCAAGCTGGCGCTGCCGGCCGGCGCGCAGGGCGCGGCCCGTAGCGCGCTGGACGCCTGCGCCGGCGCGGCGGGCCGCGAGATCCATCTCGCCAACGTCTATTACGACACGCCCGATCTCGCCCTGGCACGGGCCAAGAGCGCCATTCGCGTGCGCCTCGCGCCGCAAGGCTGGCTGCAGACCTTCAAGACGGTCGGTTCGGCCGAGCAGGGCCTGCACACGCGCCACGAATGGGAGCTGCCGGTAGCCGGCGATGCGCTGGAGATCGACGCGCTGCTGGCCGTCTGCGACGTGCCGGCCGCGGCCGACGCGCTGCGCGCGGCCGCGCCGCGGCTGGTCGCGCTGTTCCGCACCGATTTCGCGCGCACGCTCTGGCGCATCGTCCGTGACGGCAGCACCGTCGAGGCCGGGCTCGATCTCGGCGAGATCATCGCCGAGGTGGACGGCGACACGCGTCGCGCGCCGATCCGCGAGATCGAACTCGAATTGATCGAGGGCGACGAGGCCGTGCTGCACACGCTCGCGAACGAACTCAAGGCCGCGCTGCCGGGCCTCGCGCCCGACGACCAGAGCAAGGCGCAGCGCGGCTACCGCCTGCGCGACGCCTGAACCATGGCGAGCCGTTCCCCCTCCCGCGCCAAGCCGCGCGACGTCTCGCAAGCGTCACTGTTCGACGAGCCGGCCACGCCCACGCCCGGCAACACCGAAACCGCAGTGATCGCGGCGGATGTCGGCGCCGGCGCGGCACCGGCGGCGCTGCCGCTCGAGGCGCAGTTCGAGGCCCTGCCCACCGCATGGCGCGAGCTGCTCGCGCCCTTCGTGTCGAGCGACGCCTATGCCCCGCTGTGCCGCTTCGTCGACGCCGAACGCGCGGCCGGCAAGACGATCTACCCGGCCGACGTATTCCGCGCGCTGCGCCTGACCTCGCCCGACGAGGTCCGCGTGGTGATCCTCGGCCAGGACCCGTATCACGGCGACGATCGCGGCACGCCGCAGGCTCACGGCCTGGCCTTCTCGGTGCCGCCGGCGGTACGCCCGCCGCCTTCGCTGCGCAATATCTTCAAGGAAATCGCCGCGAACTTCGGGCACGATACGCCGAAGCACGGCTGCCTCGACTCCTGGGCGCGCCAGGGCGTGCTGCTGCTCAACACCGTGCTGACGGTCGAGCAAGGCGCGGCCGCGAGCCACGCGAAACGCGGCTGGGAGCCCTGCACCGATACGCTGATCCGCGAACTGGCGCGCCGCCATCGCGCTCTGGTGTTCATGCTGTGGGGCGCGCACGCGCAGGCCAAGCGCGCGCTGTTCGATACCAGCGCGCATTGCGTGCTCGAGTCGCCGCATCCCTCGCCGCTCTCCGCGCACCGCGGCTTCCTCGGCAACCGGCATTTCGCGCTGGCCAACGACTACCTGGCCGAGCACGGCAAGGCGCCGATCGACTGGCGGCTGCCCGCCGAGGCCGTCACGCTGGCCTGAAGCCGGGCCACGCCCGATCCTCCCGCCGCAAACGAAACAGCCCGACCGGCCTATGCCGATCGGGCTGTTTTCATTCAAGGCAGCAGCCGAAGCGCGCGCCGGGGGGCGCGGCGCACGCTCCGGAAAGCCGCCTCAGGCTGCCGCGGCGATCGCTTCGCGGGCTGCCGCCAGCGCGGCCGTTTCCGCGTCCGGGCCCATGTTCAGGCCTTCGGCGTGGATGAAGCTGACGTCGGTCATGCCCAGGAAGCCCAGGAAGGTCTTCAGGTACGGCGTCTGCGTGTCGTTCGGCGTGCCGAGGTACTTGCCGCCGCGGGCCGAGACCACGAACACCTTCTTGCCCGTGACCAGGCCTTCCGGGCCGTTCGCGGTGTAGCGGAAGGTCACGCCGGCGCGGGCGATCCAGTCGAAATAGGTCTTCAGTTGCGAGGAGATGCCGAAGTTGTAGAGCGGCGCGGCGATCACGACGATGTCGGCGGCCTGCAGTTCGGCGACCAGCTCGTCGCTCTTCGCGACGATCGCGTTCTGCTCGGCGCTGCGTTGTTCAGCCGGCGTGAAGAAGGCGCCGAGCACGGTGTCGTCGAGGTGCGGCTGCGCATTCGCGAGCAGATTGCGCACCACCACCTTGGCGCCCGGGTTGGACTGGGCCAGCTTGGCGGTCAGTTCGTCGGACAGTTGGGTCGAGCGGGCGCCTTGCGAGCGGGCGGCGGAATTGATTTGCAGGATGGTCGTCATGTCGGGCTCCGTTGGGTTTGCGCTGGAAGCAGCGCGAGTGGGGCCCATTGTGCGGATCCCCCCCGACATGAAAAAGCGGGCCGCCGGCGACGGATTGTTGCAACAGCGGGACAATCCACCGCGACCCATCGCCGGTTTACCGTGCTACAGCCCCAGCCAGGCGTTCTGCCAGGCACGCCGCGCAGCCGGCTTGTCGGCCGCCGCCAGCTTGTAGCGCACCACGTCGGGCGCGTCGAGCCGCAGCGTGGTGGTGCGCAGCTCGTCGCGGCGGAAGGCATGGGCTTCGACCCTGTCACCAGGGCGGTAGCGCGCCAGCAGCCCCTCCAGGTTGCTGCCCGTCACGCGCAAACCGTCCAGCGCGACCAGCACGTCGCCGGCCGACAGCCCGGCCCGATGCGCGGCACCGCCCTCGTGCACCACCGCCAGCGTGCAATCGCCTCCACCGCGTACGCGCGCACCGATCGAGGGTTTCGCGCCGGGGCCCGCCTCGGGCGAGAGCGTCACGCCGAACGGCTCGAACAGCTCGGCCAGCGGCAGGTCGCGCGTGCCCGAGACGGCATCGTCGAACAAGCGACCCAGGTCGACGCCGGTGGCCTCGACGATCAGCGCGGCCACCTCGCCCTCGGCCACGCCTCGCGGCTGGCCTTGATAGAAGTCGCGGCCGTAGCGCGTCCAGAGCAGGCGCATCAGGTCGTCGAGCGACTTGCGATTGCGCGTCGCGGCGCGGATCGCCAGGTCGAAGCTCAGCGCCACCAGCGAACCCTTGGTGTAGTAGCTGACGATCGCGTTCGAGGCGTTCTCGTCCTGGCGGTAGTACTTGACCCAGGCGTCGAACGAGCTTTCCGCCACGCTCTGCTTGGTGCGGCCCGCGCCGCGCAGCACGCCGCCGACGGTGCGGCCCAGCGCGGCCAGGTATTCCTCGCGGCTCATCAGGCCGCTGCGCACCAGCATCAGGTCGTCGTAGTAGGAGGTGAAGCCCTCGAACAGCCACAGCAGCGAGGTGTAGTTCTCCTGCTTCAGGTCGTAGGGGACGAAGGCCGCCGGCTTGATCCGCTTGACGTTCCAGGTGTGGAAATACTCGTGGCTGCACAGGCCCAGATAGGTGCGGTAGCCCTCGCTGGTTTCCGGGCGGCCCTTCACCGGCAGGTCGGTGCGGTTGCAGATCAGCGCCGTCGAGGCGCGATGCTCGAGGCCGCCGTAACCATCGCTGACGGCCTGCGTCATGAACACGTAGCGCGCCATCGGCGCCTTCTTCGTGCGTGGCTCGAACAGCGCGATCTGCGCCTCGCAGACGCGCTTCAGGTCCGCGCACAGGCGCTCCATGTCGAGCCGCGCGACGCGGCCCGCGATCACCACGTCGTGCGGCACGCCATGCGCGTCGAAGCTCGCCAGCGCGAATTCGCCGAGCGTGACGGGATGGTCGATCAGTTCGTCGTAGTTGTCGGCTTCGTAGTCGCCGAACGCGTAGCGTCGCGTGCCGCGCGCCTCGCGCAGCGCCGTCGCCACGCGCCAGCGGCGCGCCGTCTCGCCCTCGGGCTTGCCGATCGCCACCACGCAGGGCGCCGCCTCCTGCCCCTCGACGGCCAGGAACACGCTGGTGCCGTTGAAGAAGCCGCCGGTATCGTCGAGATGCGCGGCGCGCACCGAGAGATCCCAGGCATAGACCTCGTAGCGCAGCGTCAGCGGCCCCTCGACCGGCGCGGCCTGCCAGCTGTGCTTGTCGGCCTTGGCGATGCGGACCTTGCGGCCGGCCTCGTTGAAGGCGCGCAGCGTGACGATGTTGCGCGCGAATTCCCGCACCATGTAGCTGCCCGGGATCCACACCGGCAGCATGAAGCGCTGGCCGGCCGGGTCCGGCTCGGCGACGCTCAGCGTGACTTCGAACAGGTGGGCGGCGGGGTCCTTGGGGACGATGGAATAGCGGATCGGGGTCATCGGGGGCATCGGCAAAGGTTGGCGAAACGGGCCGGCAACAAAACGGTTCGTGAAGCAGGTTGTGAAGCGGGTTCGAGATGCGAAAAAGGCGCCAGACGAATGCCGGCGCCTCTTGCTGGTTCGGGCGCTAGGGCCCGGCGCGTCACTTGACGGCGGCCAGCGCGCTGTTGAGCTGGTCGGCGGACACCGCGCCCGGCAGGCGCGTGCCGTCCGCCAGGATGATGGTGGGCGTGCCCGTCACGTTCAGGCCGCGGCCCAGCGCCAGGTTCTTGTCGAGCGCCGAGGTGTCGCAGTTGCCGGCGCCGCTCGGCGGCTGATGGCTGACCATCCAGTTCTCCCAGCTCTTGGCGCGATCCGAGGCGCACCAGATCGCCTTCGACTTGACCGTCGAATCGGGCGTCAGCACCGGGTAGAGGAAGGTATAGACGGTGATGTTGTCCATCGACTGCAGCGTCGATTCGAAGCGCTTGCAGTAGGGGCAGTTCGGATCCGAGAACACCGCGATCTTGCGCGCGCCGTTGCCCTTCACGTACTTGATCGCGTTGTTGAGCGGCAGGCTGGCGAAATCGACCTTGTTGATCTCGGCCATGCGCGCCTCGGTCAGGTTCTTGCGCGTCTTGGTGTCGACCAGGTCGCCGAGCAGAACGTAATCGCCCGCCGCATCGCTGTAGACGATCTGCGACCCGAGATTCACTTCGTAGAGGCCCGGGATCGGCGACTTCTCGATGCTCTTGACGGTCGCGTCGCCCAGGCGCGCCTGCAGCGTGGTCTTCAGCTTGTCGGTGGTCTGGTCAGCCTGCGCGGTGCATCCCAGCGTGGCGGCGGCGGTCGCCAGCACGAGCGCGGCGATGCGGACTGTGGTTTTCATTCACTCTTCCTTGGGGGTCTGTCGGAGCACGTCCGTTAGTGTACGACGGTGGGCGAACCCTGTCCGACCGGCCGGCGCCGGATCGGTTCGTCACGAAATCAGGATCGGAATCGGATCGCGGCGGCGCTCAGCCGAGCGCCGAGGCGACCAGCCAGCGCTTGACGAAGGGCTGCGCGCCGACCAGCGCCATGCCGGTGTTGCGGGCCACGCGCGCCAGTGTGCCGGGCAGCGCGAACAGCCGTTGCAGGCCGTCGGTGGCCGCCATCAGCGCGCGGATGTCCTCGCGGCGCGAGCGCTCGTAGCGGCGCAGCAGCACGGTGTCGCCCAGATCGCGGAAGGCTTCGCGCGAGGCGATGGCATCGGCCAGCGCGGCCACGTCGCGCAACCCGAGATTCATGCCCTGCCCGGCCAGCGGGTGGATCAGGTGGGCGGCATCGCCGACCAGGGCCACGCGCGGCGCGATCAGCCGGTCGACGGTCTGCAGCGCCAGCGGGAAACCCTGGGCCGGCGTCACGCAATCGAGCGCGCCGAGCTGGCGATGCGTGACGCGTTCGACCTCGGCCGCCAGTTGCGCCGGATCGAGCGCCAGCAGTTCGTCGGCATGCGCCGTGTGCGCCGACCAGACCAGCGAGACGTGACCGTCGGGCAGCGGCAGCAGGGCGACGATCTCGCCGTCGCGGAACCACTGCCAGGCGGTTTCGCGGTGCGGCTCGGCGGCCTTGAAATTGGCGACCACGCCGGTCTGCCGATAGTCGCGCCGCTTGACCTTGGCACCCATCTGGGAACGCACCCAGGAATGCGCGCCGTCGGCGCCCACCACCAGGTCGGCCGAGATCACCTCGCCGTTGGCGAGCGACAGCGTGGCGCGCTCGGGCGTGATGTCGAGCCCCTGGGCACGCGTGTCGATCCAGCTCAGGTTCGGCTGGAAGCGCAGCGCCGCATCCAGCGCCCGCTCGACCAGCGAGGATTCGCCGATCCAGGCCAGTTGCGGCACCGCGGCCTGGAAGGCCGAGAAATGCAGCTCCGCCTGGGCGTCGCCGTAGACGCGCATGTCGTAGACGGGCGCGAGCCGCGTGTGCTCGAGCGCCTGCCAGACGCGCAGGCGTTCGAGCAAGGCCTGGGAGCTGGCCGACAACGCGTAGACGCGCGCGTCGAACGCCGTGTCGGCCGCGCGCGGCGCGGCGGGCTGCGCGAGCAGCGCCGTCTTGAGGCCGGCCTGAGTCATGGCGAGCGCCGCGGTCTTGCCGACAAGGCCGCCGCCGACCACGGCGACGTCGAAGGTCTGAGGATGGGCAGTCATGGCGCGCATTATAGCTGCGGGGCCGTTTTTTCCATGTGGCACGGGCTTGCGGAAGATCAGCGCGAACGGGAGTTCGGCGGCGATCTCCAGCGACTCGCCGAGGCTGCGGAACGACGGCGCCGAGCGGCACGACGAAGCGCGGCATGGTAGCGGAGAAAACTGTCGCGCGCGACCGACACGGACAAACCCTGCCCGAGATCGCCCCCCGGGTTCCGCGGCCCTTGCCGCCGCGCTCGATCGCCAGTCCGGCGCCCCCTTCCGGCACTGAACGAGACGGCGCTTGGGCGCTGCGAATCCACCGTGCCGAGCTTCCCGCCCCCGCCTTTTTTTGCTCCCTCCACAAGCCGCGGCGATCCGAACCCATTTCATCCGTAACCGCCCCCGCGATCGCCCCGTGAGGCACGGCCCGCAAGCATTACAACCCACACGTTTCCTTACAAACGCATACCGCTTGTCATGCCCGGCGCCGCTACAGTCGGCTCCATCGATGAACCAAAGGGAAACGCCATCATGAAACTCAAACGCATCGCCCTCCTCGCCTCGCTCGCCGTGCTGCTCGGCTCCACCCTCGGCGGCTGCATCGTGGTGCCGGACGGCGGCTACCACCACCATCGCGACTACTATCGCTACTGATCCGCCGCGCGCGAGTCCGGGCGATTCCGGGCTTGCGTGCAATCGTCCATGGCATGCTATTGTTGATTCGTCGGCCCCGCGTATCACCGGTGACGGAAAGCGACTCTCAACCCCATCTCGAGCATGGCCATGAGCGACGTACACCCCAACCTCACCCAACACGACCGCGTCGAGCTGCTGTGCTGGCTCACCGTCGGAAATCTCGGCGCGTTCTACCTGAACGAATCGTGGCCTGCGGCATCCTTCCAGGTGCAGGCCGCGCACAAGTGGCTCGACCGCCACTTGCGCGAAGCCGATTGGCTCTGCATCGCCAAGCTCGCCGCCGTCGCGCTCGACATCGCCAGGAAGCACGGCGACTTCGTCGAGAAGGCCTGGGCGCGCGACGCCGTCGAGGAAATCATCGATACCGATGAGCTCGACATGCAGTCGCGGCTCGTCGCGCTGGTGATGGAAGACTGCCGAGCGGCGCTGGCCGACCGACGCGTCGCCGACTGACGGGCGGCGCGCTCGCCAGGAACGGCGAATTCCCGGGGTGGCAACGCTCCGGTCGTTCGACCGTCGGCGCAGCCTGTCGATGCTGGCGTGCGCGGCTCCCGCCGTAACCGGGCTTGCCCTCGTCTCGCCCGCCCCTGGTCGGCGGCGCCCCGCCCGCCGCGCCGCCGTTTCCGTCCCGCGCCGCCGCCGCCGTCCCTCCCGCTTGAAATCCCCCCGATCCGAACGCGATACAATTGCGCCTTTCGCGGGCTGCATCCGCGCGAAACCGCCGGCTCCAGCGCCCGGTCGCGCCGCCTGCCGCCCCGCCCCGGTTCCGTCTTGCGCGGCCGATCGGCCCGAAGCTGCCGGGCGCGCCCCGCGCGAGCACACAACATCTGATCCAGAAAGGTTTCCCATGAGCCTCAAATGCGGCATCGTCGGCCTGCCCAACGTCGGCAAGTCCACCCTGTTCAACGCGCTGACCAAGGCCGGCATCGCCGCCGAGAACTACCCGTTCTGCACCATCGAGCCGAACGTCGGCATCGTCGAGGTGCCGGATGCGCGCCTGAAGGCGATCTCGGCGATCGTCAATCCCGAGCGGATCGTGCCGGCGGTGGTCGAGTTCGTCGACATCGCGGGCCTGGTGGCCGGTGCCAGCAAGGGCGAAGGCCTCGGCAACCAGTTCCTCGCCAACATCCGCGAAACCGACGCGATCACCCACGTGGTGCGCTGCTTCGAGGACGAGAACGTGATCCACGTGGCCGGCCGCGTGAGCCCGCTCGACGACATCGAGGTGATCAACACCGAACTGGCGCTGGCCGACCTGGGCACCGTCGAGAAGGCGCTCACGCGCTATTCGAAGGCCGCCAAGTCGGGCAACGACAAGGAAGCGGTCAAGCTGGCCGCCGCGCTCGAGAAGGTTCGTGCCCACCTCGACCAGGGCAAGGCCGTGCGCGGCCTTGACCTGTCCGAGGACGAGCGCGCGATCCTCAAGCCGTTCTGCCTGATCACCGCCAAGCCGGCGATGTACGTGGCCAACGTCAAGGACGACGGCTTCGAGAACAATCCGCACCTGGACGCCGTGCGCAAGTACGCCGAGGCCGAGAAGGCGCCGGTGGTGGCGGTGTGCGCCGCGATCGAGGCCGAGATCGCCGATCTCGACGATGCCGACAAGGAAGCCTTCCTGGCCGACATGGGCATGGACGAGCCGGGCCTGGACCGCGTGATCCGCGCCGGCTTCAAGCTGCTCGGCCTGCAGACCTATTTCACCGCCGGCGTGAAGGAAGTGCGCGCCTGGACCATCCATATCGGCGACACCGCCCCGCAGGCGGCCGGCGTGATCCACACCGATTTCGAGCGCGGCTTCATCCGCGCGCAGACCATCGGCTACGAGGACTACATCGCCTACAAGGGCGAGCAGGGCGCGAAGGAAGCCGGCAAGATGCGCGCCGAAGGCAAGGAATACGTGGTGCACGACGGCGACGTGATGAACTTCCTGTTCAACGTCTAAGGCATGCGCCGGGACGGGTTGCGATCCGGCTCGAACATGGGAAGCCCGCCGACGGCGGGCTTTTTGTTATCCAGCGGGACTCGAGAACCGGTTTTCTCGACCCGGTTTTTCCCAAGGAGCCCAGCCGTGAACGACCAGAACGAGCGCGACAGCCTGCTGACGGCACGTGACATCCTTCGTGAATTCGTCGCCGAGCGCGGCTGGGCCAGGTTCCACACGCCGAAGAACCTCGCCACGGCCTTGAGCGTCGAGGCGAGCGAATTGCTCGAGCCGTTCCAGTGGCTGAATTCGGGCGAGACCGCCGAACTCGGCGAAGCCGGTCTGCAGGCGGTGCGCCATGAAATGGCCGACGTGCTGGCCTACCTGGTCCAGCTCGCCGACCGGCTGGACGTCGACCTGCGCGCGGCCTTCCTGGAAAAGATGGCGATCAATCGCCGGAAATACCCGGCGGAGAAGGTATTCGGAGATTCGCGCAAGTATTCCGACTACGAAGACGATCACGGCAATTCAGCGCCGCCTGCCTGAAAACCCCGCCGCGCTTGATTTCGCCCTCACCTCAAGACACACCCTCGAACCGCGCCAGGATCCGCAGATCCTCGCCGACCCGCTCGACGTCATGGAAGCGCAGCTTCACGCGCGACTCCAGCGAGACCGGCGCGCTGAGCTCGAACATCGCCGCCGCATCGGCACCCAGCAGGCTCGGCGCGACATAGACCAGCAACTCGTCCACCAGCCCCGCGCGCAGCAGCGCCCCGCTCAGCGTGCGCCCCGCCTCCACGTGCAGCTCGTTGTCGCCGCGGCAGCCCAATTCGCCCAGCACGGCGGCCAGGTCGACCGAGCCGCGCGCGTTGGCCAGCGACACCACCTCGGCGCCACGCGCGCGCAGCGCATCGGCACGCGCGCGCGCCGGCGCATCGAGCTCACCGCAGAACACCAGCGGCGGCGCACCGGCCATCAGCCGCGCCTCGTGCGGCAGGTCGAGCCGGCCGTCGATCAGCACGCGCCGCGGCTGGCGCGGCGTATCGATGCCGCGCACGTTCAGTTGCGGATCGTCGCCGCGCACCGTGCCGATGCCGGTCAGGATCGAGCAGGCCCGCGCGCGCCAGGCATGGCCGTCGGCACGCGCGGCGGCGCCGGTGATCCACTGGCTCGCGCCGCCGGGCAGCGCGCTGCGGCCGTCGAGCGAGGCGGCCATCTTCATGCGCACCCAGGGCCGAGCGCGCGTCATGCGCGACACGAAGCCGATATTGAGCTCGCGCGCCTCATCCTCGAGCACGCCGCCGCGCACCTCGATGCCGGCCTCGCGCAGCATCGCGTAGCCACGCCCCGATACCTGCGGGTTGGGGTCTTCCATCGCCGCCACCACGGTGGCGATGCCCGCCTCGACCAGCCCCTTCGCGCATGGCGGCGTGCGGCCGTAATGGCTGCACGGCTCGAGCGTCACGTAGGCGGTCGCGCCGCGCAGCTCATGTCCGCGAGCACGCGCATCCTTCATCGCGCGCACCTCGGCATGGTCGTGGCCGGCCGGCTGGGTGTAGCCCTCGCCGATCAGGATCCCGTGCTTGACGATCACGCAGCCGACCCGCGGATTCGGCGTGGTCGTATACAGCCCCCGCGCCGCCAGCTCCAGCGCCCTGGCCATCCAGGCGCGATCGAGCGCCTCGCGCGAGGCATCGTCGTGGACCTGGATACTGCGCAGCGCGCCGCTCATCGCAGCGTCTCCGCGAGCCGGAAACCCATCGCGTAGATGTCGCGCTGGTAGCGTCCGTGGCGGCGCGCGCAGCGCGCCAGGTCGCCGAAGCGCGTGAAGCTGCCGCCGCGCGCGACGCGATAGGCGCCCTGGGTCAGGGCGAGATCGTCGTCGATCGCATCGCCGCCGGGATAGGCGCGGTAGTCGTCGGCGACGTATTCCTCGACATTGCCGCCCAGGTCGTCGATGCCGAACACGCTGCGGCCGGCCGGAAAGATGCCGACCGGGGTGGTGCTCAACGGGCCCGCCTCGACCGTGTTCGCGGCGGCCGGATCGAACGCGTCGCCCCAGGGATATTCGCGCGCCGCGCCGCCGGCCGCCGCGTATTCCCATTCGGCCTCGCTCGGCAGCCGGAACGCGCGCCCGGTCTTGCGCGCGAGCCAGCGCGCATAGTGGTCGGCCGCCTCGGCCGACACCGACCACACCGGATGATTCGAGCGTTCGGTCGGATAGACGCCGAAGGCCCAGGAACTCGGCAGCTCGGTCGAGCCGGTGTCCTCGAGGAACAGGCGGTATTCGAGGTTGCTGACCGGATAGCGCATCAGCGCATAGGCGGCCAGCTCGACGGTGTGGGCCGGGCATTCCTTCGCGATCCAGGGCTCGATCACGCCGACCCGCTCCCACTCGGCCAGCACGCGCCCGAGCTCGGCGGGATCGAGGCCGATCCTCGCCCGCGCCGCCTCGATGCGCCGCATCACCGGCTCGAGCGGACGAATGCGCGGATCGCCGAGCAGGCCGAGCAAGGCGCCCGCCGCATGACGGCGCGCGAACGGCTGGGCGGGATCCTCGACGATCTCGACCAGGCAGGGCGCGCCGGCGCCGAGCAGGTCCTCGTGGCCGGCGAGCAGCGCGGCCGGCGTGCGCGCGACGAAGGTTTCGGGCAGGCCCATTGCCTCGCGATCGGTGAGGCGGTTCGGATTGTCAGCCAACGTGATGGTCATGGTCGGTAGCAGTCGATTGCAGGATCGGATGGGCAAATCGCGCGCGGTGCGGCAGCCGTTGCGCGCTCGGACGAAAGGCCGGCCAGCGGCCGCCGCAGCGGGCGCCGGCCGGGCCGGCTTCAGCGCGGGATCGCCGGCACGCGGTAGACCTGGCCGTCGTAGGAGCTGGCGAGGAAATGCCGCGACAAGGGATCGAAGCTCAACGAGGACACGCCCGCCGTGCTCACGCGCGCATCGAAGCTCCAGCGTCGCTCGACGCGGTCGTAGATCGCCACGCGCCCGTAGTAGCTGCCGGTGGCGACGTAACGACCGTCGCCGCTCGCGCTCACGCACTTGATCGAATGCGTGTGCGGCGTGTCGATCAGCTCGACCTGCTGGTCGGGCGACCAGATCCGCAGCTTGAGATCGCGGCTGATCGAGGCGAAGTAGCCCTCGCCGAGGCCGGCGCAGCCATTGGCGATCTTGTCGTGCGCATCGGGCAGCGTGGCGACGATCTCCAGCGTCGAGCAGCGCACCCAGGTCGCCGAGGCATCGGCCGCCACCGAGAACAGCAGGTCGCCCGAGCGCGCCACGCCCTTCACCGCGTTCGGATGCAGCGGCAGGTCGCGCACGTGCCGCACCTTGTCGCCCTCGATGCGCAGCACGATGCCCTCGCCGGTATAGGCGCCGACGATCGCATGCGTCACCCCCTCGTGCTCGAAGCTGGCCGCGCAGTTGAGCGGCGAGCGGTGCTGGTAGAGCTCGCGCCCGCTGCGCGCGTCGAACAGCTTGCCGAGCTGGCCGCCCGTCAACACCACCTCGCCCGCCATCGTCAGGAAGTTGCAGAGGCTGTGCGTGTTCGCGTGCTCCACGCCGTCGACGCGCACCACGCCCGCGTCGCCGATGGTCCAGACCTTGCCGTCGATCGCGATCGCCGCGTTGGCGCCGTGGGTCGGCGCGATCTCGCGGCTGTCCCAGCGCGAGAGCTTCCAGTTGTAGCGGCGATAGGTGGAATGGAAGGTCGAGAAAACGATGTGGTCGTCGCCCTCGAACGAGCAGGAGCGCGGCCAGACCTCGGGCGGCAGTTGCGTGCCGCCGCTGGCCTCGGGCATGCCCGCGCCGACCTTCCACAGCCGCATGGTGCGGTCGTAGGACAGCGACACCAGCAGGCCGCGCCGGCCGTCGAGCACCAGGCGCTTCACGCCGGCGTCGTGCGCCTTGAGCGTGGCGCGCCGATCGCCGTCGATCATGATGATCTCGCCTTCGTCGTTGCCGGCGAAGATGCGGCTGTCCGGGGCGATCACGATGGTGTCGGTCTCGATGCCGTTCAGGTCGACGTCACCCACCAGGCCGCCGGTGGCGAGCGACCAGCGTTTGATGGTGCCGTCGTCGCTCGACGAGACCAGCTCGTCGGCATCGCTCATCCACTCGACCGAGATCACGTCGGCGGCATGCCCCGCGAAGGTCTGCACCAGCCGGCCGGAGAAGTCATAGACGCGCACGCGATGGTCGCGCGAAGCGGTCGCCACCAGCGGCTTGGACGGATGGAACACGCTCATCTCGACGTCGTCCTCCTGGTCGGCGAACACCGCGACCAGGCGCAGGTTCGGCACGGTCCACAGACGCGCGGTGTAGTCGGACGAGGAGGTCACCACGTAGTCGCCGTTCGGCGAGAACGCGCCCTGGTTGGCGAGATGGTCGTGCATCGCGCGCGCCAGCGGCTGCTGCGTCTTCGCGTCCCACAGGATCACCTGGTTGTCGTAGCCGGCCGTCAGCACGTATTGGTCGCGATGGGCGGCGATGCCGCTGATCGGGCTGCGATGGGCAATCATTGCATTTCTCCGTTGAGCTTGATGGCATGCCGGTGCTGGGTCGCCTTCGCATGCAGATAACCGAAGTTGACGCTGTTGGCGAACACGCCGGTCGACTTCACCTGGCGCACCTTGATGCCGTGATCGGTCAGTTGCGCGGTCTTGTCGGGGTTGTTGGTGACCAGCGAGACCTCGCCGACGCCGAGCGCCGTGAGCATCTGGGCCGCCACGCGGAAGTCGCGCAGGTCGTCGGGGAAGTTCAGCGCGCGATTGGCCGCGAAGGTGTCGAGCCCCTGCGAGATCTGCAGGCGATACGCGTCGAGCTTGTTGTAGAGCCCGATGCCGCGCCCTTCCTGGCGCAGATAGAGCAGGATGCCGCCGCGCTCGCCGAACAGCGCGACCGACTCGTCGAGCTGCTCGCCGCAATCGCAGCGCGCGGAGCCGAACACGTCGCCCGTCAGGCATTCGGAATGCAGGCGTACCAGCGGCGCCTCGCCGATCTTGCCGAACACCAGCGCGATATGCTCGGCGCCGTCGCAAAGACCGTTGAAGGTCACCATCTCGGTTTCAAATGCCGTCGCGCTCGAACGCGGACGAATCGGCACCTTGATGCGTGTGCGGATGCTCACGCCGGAATGATCATCGGATTGATTCATGGCTCGGCCTCTCAGGTTCAGGAGATGCGCGCGCATCGGCAGAGACGCTAGCGGGCTGCCATGCCTTGCCGATTTGCGCAGAATCTGGACGAATCGGGCGGATCGGGCCGCCTCTGGAATATCAGGGCCTGCAGATCAGGCCGGTCTGCAGGCAGTTGTTCTGGAACACGTCCCAGAAACCAGGCGGGTGGGTGGCGATGTCGTCGGCACCGAGCAGCGGCTTTTGCCATTCGAAGTGGCGGAACCCCGCCTCGGCGATCGCGCTTTCGTAATCGGCGCGGCTCCAGCGGTAGAAGCTGAACGGGCTGGGCGGCTCGGTGACGAACTCGGCATCGTGGCGATGGCCGGGGCCCCAGGCGCGCTCGTTGAGCACGTTCACGCCGTATTTCGCGAAATTGCCCTTGGCCAGCGAGAAATCGGGATCGACGGTATAGGCCACCAGCTTGCCGTCCGGCTTCAGGCTCGCGCGCACCACCTTGAACATCTTGCGCAGGTTCTCGACCGAATCCGCGTAATTGAAGAGCCAGGCGGCATTGACCAGGTCGAATTGCCCGAGCGGCTCCATGTTCGCCACGTCGCGCACGTGGAATTCGAGCGGATCGCCGTATTTGCGTGATTCCTCGCGGGCCAGGTCGATCATCTTCTCGGAGATGTCCACGCCGACCACGCTGGCCGCGCCGCGCCGGTAGATTTCGCGCCCGAAAAAACCGAATCCGCAAGCCAGATCCAGCACCGACTTGCCGGAAACATCACCAATCATGTGGAAAATCGTGCGGACCTCGATGGCCCGCTGCGCGGCGGATTGCGTGAAATCCTCAAACAATCCGCCAATCGAATCGTATCGAGCTGTCGTACTCATTCGTAACCTTTCCATATCAACGGAATCACTATCGATGGGTCAATCGGCTGACTATCCAGATTTATCGATATTCGCCTCCTCCTTATCGAGCAGATTCATGATTCGGCATGTACGCCATGAATATGCATGACAAAATGCCGCCGCATTCCCTCGAAATAGTTTGGAATTTGACTTAATTCACTCAATGAGAGCGGATTGTATCCAAGCGAATCGGTCCCATGAAATTCTTTGGATGCATCGCCATCATTCATTTCGAGAATTTTTTACAGCCCGTCACACTTCCGCTATTCGTCAGACGGATTTGCTGAATCAGAATCACAGCTGAATGCATGCATCGGCATGAGATACCGGATCGAGGCATCGCAAGCCGCCCATTCGCGATATCAATTCATCTTATTTTTTACATTCATGCGAAATACATAACAAAAAGCATGCGACGCAAATATCCAATCCAGAATCCGAAATAATTCGAAAATGAAAAAATCCCGTGCAATACCTCGCACGGGATCGGCAATTCAATTCGGAACAGGAATGCGGACGCGGCGGAAAATCCGGAGAAAATCGCCTGGAGCGGCGAGCCGGGAATCAGCGGTCGCGCACCACCCGCGCGATCACCTGGCGCAGCCAGCTGTGCGCGGGGTCGCCCTGCCGGCGCTGGTGCCACATCTGCTGGAACTCGAAGGACTCCACCGGAAACGGCGGGTCGAACACGCACAGCCGCGTGTCGGCACGCACCGCGTCGAGGTTGCGCCGCGCCACCGTCAGCACCAGGTCGGTGTCCACGATCAGCTCGTTGGCCACGCCCCAGTGCGGCAGGATCACCGCGATGCGGCGCTCGGCGCGCAGTTGCGCGAGTGCGCGGTCGATCTCGTTGTCGGTGCCGGCGCGCATCGCCACCAGCGCATGCGGGCGCGCCAGCCAGGCCTCCAGGTCGAGCATGCGCGAGGCCGGCATGCTGGCCGCGTCGGCCAGGCAGGCGAAGGTCTCGACGAACAGCGTCTCGGTGTGCAGCTCGGTGGACGGCGGCGGGAACACGCCGAGCGCGAGGTCGACCTCGCCGTCCATCACCTGCATGCGCATCGCCTCGCGGGTCGCCTGGCTGACCACCAACTCGATGCCCGGCGCGGTCGCGCGCAGCATGCGCACCAGCCTGGGCAGCACGATGCGCGCGCCGTAGTCGGACATCGACACGCGAAACACCCGCTGCGCCTGCGAGGGATCGAATTCGGGCGGCTCGAGCAGGGCGCCGAGCTGGTCCAGCGCATCCGACAACGGCTGCATCAGCTCGCTGGCGCGCGAGGTCAGCTCCAGGCCGCCGCCGCGCCGCACCAGCAGCGGGTCGTCGAAGATGTCGCGCAGATGCGCCAGCGCATGGCTGATCGCGGGCTGGCTCTTGTGCAGGCGCATGGCGGTGCGGGAGATGTGCTTCTCCGTCATCAGGGCCTGCAGGGTCACCAGCAGGTTGAGATCGATCCGCTTTAGATTATTCATAATTTGAATTACAGGGATAATTACTACGAATTTTCATTCAGATTATTAATATAAGAGAATCGGCCCGAACACAACCACCGCGTGATGAACGAACGATGCCGACCTCTCTTTCGCTCTCGACCGCCACCCTCGCCTGCGCTGCCCTGGTGGCCGGCGCCCTGGTGCCGCTGCAGGCGGGCAGCAACGCCGCGCTGGGCCGCGCGCTCGGCCATCCGCTGTGGGCCACCGTCGCCTCCCTGCTGGTGAGCCTGCTGTGCGTGCTGCCCGCGCTGTTCGTGATGCACGCGCATGCGCCGCTGCTCGGCCGCGCGACGCAACTGCCGGTGTGGATCTGGTTCGGCGGCATCGCCGGCGTGATCTACATCACCTCGGCCCTGGTGCTGACGCCGCGCCTGGGCGCGACCACCTTCATCGTCAGCGTGATCGCGGGCCAGATGCTGACCTCGCTGCTGATCGACAACTACGGGCTGATGGGACTGCCCGTGAAGCCCGCCAATCCCGGGCGGGTGGCCGGCGTGCTGCTGATCTTCGCCGGCATGCTGCTGGTGCAGTGGTTCACCCCCGCGCCGGCGCCGCGGCCGGCCGACGGCCAGGCAGGCGCGGCCGCCGGCACCAGCGCCGAGGCCAGCCCTCACGCCGCCCGCGAGATCGAGACGAGCGCGCATCCCCACACCTGATCCGGCCTGCGGGCCGATTTCCGCGTAGTCGAGACACCCATGAAATCGTCGCAACTGATTCTTGCCGGCACCGCCATGGCGGTGGTGTTCGGCGGCCTGTTCCTGTGGCGCAGCGGCCGCGAGGCGGTCGCCAACGAGGCGCCGCCCCCTTCCCCCCCGATGAGCGTGACGGCCAGCGTGGTGCGCGCCGGCACCGCGCCCTCCACGCTCGACGCGATCGGCACCCTGCTGGCGGTGCGGCAGGTGATGCTCGCGCCCGAGGTGGCCGGCCGCGTCACTGCGATCCACTTCACGCCGGGCAGCCAGGTCCGCCAGGGCGAGCCGCTGGTCCAGCTCTACGACGACCCGGAACGCGCCCAGCTCGCCAGCCTGCAGGCCAGGGCGGTATTCGCGAAGAGCCAGCTGGCGCGCTCGCGCACGCTCGCGCCGGTCGGCGCCGAGCCGCGCAGCGTGTTCGACCAGCACCAGTTCGACTATCAATCGGCCAGCGCCGACGCGCGCCAGGTCGAGGCGGTGATCCGCCAGAAGCTGGTGCGCGCGCCGTTCGCCGGCGAGATCGGGATCCGCCAGGTCAATCTCGGTCAGTACCTGAACGCGGGCGAGGCCATCGCCACGCTGACCGACCTCGACACGCTCTACGCCAACTTCACCCTGCCGCAGAAGTACCTGGGGCAACTGCGCGCCGGCCAGGCCGTGCACCTGGCCGCCGATGCCTATCCGGGCCGCGATTTCGTCGGCAAGGTCACGGCGATCGAGCCGCGCGTGGGCGACGCCACCCGCAACGTGACGGTGCAGGCCACCCTGGACAACCGCGGCCACCCGCTGCGACCCGGCATGTACGCGCACGTCACCCTGGAGCTGCCTTCGCGGCCCGACGTGCTGACCGTGCCCGACACGGCGGTGCAGAGCTCGCAGGACGGCGATACCGTCGCGGTGGTCGAGAAGCCGAACACGCAGGGCGTCGGCACCGTCGCGTTCCGCAAGGTGCGCACCGGGATCGCCGGCGGCGGGCGCATCGAGGTGCTCGACGGGCTGCGTGCCGGCGAGGTGGTGCTGAGCGCGGGCCAGGTGCGTGTCGCGCCCGGCGCACGCGTGAAGATCGCCTACGACCGCCACGACGGCGACCAGGCCAGCCTGGCGGCCGGCCCCAGCGACACGGAAACGGAGACGGCGCAATGAGCACGCAGCGCACGCAGCCGGCCTTCACCGACATCTTCATCCGCCGCCCGGTGCTGGCCCTGGTGGTCAGCCTGCTGATCCTGCTGGTCGGCCTGCGCGCGCTGATGTCGCTGCCGATCCGCCAGTACCCGACGCTGGAGAGCGCCACCATCAGCGTCGAGACCGACTACCCGGGCGCCTCGCAGGCGCTGATGCAGGGTTTCGTCACCACTCCGATCGCGCAGTCGATCGCGACCGCCGACGGCATCGACTACCTGAGCTCGAGCACCACCCAGGGCAAGAGCGTGATCAAGGCGCGCCTGCGCCTGAACGCCGATTCGAATCGCGCCATGACGGAAATCATGGCCAAGGTGCAGGAGGTCAAGTACAAGCTGCCCGCCGACGCCTACGACTCGATCATCACCAAGCTGACCGACGCGCCGACCGCGGTGATGTACCTCGGTTTCGCGAGCGACACGCTGTCGATCCCCGAGATCACCGACTACATCGTGCGCGTGGCGCAGCCGCTGGTGACCACGGTGCCGGGCGTGGCCTCGGCCGACATCCTCAGCGGCCAGAACCTCGCGATGCGCGTCTGGCTCGATGCCGACCGGCTCGCCGCGCACGGCCTCTCGGCCGGCGACGTGTCGGCCGCGCTGAAGGCCAACAACGTGCAGGCCGCGCCGGGCCAGATCAAGGGCGCGCTGACGCTGGCCGACATCAGCGCCAACACCGACCTGCAGGACGCGCGCGCGTTCGGCGACCTGGTGGTGCGCGCGGCCGACAACGGCTACAGCCTGGTGCGGCTGCGCGACGTGGCCACCGTCGAGATCGGCGGCCAGAACTACGATTCGAGCGCGCTGATGAACGGCCGGCGCGCGGTCTACATCGCCGTCAACGCGACGCCCTCGGGCAACCCGCTGGAGATCGTGCAGGGCATCGACGCGCTGCTGCCGGCGATGGAGCGCAACAAGCCGGCCGGCCTCACCATCGCCGACGGCTTCGACGTGGCCCGCTTCATCCACGCCTCGATCGACGAGGTGCGCACCACGCTGGCCGAGACGGTGGTGATCGTGGTGGTGGTGATCTTCCTGTTCCTCGGCAGCTTCCGCGCGGTGCTGATCCCGATCCTCACGATCCCGCTGTCGCTGGTCGGCACCGCCTTGCTGATGCTGCTGTTCGGCTTCTCGCTGAACATCCTCACCCTGCTGGCGATGGTGCTGGCGATCGGCCTGGTGGTGGACGACGCGATCGTGGTGGTCGAGAACATCCACCGTCATATCGAGGCGGGCGAGCCGCCGGTGCGCGCCGCGCTGATCGGCACGCGCGAGATCGTGATGCCGGTGATCGTGATGACCGGCACCCTGGTGGCGGTCTACGCGCCGATCGGGCTGATGGGCGGGCTGACCGGCTCGCTGTTCAAGGAGTTCGCCTTCACGCTGGCGGGGTCGGTGTTCGTGTCGGGCGTGATCGCGCTGACGCTCTCGCCGATGCTGGGCTCGCTGCTGCTCACCGCGCAGCTCTCCGAAGGGCCCATCGTCAAGCGCATCGAGCAGGTGATGGCGCGCCTGACCGGCTGGTACCGGCGCGGCCTGCGCGCCAGCCTCGGCGCGCGGCCGCTGGTGCTGCTGGTGGGCGTGGTGGTGCTGGCCGGCATCGTGCTGCTGTTTTCGGGCGTCAAGCGCGAACTCGCGCCGCCCGAGGACCAGGGCTCGATCATGGCCGTCATGAAGGCGCCGAAGTACGCCAACCTCGACTACATGGAGCGCTACGCGCCCGAGCTCGAGCGCGCCTTCCGCGCCTTCCCCGAAGCCGATACCAGCTTCATCCTGAACGGCTACAACGGCAGCAACCTGGGCTTCGCCGGCGTCAACCTGGTGGACTGGTCCAAACGCGAGCGCGGCGCGGCGCAGTTGCAGGGCATCGTGCAGAACGGCGCGAGCGCGATCGAGGGCGAGCAGATCTTCACCTTCCTGCTGCCCTCGCTGCCGGCGTCCAGCGGCGGCCTGCCGGTGCAGATGGTGGTGCGCGCGCCGGCCGATTACCCGCAGCTCTACGAGACGGTCGAGAAGCTCAAGGCCGCCGCGGGCAAGAGCGGGCTGTTCTCGACCGTCGACAGCGACCTCACCTTCGACAGCCGCGCCGTCAGGCTGACGATCGACCATAGCCAGGCCAACGCGCTCGGCGTCACCATGCAGGACATCGCCGATACGCTGGCCGTGCTGGTCGGCGAGAACTACGTGAACCGCTTCAACTTCAAGGGCCGCTCCTACGACGTGATCCCGCAGGTCGCGCGCGGCGAGCGGCTCACGCCCGAGACGCTGGCACGCTACTACGTGAAGACGCGCAGCGGCGCGATGATCCCGCTCTCGACGGTGGTGCGCGTCACCACCGGCAACCAGGCCAGCATGCTGAACCAGTTCAACCAGATGAACGCGGTCACGCTGTCGGCCGTGCCGGCGGCCGGCGTGACGATGGGGCAGGCGGTCGACTTCCTGGCCGCGCAGTCGCTGCCGCACGGTTATTCGATCGACTGGCTCGGCGAATCGCGGCAATACGTGCAGGAAGGCAATCGCCTGACCGTCACCTTCGTGTTCGCGCTGATCGTGATCTTCCTGGTGCTGGCCGCGCAATTCGAGAGCCTGCGCGACCCGCTGGTGATCCTGGTCTCGGTGCCGCTGTCGGTCTGCGGCGCGCTGGTGCCGCTCTACCTCGGCTATGCCACGCTGAACATCTACACGCAGATCGGCCTGGTCACCCTGATCGGCCTGATCACCAAGCACGGCATCCTGATGGTCAGCTTCGCCAACGACCTGCAGCGCGACGAGGGGCTGGACCGGCTCGCCGCGATCGAGCGCGCCGCCGCGGTGCGCCTGCGCCCGATCCTGATGACCACCGCCGCGATGGTGGCCGGCCTGGTGCCGCTGGTGTTCGCCAGCGGCGCCGGCGCGGCGAGCCGCTTCGCGATCGGCATCACCGTCTCGACCGGGATGCTGGTCGGCACGCTGTTCACGCTGTTCGTGCTGCCCACCGTCTACACCTTCCTCGCGCGCAATCACGGCGCCGTGCGCGCCTCCGAGCGCGAACGCCTGCTCGCCACCCAGCATTGAGACGCATCGTGTCCGCCTTCGCTCGCTTCGCCGTCCGCTTCCCCTTCCCCGCCCTGAAACCGTCGATGACAGCTGGCGCGGCGGTCCTGCTGTTCGCCGCCACGGGCTGCACGATGGCGCCGCATTACCAGCGGCCCGCTGCACCCGTGTCGGGCAGCTTCCCGTCCGACGGCGTCTACGCGACGCAGCCGGGCGCGGACGGCTCGCACAGCGCCAATGGCCAGGCCGCCGCCGACATCGGCTGGCGCAACTTCTTCGCCGATCCGCGTCTGCAGGCGCTGATCGAGATCGCGCTGAAGAACAATCGCGATCTGCGCGTCTCGGTGCTCAACATCGAGGCGGCGCGCGCGCAGTACCAGATCACGCGCGCGGGGCTGTTCCCGACGCTGGACGGCACCGGCACCGGCAATACGCAGCGCCTGCCGGCCGGTGTGTCGACCACGGGCTCGCCGTTCATCTCGCGTGACTACAACGTCGGCCTCTCCGCCTCGTGGGAGCTGGACCTGTTCGGCCGGATCCAGAGCCTGAAGGACCAGGCTCTGGCGCAGTACCTGTCGACGGCCCAGGCTCGCAAGGCGGCGGAGATCTCGCTGATCTCGCAGGTGGCGGACCAGTACCTGACGCTGCAGTCCACGGACGACCTGTTGAAGGTCACCGAGGAGACGCTGAAGACGGCCCAGGATTCGTACAACCTGACCAAGCTGCAGTTCGACAACGGCACCGGCTCGGAACTGGACCTGCGCCAGGCGCAGACGGTGGTCGAGCAGGCGCTGGCGAACCAGCAGGCCGAGGCGCGCGACCGCGCGCAAGCCGTGAACGCGCTGGTGCTGCTGATCGGCGAGCCGCTGCCCGACGATCTGCCGGCTGGGCTGCCGCTGGATTCGCAGAGCCTGCTGACCGACATCCCGGCCGGCTTGCCTTCGGATCTGCTGACGCGCCGTCCCGACATCATGGAAGCCGAGCAGACGCTGCTGGCGGCCAACGCGAACATCGGGGCGGCCCGCGCGGCCTTCTTCCCGAAGATCTCGCTGACGGCCGCGTTCGGCACGGCGAGCCCGACGCTGGGCGGCCTGTTCAAGGCCGGCACGGCGGCCTGGTCGTTCGCGCCGAACATCGCCCTGCCGATCTTCGAGGGCGGCTCGAACATCGCGAACCTCGACTTGGCGCACGTGCAGAAGCGCATCGAGATCGCGAACTACGAGAAGGCGATCCAGACGGCGTTCCGGGAAGTGTCGGACGGGCTGGCGGCACGCGGCACGTATGACCAGCAGATCGCGGCGCTGGCGCGCAACGAAGAGGCGCAGCAGCGTCGCTACGATCTGTCGGACCTGCGCTACCGCAATGGCGTGGACAGCTACCTGACGGTGCTGACGGCCCAGACGGACCTGTACACGGCGCAGACCTCGCTGATTTCGGCGCGCCTGGCGCGCTGGACCAACCTGGTGGATCTGTATCGCGCGCTGGGCGGCGGCTGGATCGAGCACAACGGCGACCAGCCGCGCGAGGCCGATGCACCGGTCGACTACGGCAAGCCGGCGGCCAAGGCCCGCTGAGCGCGGTCACCGGATAAAAGAGGAACGAGGAAAACAAAAACGGCGCCGGGCAACATCACCGGCGCCGTTCGCGATCTCAGGCGTCGCGCGAGGCCATTCAGGCCGTGGCCTCGTCGGGCTCGGCCCGTTCGGCCAGCGCCTGGGCCAGCAGGCCCGCGATCATCAGCGCATTGAAGGTCGCGGTGTATTTGAGCGTAAACATCTCGAACATCACGCAGGCCACCATCAGGCAGATCATGAAGGCCAGACCGGTATCGGCCGTATGGCGCGCACGCGGATTGGCGCGGCGGGCACGCATCAGCAGCACCAGCGGCACCGCGAACAGCATCGCCACCGCCATCCCGCCGGCAATGCCCGAGCGCAGCAGGTTGGCCAGCAGTTCGTTGTGCGGCCCCGCGTAGATCATCATCCGCGCCCGTTCGCTGGCGAACGAGGTGATCCACGGCGCGTCGAGATAGGCACGGAACCCGACGTCGCCATAACCGCGCAGCGGATTGTGCACGAACAGCGCGACCGCGATCTTCCACATCGTCAAGCGCATGCCGCCCGATGTATCGGGATTCGACTGGTTCATCCACTGCGAGGTTTCGGTATAGACGCTGACGAGCCGCTGGGCCGCGCCGCTGAATACGCCGAAGGCGATCACGCAAGCCGCCACCGCGACCAGCACCAGCCCGATGGTCTTCATGTTCAGGGTCGGGCGGCGCAGCGCGAACCAGAGCACCACCGCGATCGGCGCAAGCAGGAAGGCGGTGCGCGTCTGCGAGCCCATCACCAGGTAGCCGCCCGCGATCAGGCCGATCCAGGCGAGTGCACGCACACCCGAGCCGTCCACCCGCCCCGCAGAACCGACCGAGAAGGCGCCGAGCATGGCGAGCATCAGCACGTAGACGCCGAAGGTATCGGTATCGACGAAGTAGGTCGCATAGCGGCCGCCCCAGACTGCCACCGCATGCGGATCGAAATGCACCTGCACGATCAGCCCGAGCAAGGCGATCGGCGCGGCCAGCCCGACGATGCGTACCAGGTCGATGCGCTTGTGATGGAACACCACGAGTACCGGGACCGCCACCAGTAGACGCGAGGGTGCGTCGAAGGCCCTCGCGATCCACTCACCGCGCAGCGCCTGGCCGACCGCGACCGAGATGATCGGCGCAGCCAGCGCCAATGCCGCGATCAGCAGCGCACGCCGGTTGATGCCGTGGCTCGCGTCGCGCCAGGCGGCGGGCAGGTCGACCAGCGACAGCAGGGCGAGCACGATCAAGCAAAAGTTGGCGGCGCCGCGCAGCGACATGTATAGCAACACTGCGGCAAAGCTGGCCAGCACCAGCGCCGCGTCGAGCCAGAGGGCGCCAGGACGGCCGACCACATCGGCCACCAGGCGCTGGAGTGCCGACTCGCGTGTAGCGTCGACGGCGGTTCGTTGATTGACTTGCTGCATTATTCACGGCCTCCCTTGACCGTTGACGTCGCGCCCGCGCCCGCCGGCGCGTCGATCAGCCAGCGCGCATAGCGCTCGCGCGCCTCGACGATCCCGCGCGGAAACTGGCGCGGTTCGAGCGCTTGCGGCACATAGCGCAGCGGCCGGTCGAGCACGTCCTGCCCGGAGCGGATCCGGCTCTCGATATAGGCGACGTCCTGGAACTCGTCGCGCATGAACTTCTGGTCGGCGACGCTCTTCATCTTGAGGATCATCGCCTCGGGGCTGGTGACCCACGAAAAATGCCAGCCCGCGTCGTGGATGTGCTGGACCTTGCGGCGCCGGAACCAGGCGCGCTTGAGCGAGCGCAAGAGCCCCGCCGACTTGTAGGAACGCACCGCGTTGACGTTGCCGAAGAACTGCGTCAGGTGCCGGTAGCTGGTCACGCGCGTGCCGATCCAGTCGGCGAAACCCTCGCCGTCCATCAGGCGGTTGTTCAGGAAATAGGCGTAGCAGTACTGGTGCAGGTCGGCGCGCAGGTAGCGGCGCGGATCGTACTGGCGCAGGCATTCCGGGCGCGGGATCTCGTCGAGGTCGGACACCACGATCAGGTCGTCGGGCGCCGCGTCGTGCAGGCCGTGGATCAGGTAGCTGCGCTGGTAGTTCTCGTTCTTCCACATGTCGGGCTCGCCCGGCGGCAGGTGGTCGATCGCGAGATAGCGGATCTTGTCGCGAAAGCGCGCGAAGCGCTCGCTGTCGAAATTCAGCGGCTTTTCATCACCGACCTGCGTGTAGCGCGACTCGGCGATCACGAAATAGTCGACGTGGTCCCACAAGGTCTCGAGCCGCAGCTCGAGCAGCATGTCCTCGTTGAAATAGCAGAAACAGTCGTAGATCTTCGGACGGGACGGATTCATCGGTGGCAACGGCTGCCGGAGCAAAAGAAGGGAAGGAACACGTGCAAGGCGCTCGGGTGCCGCGTCGCGGGACCCTCGCGGGCCGGTGCGGGTGGCTCAGAGCCACTCGAACTCGGACTGCTTGCGCACGCCGTGCACGGTCATGCCGTGCCGGGCCAGTTCGCCGTCGCGCCAGTCGCGCAGGCGGCGCACACGCTGCATTTTATCGAGCTTGCGCGACAGCCAGCTCTGGTTGAGCAGCCGGTAGTTGCGGCGCATGCCCAGTCCCTGCTTGCCGGACAGGCCGCGCTCGCGCTTCATCGCCGATTGCGTGATCGAGCCGTAATGATGGAGCCAGGAGGCGCCGACGATCGCCGAGGCGATATTGGCGCGCGCCAGCTCGGCGAAGAACAGCGTGTCCTCGTAGCCGAGCAGGGCCGGCGCGGCGCGGAAGTAGCCGACCTCCATCCAGACGCTGCGATGCACCACCAGGCAGACCGCGTGGCAGATCCCGTCGCGCCGCACCTCGCGCATCGTTTCGCTCCATTGCGGCGCGAGCCCCTGGAAGTCGTAGTCCAGCGCGCCCTCGAGCAGGGCCGGCGAGGCCACCTTCAGGCCGTGCCGGATCGCCGTGCCGATCAGGTTCTCGATCCAGTTCGCCGAGACAAGCACGTCGTTGTTCATCACCACGGTCCACTCGGCCTGCTGGTGCAGCGCGCCCTGGTTCCATGCCGTGCCGCAGCCGAGATTGTCGCGGTTCAGGATCCGGCCGCCGAGCGGCAGCGTCTCCAGGTAGGCGCGGGTCTCGTCGGTCGAGGCGTTGTCGACCACCACCACGCGATCGAGCGGCGTGCCGTGGGCGATCATGCTGTCGATGCACTGACGCGTGTAGTCGACCTGGTTGTAGACGGCAAAGGTGATGGAATAGTCGTGGGCGTTCAGAGTGCTTCTCCCCGTGGGTGTAGCCTGCGCGGGCTGGCGTGTCCTCGACGCCCGGCGTGTCGGCGGCCGGACCGCCGACGGGCGTCAATTGTCGGCAAGCCGGCCGAAACTGGCAAGTCGATGATCCGGAAGTGCCGGAAAATACACGATTTTTCGCCGCCGCGCCGCCCGGCGCCATGAAAAAAGCCCGCTCGCGCGGGCTGATTTGGGCGGGTTCGGGCGGAGCGCGCCGCTCAGTGCGGGCCGGGCGCCATCCTGGCGCCGCCGGCCGGGCGCGCCGCGGCGCGCGCACGGCGGTTCAGCCAGGACGCGACCACCACCCCCAGCGCCAGCACGGCGGTCGCGCCCACCTCCAGGCGGTGCGCCTGCTGGGACAGCATCACCGCCAGCACCGCGACGATGAACAGGATCACCGCCCAGGTCAGCCAGGGGAAGATCCACATGCGCAGGGCCAGCGCGGTGCCCTCGGCGTCGAGCATGCGGCGCATGCGCAGCTGCGAGATCGCGATCACCAGGTAGACCAGCAGCGCGATCGCGCCCGAGGTGGCCAGCAGGAAGCCGAATACCTGCTCGGGCATCACGTAGTTGGCGATCACGGTCAGGAAGCCGAACGCGGTGGAGGCCAGCACCGCGGCGCGCGGCGTGCCGCTGCGGTCGGTGCGGCGCAGCGCGGCCGGCGCGTCGCCGCGCGTGGCCAGCGAGAACAGCATGCGCGAGGCGGTGTAGAGCGCCGAATTGAGGCAGCTCGCCACCGACACCAGCACGATCACGTCGACCACCGCCTTCGCGTGCGGAATCCCGATCAGCTCCATGGCGCGCTGGTAGGAGCCGTGCGAGGCCAGCAGGGGGTCGTTCCAGGGCACCAGGGCCGCCACCACGAAGATCGAGCCCAGATAGAACAGCGAGATACGCCAGATCACCGAGTTGGTGGCGCGCACGATCTGCTGGCGCGGATTGTCGGCCTCGGCCGCGGCGATCGTGACGATCTCGGTGCCGAGGAAGGAGAACATGGTGGTCAGCATCGCCGCCAGCACCGCGCCCAGCCCGTTCGGCACGAAGCCGCCGAGATCGACCAGCCGCGAGACGCCGGAAACCTGCGAGCCCGGCAGCAGGCCGAGAATCGCCGCGCCGCCGATGGCGAGGAACACCAGGATCGCGATCACCTTGATCAGCGCGAACCAGAATTCGAACTCGCCGTAGTTCTTGACCGAGAACAGGTTGGTCACGGTCAGCACCGAGGTGATGCCGAGCGCGAAGATCCAGGTCGCCACGCCGGGGAACCAGGCGTTGAGGATGGTGGCCGCGGCGGTCGCCTCGATCGGGATCACCAGCACCCAGAACCACCAGTACAGCCAGCCGATCGAGAAACCGGCCCAGTGGCCGATGGCGCGATCGGCATAGGTCGAGAACGAACCGCTGTCGGGCTGGGCGATCGCCATCTCGCCGAGCATGCGCATCACCAGCACCACCAGCGCGCCGGCGATCGCGTAGGCGATCAGCGCGCCCGGCCCGGCTTCGGCGATCGCGTGGCCCGAGCCGACGAACAGGCCCGCGCCGATCACGCCGGCAATCGACATCATCGTCACGTGCCGCTGCTTGAGGCCGGTGCCGAGGCCCGAACCGTTTTCTGCTGCCATGTCTCCTCCTGGATTCGATGGGGTCGCGACGACCCGGAGCCGAACGCCCGCGCAAGGCGCGAACCCGCCCGCCACGCCTTGGCCGCGCGGAGATGGCGCTCGGTCATGCTGGAAGGGAGGGCCCGCGATGCACGCCCGGCTGGCGAAGCGGGCCGCTGGCGGCCCGGTTGCCGGTGCGCGCCCTGCAAGGGCGGCGTTCGGAATGACGAAAGTGTAAGCAGGCGCAGGTGAATCGAATGAGAGCCAATTGCGGCCGATCGATGGGGCCAATTTGCCGCAGCCAAGCTGCGGCGACTGCCTCGGCCGCTCGACTCAGTCGTGGCTGGCGTCGAATGCGGCGACCTCGCGTTTCGGCGCGATCTCGCGCCAGCGCTGTCGCAGCAGCGCCGCCAGCTCCACCGGGTCGGCACGCGAGAGCCTCACCAGCACGGCCGGCCAGCCCAGGTAATGATCGGTCACGTAATAGATGTCGGGCTCGCTCTCGATCAGGTGGGCGCGCTGGTCGGGACCCACGCCGCTCACCACCAGCGTGTCGCCGTCCTCGCGCAGGCGCGCGAGCAGATGGCCGCGCACCTTCAGGGCGGGCGTGCCGTAGGAGCTGCCCACCTCGACCGCGGCCCAGGCGAGCGCGATCCGGCTCAGTTCGTCGTAGGTCATGGCGCCTCCAGCCAGGGAATGCCGCTCGGCGGCATCGCGCGTGCCGCCCGCCGTCGATGATAGCGCCGCGCGCCGCCTGGCCGGCAAGCTGGGCACCGTCGTCGCCCGGCGCCGGCCTCCTTCGCCCTGTTCACCGGCCTTACCGCCTTCCTGCCTTCACCGCCGCCCACCTTCACGGCGCTCACCGCCGTAACAGCCCTCGCGACCTCCGCCGCCTTCGCCAGCGCTCGCGGCCCCCGCACGCCGCGCAGTACAATACGCGGTCCCGCCGCGCATGCGCGCGGCAGCGCCGCGGCCTCGCGCGCGGCGCCCCTGTCCGCAGCGGACCCTCCGTCGCCCGTTCCGCCGCCCCGCGCGGCCGGCGGCGGCCCCAACCTTCACGAGTTTCAACGACGCAGATGGCCCAATACGTATTCACCATGAACCGGGTCGGCAAGATCGTGCCGCCCAAGCGCCAGATTCTCAAAGACATCTCGCTGTCGTTCTTCCCCGGCGCGAAGATCGGCCTGCTGGGCCTGAACGGCTCGGGCAAGTCGACCCTGATCCGCATCATGGCGGGCGTCGACAAGGACATCGAGGGCGAAGCCACGCCGATGCCGAACCTGAACATCGGCTACCTGCCGCAGGAACCGCAGCTCGACCCGAGCAAGACGGTGCGCGAGGCGGTCGAGGAAGGGCTCGGCGACGTGTTCAGCGCGCAGAAGAAACTCGACGAGATCTACGCCGCCTATGCCGAGCCGGACGCCGACTTCGACGCGCTGGCCGCCGAGCAGGCCAAGTACGAGGCGATCCTGGCCGCCTCCGACGGCGGCAGCCCCGAGCAGCAGATCGAGATCGCGGCCGACGCGCTGCGCCTGCCGGCCTGGGACGCGAAGATCGAGCACCTGTCGGGCGGCGAGAAGCGCCGCGTGGCGCTGTGCAAGCTGCTGCTGGAAAAGCCCGACATGCTGCTGCTCGACGAACCGACCAACCACCTCGACGCGGAATCGGTCGAGTGGCTCGAGCAGTTCCTGACGCGCTTCCCCGGCACGGTGGTGGCGGTCACCCACGATCGCTACTTCCTCGACAACGCGGCCGAGTGGATCCTCGAACTCGACCGCGGCCACGGCATCCCCTGGAAGGGCAACTACTCGAGCTGGCTGGACCAGAAGGAAGACCGCCTGAAGCAGGAAGAGGCCACCGAATCGGCGCGCCAGAAGGCGATCAAGAAGGAACTGGAGTGGGTGCGCCAGAACCCGAAGGGTCGCCAGGCCAAGTCGAAGGCGCGTATCGCCCGCTTCGAGGAACTGAGCAGCCAGGAATACCAGAAGCGCAACGAGACGCAGGAAATCTTCATCCCGGCCGGCGAGCGCCTGGGCAACGAGGTGATCGAGTTCAAGAACGTCAGCAAGGCCTATGGCGATCGCCTGCTGATCGACGACCTCAGCTTCAAGATCCCGGCCGGCGCGATCGTCGGCATCATCGGCCCGAACGGTGCCGGCAAGTCGACCCTGTTCCGCATGCTGACCGGCAAGGAGCAGCCGGATTCGGGCGAGATCGTGCACGGCCCGACCGTCAAGCTGGCCTATGTCGACCAGAGCCGCGACGCGCTGGCCAGCGACAAGACGGTGTTCGAGGAGATCTCGGGCGGCGCCGACGTGCTGACGGTGGGCAAGTACGAAACGCCGTCGCGCGCCTATATCGGCCGCTTCAACTTCAAGGGCGGCGACCAGCAGAAGATCGTCGGCAACCTGTCGGGCGGCGAGCGCGGCCGGCTGCACCTGGCCAAGACGCTGATCGCGGGCGGCAACGTGCTGCTGCTGGACGAACCCTCGAACGACCTCGACGTGGAAACGCTGCGCGCGCTGGAAGACGCGCTGCTGGAGTTCGCCGGCTCGGTGATGGTGATCTCGCACGATCGCTGGTTCCTGGACCGGATCGCCACCCACATCCTGGCCTTCGAGGGCGATTCGCAGGTGGTGTTCTTCGACGGCAACTACCAGGAATACGAAGCCGACAAGCGCGCGCGCCTGGGCGAGGAAGCGGCCAAGCCGAAGCGGATCCGCTTCAAGCCGATCAGCCGCTGAGGGCCGCGGCCCCTGGCCGATGACGAACGAAACGGGCGAGCCCTCGCGGGTTCGCCCGTTTTTTCATGTCACGCCGGCAACAGGGAACGTGGGCCGCTCAGGCCGCCACGCCGAGCTCGCGCAGGCGCGCCAGCGTGCGCTCGAAATCGGTGTGATGGATGCCGTGCCAGCCGAGCGCGGCGGCGGCCGCCGCGTTGTGCGGGTTGTCGTCGATGAACACCAGCTCCGCCGGCGCGATGCCGGGCTGGCTGGCCTCGATGCGGGCGGCCATCTCGCGGTAGATCGCCGGATCGGGCTTGGCCAGCCGCACCCGGCCCGATACCACGATGTCGCGAAAGCGCCGCAGCACGGCGTAGCGCTCCCAGGCATGGGGGAAGGTCTCGGCCGACCAGTTGGTCAGCCCGTAGAGCGGCATGCCCGCCTCGTGCAGCCGCTCGACCAGCGCGACGCCCGGCTCGAAGGTGCCGGCGATCATCTCGGGCCAGCGCGCGTAGAAGGCGCGGATCAGCGCCTCGTGCTCGGGAAACGCGGCGAGCTTCTCGGCCGTGCCCGCCTCGAGCGACTGGCCGGCATCCTGCCGCACCACCCAGTCCATCCCGCAGACCTCGGTAAGGAAGCGCCGCCGCTCGGCCGGATCGGGAATCAGCTGCCGGTACAGGTAATCGGGATTCCAGTCGATCAGCACGCCGCCGAAATCGAATACCACCGCCTTGATGGTCATGCCCGCTTTCTCCGGTTCTTGCCTCGCAGGCGCCGGGCCGGCCCGGCGCCCGGACCTCAGATCGGCTGCGTGCGCGTCTCGAGCCAGGCCAGCGCCGCGCCCGTCACCAGCGGAGCGACCCGCTCGCGCACCGTGGCGTGATAGTCGTTGAGCCAGGCCCGCTCGCCCGCGTCGAGCAGCTCGAGCTGCACGCAGCGCGTATCGATCGGGCACAGCGTCAGGGTCTCGAACTCGAGGAAATCGCCGAACGGCGTCTGCGCCGCCGCGCGATTCACCACCAGGTTCTCGATGCGCACGCCCCACTGCCCCGGGCGATACACGCCGGGCTCGTTCGAGGTGATCATGCCCTCCTCCATCGCGGTATGCGGATCGGCCGCCGCGTAGTGGGCGATCACCTGCGGGCCCTCGTGCACGTTCAGGAAGTAGCCGACACCGTGGCCGGTGCCGTGCCCGTAGTCGAGCCCGGCCGCCCACATCGGCGCGCGTGCGATCGCATCGAGCATCGGCGAACGGATGCCGCGCGGGAATTTCGCGCGCGACAGCGCGATCATCGCCTTCAGCACGATCGTGAAATCGTGGCGCTGCGCCTCGCTCGGCGTGCCGACCGGCACCACCCGCGTGATGTCGGTGGTGCCGCCGACGAACTGGCCGCCCGAGTCGATCAGCAGCAGCCCGTCGCCCTCGATGGTCTGGTGCGCTTCCGGGGTGGCGCGGTAATGCGGCATCGCGCCGTTGGCGTTGAAGCCGGCGATGGTGGCGAAGCTCGGCGAGACGAAGCCCGGCCGGCGCGCGCGCGCGGCGGTGAGCTGCTCGTCGATGCTCAGCTCGGTGACGGTTTCTTGGCCGAGCGCGGCCTCGAACCAGGCGAAGAACTCGGCCAGCGCAGCGCCGTCCTGGGCCATGGTCGCGCGCACGTGCTCGATCTCGGCCGGCGTCTTGCGCGACTTGGCGAAAGTCGAGGGATTGACCGCTTCCACCAGGCGCACCGCCTTGGGCACCGCCTGCAGCGTGCCGAAGGTCACGCGGCGCGGATCGATCAGCAGCGCGGCATCGGCCGGCAGCGCCGCGAGCGCGTCCAGGGCCGCCTCGTAGGGGCGCACCTCGACGCCGTCGGCGGCCAGCGCCGCCTGCAGCGCGGCATCGAGCTTGCCGTCGATCACGAACAGCGTGGCGCGCTCGGGCGTGATCAGCGCATGCGCGATGAACACCGGGTTATAGCTGACGTCGGCACCGCGCAGGTTGAACAGCCAGGCGATGTCGTCGAGCGTCGAGATCAGATGCGCGCTGGCGCGATAGGCGCGCATCGCCTCGCGGATCTGCGCGAGCTTGTCGGCGCGGCGCGTCTGCGCGTGCGGCGCGACGTGCTCGAACACCGGCTCGACCGGCAGCGCCGGCCGCTCGGGCCAGATCGCGTCGAGCAGGTCGAGATCGGTGCGCAGCGCGACGCCGCGCGCGGCCAGCGCCGCCGACAGCGCCCGCGCGGCGCCCACTCCGAGCACCGCGCCGTCCACGCCCACCGCGGCGCCGGCCGGCACGTGCTCGGCCAGCCATTCGACATGCGGCTGGCTCTGCTGGCCGGCCATCATCTTCATCAGTTCGACGCCGGTGCCGGCCAGTTCGGCGGCGGCCTGCACCCAGTAGCGGCTGTCGACCCACAGGCCCGCGAAATCGGCCGTCACCACCAGGGTGCCGACCGAGCCCGTGAAGCCCGACAGCCAGCGGCGCGCCTGCCAGTGCTCGGGCAGGTACTCGGACAGATGCGGATCGGCGGATGGGACGAGACAGGCGGCGACACCCTCGCGCGCCATCGCGCCGCGCAACAGGGCGATGCGAGCGGGAATGGGGGAGACGTCGGGATGACGGACGTTCATGATGGGTTCCATCCGTGTGGGGGGAGTTCAGCGGCGGGCAAGCGCGCCGGTGGTCAAGGTGACGAGGACAAGTGCGGCGACGGCGCAGACGGGCCATTCGAGCGTGCCGCCGTCGTGGAACAGACCGGTCAGGTTGCCGGCCATCCTGGCGGCCGCCGCGCCCGCGAGGCCGGCGACCAGCGCGGTGCGCCAACCGCGGCGCCCGGCACGCGCCGGATGCAGCCACCAGCCCAGGCCGCCGATGGCGAGACCGAGCACCACGATTCCAAACCAGTTCATCCAGCGCCTTTTTTTCGAATCATCCGAGCTTGCCCCGGGCGTGAACGAAACACCTGTCGTCGCAGGGCATGCGTCGGCCGTCTCCGGTGATCCGGATTATAAAAGTGAGTACGAGAGTGCGGCCGTCCGCGACATTGCCCTACCTAGCGAACGAGTGTAAGGGGTTGGTCAAACGTAAGGCAAGTGGACATAAGTGCCGCAGCGGCGTCCTCCTTCATATGTCCACACAAATTCCAACTATCCTGAAAAAGTGGGCGGAATCGAATGCCGGACGGTTGCCAATCGACGGTTTCGGGCGCATCGTACCCTCCAATCGTCGGCCTGGCCGATTGCTGCGACCTGGAGTCGCGCCACCCTGTCGTGAGCAGGGTCTTGGCGGCGCCCAGGCGTACATCGGGCGAGGGCCGGCAGGCTCGAGAGCGCGTCCTGGCGGGGCTTGCGGCGAATCGCCCCGGTCGGGACAGGCGGCCTGGCGGCCCGGCCTGGGCCTTGCCGGTGACAAAAGCGGCAAGACGCTATAATGCGAACCTAAACGATAGCCCCCGGATATGCAGCTCCTCACGATCGGAATCAATCACCACACGGCACCCGTCGCCTTGCGCGAACGTGTGGCGTTTCCGCTCGAACAGATCAAGCCTGCCCTGTCCACCCTGACCGGCGTGTTCCTGGGGCGCCAGGCGCCCAACACGCCCGAAGCCGCGATCCTCTCCACCTGCAACCGCACCGAGCTGTACTGCGCCACCGACGATCGCGCCGCGCGCGATGCCGCCGTGCGCTGGCTGGCCGAGTTCCACGGCATTCCCGCCGACGAGCTCGCGCCGCATGTCTACGCGCTGCCGCAATCCGAGGCCGTCCGCCACGCCTTCCGCGTCGCGTCCGGCCTCGATTCCATGGTGCTCGGCGAAACCCAGATCGTCGGCCAGATGAAGAACGCGGTGCGCACCGCCTCCGAGGCCGGCGCGCTCGGCACCTACCTGAACCAGTTGTTCCAGCGCACCTTCGCGGTCGCCAAGGAGGTGCGCAGCACCACCGAGATCGGCGCCCAGTCGGTGTCGATGGCCGCCGCCGCGGTGCGCCTGGCGCAGCGCATCTTCGAGAGCCTCGCCGACCAGAAGGTGCTGTTCATCGGCGCGGGCGAGATGATCGAGCTGTGCGCCACCCACTTCGCCGCGCAAGGTCCGCGCGAGCTGGTGATCGCCAACCGCACCGCCGAGCGCGGCGCCAAACTGGCCGAGCGCTTCGGCGGCCGCGCCATGCCGCTGGCCGACCTGCCCGCGCGCATGCACGAATTCGACATCATCGTGTCCTGCACCGCCTCCACGCTGCCGATCATCGGCCTGGGCGCGGTCGAGCGCGCGGTGAAGGCGCGCCGCCACCGGCCGATCTTCATGGTCGACCTGGCCGTGCCGCGCGACATCGAGCAGGAAGTCGGCAAGCTCAAGGACGTGTTCCTCTACACGGTCGACGATCTCGGCGCAATCGTGCGCGAGGGCAATGCCTCGCGGCAGGCCGCCGTGGCGCAGGCCGAGGCGATCATCGAGACGCGCGTGCAGAACTTCATGCAGTGGCTCGACACGCGCAGCGTGGTGCCGATCATCCGCCACATGCATACCCAGGCCGACGCGCTGCGCCGCGCCGAGGTCGAGCGCGCGCAGAAGATGCTGGCGCGCGGCGACGATCCGGCCGCGGTGCTCGACGCGCTGTCGCAGGCGCTCACCAACAAGCTGATCCACGGCCCGACCAGCGCGCTGAACCGCACCAGCGGCACCGAGCGCGACCAGTTGATCGACCTGATGCGCGGGTTCTACGCGCACGGCCCGCGCGCCGACCATTAGCGGCGCCCGCCGCCGCATCTGCCCCACCCGCGGCGCTTCGGCCGCATCCGCCTTCCTTTTCGAATCCTCGCCCGGGAGCGTCGCTCCACACCATGAAAACGAGCATGCAAAGCAAGCTCGACCAGCTCTCGAACCGGCTGGCCGAACTGAACGAACTGCTGAGCCGAGAGAACGTCACCGCCGATCTCGACCAGTACCGCAAGCTGACCCGCGAACACGCGGAAATCGGCCCGGTGGTCGAGCACTACGCGCAATGGCGCCTCGCGCGCGGCGACGAGGCGACCGCCCAGGAACTGCTGTCGGACGCCGCGATGCGCGAGTTCGCGGAAGAAGAGATCCGCGAGGCGCGCGAACGCATGGCGCGCCTGGAAGCCGAGCTGCAGAAGATGCTGCTGCCGCGCGACCCCAACGACGAGCGCAACATCTTCCTGGAAATCCGCGCCGGCACCGGCGGCGACGAGTCGGCGCTGTTCGCCGGCGACCTGCTGCGCATGTACCTGCGCTATGCCGAGCGGCAGCGCTGGCAGGTCGAGATGATGTCGGAGAGCGCCTCGGACCTGGGCGGCTACAAGGAAGTGATCGTGCGCATCGCGGGCCAGGGCGCCTATTCGCGCCTGAAGTTCGAATCGGGCGGCCATCGCGTGCAGCGCGTGCCGGCCACCGAGACGCAGGGCCGTATCCACACCTCGGCCTGCACCGTGGCGGTGATGCCCGAGGCCGACGAGATCGCCGAGGTCGAGATCAACCCGGCCGACCTGCGCATCGACACCTTCCGCGCCTCGGGCGCGGGCGGCCAGCACATCAACAAGACCGATTCGGCGGTGCGCGTCACCCACCTGCCGACCGGCATCGTGGTGGAATGCCAGGACGACCGCTCGCAGCACAAGAACAAGGAGCGCGCGCTGAAGGTGCTGGCGGCCCGCATCAAGGACAAGCAGTACCACGAGCAGCACGCCAAGGAAGCGGCCACGCGCAAGAGCCTGATCGGCTCGGGCGACCGCTCGGAGCGGATCCGCACCTACAACTTCCCGCAGGGCCGGATGACCGACCACCGCATCAACCTCACGCTCTACAAGCTCGAGGCCCTGATGGACGGCGATCTCGACGAGATGATCGCGACCCTCGTCAGCGAGCACCAGGCCGAGCTGCTGGCCTCGCTCGGCGAAAGCGACTGAGCGGCGCGCGTCTCATGCCCGCCTCGCCCGCCACCGCCGCCGAACTGCTGCGCGCCACGCCGCTCGATGCCGTCGACGCACGGATCCTGCTCGCCCACGCGCTGGGCTGGAGCCGAACCCAACTGATCACGCGCGCCGACGCGCCGCTCGCGGCGGCCGACGCCGAGCGTTATCTCGCGCTCGCGGCGCGGCGCCTGGCCGGCGAGCCGGTGGCGCAACTGGTCGGCTCGCGCGAGTTCTTCGGCCTCGAATTCGCGGTCACGCCCGACGTGCTGATTCCGCGGCCCGATACCGAGCTGCTGGTCGAGAGCGCGCTCGCCGCGATCGAGGGCATCGCCGCGCCGGCCGTGCTCGACCTCGGCACCGGCAGCGGCGCGGTGGCGGTCTCGATCGCCTCGATGCGGCCCGACGCGCGTGTCCAGGCGCTCGACCGCTCGGCCGCCGCGCTGGCGGTGGCACGCGGCAACGCGGCCAGGCTGCTCGACCCGGCACGCCCGGGCGGCGCCCTGCGGTTCCTGGAGAGCGACTGGTACGGCGCGCTCGATCCGCTGCAGCGCTTTCATGCGATCGTCAGCAACCCGCCCTATATCGCGTGCCGGGACCCGCATCTCGAGCAGGGCGACCTGCGCTTCGAGCCGCGCGGTGCGCTGACCGACGAGGCTGACGGCCTCGAGGCGATCCGCGCGATCGCGGCCGGCGCGCCGGCCTTTCTGCTGCCGCGCGGCGCGCTCTGGATCGAGCACGGCTACGACCAGGCAGAGGCGGTGCGCGCGATCCTCGCCGCCGCCGGATTCGAGGCGGTGGCCTCGCTCACCGACCTGGCGGCCATCGAGCGCTGCACCGGCGGGCGCCTGCCCGGCTGAACGCCCGGGCGCGGCTTGCCCGCGGTCGTTGCCTCCGCGAGATGCCCGGAGCACCCGCCGGCCCTGTCCCGGCCCTGCTTTCTGCCCCCGGCCCGGCGCCGGTCGGCCCTGCCGAAATCCAGTATCATTCCCGTTCTCTGCCCCGCATCAGCACAAGGTTCATCATGGATACCCAACAACGCATCAAGCAAATCGTCGACGAAAACCCGGTCGTGCTCTTCATGAAGGGCACCGCGCAGTTCCCGATGTGCGGCTTCTCGGGCCGCGCGATCCAGGTCCTGAAGGCCTGCGGCGTCGACCAGATCAAGACCGTCAACGTGCTCGAGGACGAGGAAATCCGCCAGGGGATCAAAAGCTTCTCGAACTGGCCGACGATCCCCCAGCTCTACGTGAAGGGCGAATTCGTCGGCGGCTCGGACATCATGATGGAGATGTACCAGTCGGGCGAACTGCAGCAACTGTTCGCCGCCGCCTGAGTTCCTGCCCTCGATGGAGGCACGCCCCGCGCCGCCGCGGCGCCTGATCGTCGCGATCACCGGCGCGACCGGCGCGATCTACGGCATCCGCCTGCTCGACCTGCTGCGCGCGGCGGGCGGCGTCGAGACCCACCTGCTGGTGTCGGCGGCCGGCTGGCTCAATATCCAGCACGAACTGCGGCTCTCAAAGGACGAGGTCCATGCACGGGCCGACGTGGTCCACTCGGTACGCGACGTGGGCGCGAGCATCGCCTCCGGCTCGTTCGCGACCGACGGCATGGTGGTCGCGCCCTGCTCGATGAAGACGCTGGCCAGCGTCGCGCACGGGCTCTCGGACAATCTCGTGGCCCGCGCCGCCGACGTCACGCTCAAGGAGCGGCGCCGACTGGTGCTGATGGTGCGCGAGACGCCCTTCAATCTCGCCCATCTGCGCAACATGACCGCCGTCACCGAGATGGGCGGCATCGTCTTCCCCCCGCTGCCCGCCTTCTACGCGATGCCCGCCTCGATCGACGAGCTGGTCGACCAGACCGTCACGCGCGTGATCGACCTGTTCGGCATCGGCGCGCCGCGCACCGCGCCCTGGACCGGAATCCGCGGCGGCACCGAGTAAGGCTCGTCACCTCGCCGCCACCTCGTATTGATTCGCAACGATAGAGAATCAATCAAATCCCGTTTGAGCGATTTATCAAACCCAAGGCGGTCTCTATAGTCGAATCCAATTCGACTCATCCGGACCTCCGACCATGTCCCGCCTGCCCTCGCTCTACCTGTCCCACGGCGCCCCGACGCTGCCGATCGACCCGCTGCTGCCCTCGGCGGCGTTCACGCACCTGGGCGCCGAGCTGCCGCGCCCGCGCGCCGTGCTGATGCTCTCGGCGCACTGGAACACGCTGGCCCCGGCCGTCAGCGTCAGCGCGCGGCCCGAAACCATCCACGACTTCCACGGCTTCCCGCGCGCGCTCTACGAACTGCGCTACCCGGCGCCGGGCGCGCCCGAGCTGGCCGAGCGCACGGCGGCCCTGCTCGAGGCGGCCGGCATCCCGACCGCGACCACCGACTACGGGCTCGACCACGGCGCCTGGGTGCCGATGCTGCTGATGTTCCCCGAGGCCGATATCCCGGTTGCCCAGTTGTCGATCCAGCCGCGCGCCGACGCCGCCCACCACTTCCGCGTGGGCCGTGCGCTGCGCGCGCTGCGCGACGACGGCGTGATGGTGATCGGCTCGGGCCAGATCACCCATAACCTGCGCCAGGCCGATTTCGGCGCGACGCCGGAGGAGGCCGACCCGCGCGTGGACGAATTCACCGGCTGGTTCGAGGACCGCCTGGCCCATCGCGACATCGAGGCGCTGCTCGACTACCGGCGCCAGGCCCCGCACGCTGCCCTGATGCACCCGACCGACGAGCACCTGCTGCCGGTGTTCGCCGCGCTCGGCGCGGCCGACGACGACTACCAGCTCGGCATCCAGTCACTGGGCACCTACCAGCGCGTGCTGGCGATGACCAACTACGTGTTCGCGTCGTCGCCCCAGGCCAGCCAGCCCGCGGCCTGAGGTACGGCCCCGGGCGCGGCGAGCGCCGATGAAAAAGCCCGCCCGGGCATGACCCGGGCGGGCTTTTTTTCGTTCCTGCCGGCACCGCGGCGGCGGTGTCGTCAGGATCGGGAGCAGCGGGCGGTGACGCTCAGGCGCCGATGCCGTCGAGGATCTCGTCGTGCGACTCGCGCTCGTCGAGGTACTGGGTCCGGTAGCCGGTATTGACGCCCCAGAAGTAGAAGCCCAGCGCGATCAGCGCAACGATCAGCATGTCCCAGCCATAGGGCAGCACGCCCGAGCCGCCGAACTGCTTGCTGCCGATCAGCGACAGCACGGCCATCGTCGGCAGGTAGGCGACCAGCCACCAGGCGGCCTTCAGGTCGGCACCCCAGCCACCCCAGCCCGACTTGGCCTGGAAGTAGAAGTACACCGGCAGCGCGACGACCATCAGCAGGATGATCTCGCCCGTCAGCGGCCACTTCGCCCAGTACAGGATCAGCGAGGCGCAGACGAAGGCAAACGGCGCGATCAGCTTCATGCCCGGGATCGACAGCGGACGATCGAGGTCGGTGGCCGCGCGGCGCAGCGCCATCAGGCTGATCGGGCCCGTCAGGTACGAGATCACGGTAGCCACCGAGATCACGGCCGCCAGCGAGCTCCAGCCGCGGAAGAAGAACAGGAAGACGAAGGAGACCAGCAGATTGAACCACATCGCGTTGCGCGGCACGCCGTAGAGCGGGTGCACGTTGCCGAACATCTTCGGCATCGTGTTGTTGCGCTCCATCGCGTAGATCATCCGCGTGGTGGTCGCCATGTAGGTCGTGCCGGTGCCGCTCGGGCTGATGAAGGCGTCGACGTAGAGCAGCACGGCCAGCCAGTTCAGGTTCAGCGCGATCGCCAGTTCCGCGAACGGCGAGGCGAAGTTGAAGTGCTTCCAGCCCTTCGCGACTTCGGCCGGATCGACCGAGCCGATGTAGGCGATCTGCAGCAGCACGTAGATCACCAACGCGATCAGGATCGAGGCGATCACCGCGAACGGCACGCTGCGCGACGGGTTGCGCGCCTCGCCGGCGAGGTTGACCGGGCTCTGGAAGCCGTTGAACGCGAACACGATGCCGCTGGTGGCGACCGCCGTGAGCACCGCCGACCAGCCATACGGCGCGAACGAGTCGTTGCTCGTCATGCCGAGGTTGTCGGAGTGGAAGCTGGTGAGCATCAGGCCGAGGATGGTCAGGCCCGGGATCAGGAACTTGAAGACCGTGATCGCCGAGTTGGCGCGCGCGAACAGCTTCACGCCCCAGTAGTTCAGCATGAAGTAGATCACCACCAGCACCGCCGAGAGCAACAGGCCTGGTGTGGTCAGCTCCCCGCCCACGAACAGGCTGTGCGCCCACGCATAGGGCCAGGTGCTCATGTACTGGATCGATGCCTCGGCCTCGATCGGGATCACCGAGACGATCGCGATCCAGTTGGCCCAGGCGCTGATGAAGCCCACCAGGGAGCCGTGCGAGTAACGCGCGTAGCGCACCATGCCGCCCGATTCCGGGAACATCGCGCCGAGCTCGGCATAGGTCAATGCGATCGCGAGAATCACGACCGCGCCGATGATCCAGGCGCAGATCGCGGCCGGGCCGGCGATCTTCGCTGCTTTCCAGGCCCCGAAAAGCCAGCCGGAGCCGATGATCGACCCCAGGCCCGTCAGCATGAGCGCGATCGGGCCGATGTTCCGTTGAATAGAACTGTTCACAACCTCTCCTATGTCTCTCAAAAAGCCTTGTCAGGACGCCTGCCGAAGGTCGTTCGGCCGGGGTCGCGCTGGCATCTTTGGGGGACGGGTTGTCCGGTCCAGGACAACCCGCCCGTGCGGCGCGTAGTGTATACGGTTGCACCTCCCGGATGGCGGCAAAATCGATCAGCCCCTACAAAAAAATGAGCGCCCCAGCAAGGTTTGTAAGCGTTATTCGTGGTATTTCTAGTAGTTTCCCTAGGAATTCTCAGTGGAAGGTTGACCGCAAGGTCGTTTGGACGTATAACGGCCGAGCAGGATTTCAAGTGGCGAGTGAATAGGTTCTTTCGTAGTTCGCCCATCAACGGTACTCCGGTCGGCCCCATTACCCCCTTCCTTGATTTTCATGCACCTCCCGGGCGTTTCGCCCTGTCTCACATTTTTAGGAACAAGTTATGGCAACCGGCACCGTCAAGTGGTTCAACGACGCTAAGGGTTTTGGCTTCATCACGCCGGAAGGCGGCGGCGACGATCTGTTCGCGCACTTCTCGGAAATCCGTGTCGACGGTTTCAAGACGCTGCAAGAAAACCAGAAGGTCGAATTCGAAGTGAAGACCGGCCCGAAGGGTCTGCAAGCAGCGAACATCAAGCCGCTGTAAGTTCGCGCGATATCTTCGCCTGAATAAAAAACCCCGCCTCGGCGGGGTTTTCGTTTTTTCCGACCCGAATTCGTGTCGGGCCGCGATCCGGCGGGATTGATTCCGATCGTGGTGCAGTGGTTCGCGTCGCGGGGGCAAGGGAATCGGCGCCGGACACGCCGATTTGTCATCGAGGCGTGCTGGACGGGTTGGCGGGCCGGCTCGACGCCGGATGCAATTCTCGCTCCCGGCGCAGCCATGTCGAGCCCTGTCCGGACCCGCACGAGGCGCGCCGGCCGGCGCTCAGCCGAACAGCCGCCGCGCGTGGATCCCGAGGCCCGTGGCGACGCTGGCGAGGCGATCGCCGAACACCGGCTCGGCATCGGGGAAGGCGGCCGCCAGCGCGCCCGACAGGAAGGCCAGCCCGGTCGAGCCGCCCGTGAAGTAGAGCGCGCCCAGATCGCGCGGCGCGATGCCGGCCAGCCGGACTGTCTCGCGCGCCGCCTCGACGATGCGCGCCGTGTCGTCGACGCTGGCCTCCACCAGGCGCGCCGCGTCGAAGGCGATCTGCAGGTCCTCCTCGATCTCGTTCAGGTCGATCATCGTCTCCCCGCCCGCCGCCACGCCGATCTTGGCCTCCTCGGCGCGTGCCATCAGCGCGTGGCCGAAGCGCTGCTCGACCACCCTCACCAGCCGCTCGAACTGGCGCGTGTCCACATACAGGTGCTTCATCAGCTTGAGCTCGGCAAGCCGCTTGGGCGTGTAGACGGTGTTGATCAGGTGCCAGGTGGCGAGGTCGAAGTAGATCCGGTTCGGCAGTTCGCGACCTTCCGGGTCCAGCGAGCGGTAGCCGAAGGCCGGCATGATCGAGGCCAGCTCGACGCGGCGGTCGTAGTCGGTGCCGGCCACGTGCACGCCGTGATGCGCGAGCACGTCGTCCTTGCGCTCGAGCCGCGCCATGCGCTCGGGGCCGACGCGCACCAGCGAGAAGTCCGAGGTACCGCCGCCGATGTCGGCCACCAGCACCAGCGTCTCGGCCGGCTGGCGCGACTCGTAGTCGAACGCGGCCGCGATCGGCTCGTACTGGAAGTGCACCTCCTTCAGGCCCACCGACTGCGCGGCCGCCGCGAGCTGCTGCTCGGCGAGGCGGTCGGCGCGCGGATCGTCGTCGACGAAGAACACCGGCCGGCCCAGCACCGCGCGATCGATCGTGCCGCCCGAGCAGGCCTGCGCCTTGCCCGTCAGGTGCTGCATGAAGATGGCGATCACCTCGGTATAGGCGATGCCGCTGCCGTCGCCGAGGTCGGTGGTGGTTTCCGCCAGCGGCGAGCCGAGGATGCTCTTCATCGAGCGCATCAGCCGGCCGTCGAAACCGTCGATGTAGGAGGCCAGCGCGGCACGGCCGAACTCGCGCGTGCCCTCGTCGTTGTTGAAGAAGATGGAGGTCGGCAGGGTGCGGTGCTCGCCTTCCACGGGCGCGAGCCGCATCGCCCCCTCCCGCGCCGGGTCCGGCAGGGCGACGGCGGAGTTGGAAGTGCCGAAATCGATCGCGCAGTAGCTCATGGGGAATGAAACGCCGACGGGACGGGCGCGAAGCGGAAAGGGGGGCTTTTTAACACAGAAGCGCGCGGCCCTACAACGGGCTGCGGCGGGTGCGCGACGCGGGAAATCGGGGACGGTTCGAACGGCGCCCGGCCCTGCCGGCGGCTTGCCGCGCCCGGTGCACGATCCCGGCGGCCGCGGCACGGCGGGCCGCGAGCGCGGCCGCCCGGCGATGCCATCGCGCGGCACCATGAAAAACGCGCGCCGCCCGTCGTGATGACGGCGCGGCGCGCGTCCTGGCCGGTTGCGGCGGCGCGGCCCGGCTTGAGGGGCGGGCTACCAGCCGCCGCAGGAGCTCGGGTGCCTCAGGCCCCCGCGAAAGGCACCTTCCAGCCGCCCTGGTAGGCGATCTCGCCAATCGCATTACGCGTGCGCGGCGCGCGCTCGCGATCGCGCAGCACCGGGTCGAGCTTGTCGGCATCGCCGTAGTGGCCGACCGAGATCATCGCGATGATCTCGACGTCGGCCGGCACCGCGAAGGCCTCGCGAAACGCCTTCGGATCGAAGCCGCTCATCTGGTGGGCGGCCAGGCCCAGCGCATGCGCCTGCAGCACCAGCGCCATCGCCGCCGCGCCCGCGTCGTAGAGCGCGGTGGTGCTCGGCTCGCCCTTCGAGGTCAGCGTATGCGAGGTCACCGCGATCAGCACCGGGGCCGGCGCGTTCCAGGCCTGGTTGAACGGCACCAGCGTGGCGAAGGCCTTCTTGAAGGCAGCCTCGTCGCGCGTGCGATCGAACACCACGAAGCGCCAGGGCTGCGCGTTATAGGCCGACGGCGCCCAGCGCGCGGCCTCCAGCAGCGCATGCAGGTGCTCGCCGCTGATCGGCTGGTTCGAATAGGCACGCGGGCTCCAGCGCCCCGCGATCAGTTCGTGGATCGACACAGCGGTGGGTGCAGGTTTGACGGACATGCGGTTCCTCATAGTCGAAAAAGGGCACAAGCCCCGGAGAACCGCAAGGATACCCGTTCGCTGCCGGATGCGTATGTCGGGGTTCGGGATTGCAAATCAGCGCGGGCGGGAGAGCGGCAGCGCCGCATCGCGGGCGGAAAATGCAGGCGGCGCGAGGCTTGGCGAGCCGTGCCTCGGGTCTTGCTTGCGCGGGCCTGCTTGTGGAACCCAGCTCCCAGCCTCTGCCCGCGCGTCGCACCCGCCTCAGGCCGCCTGCGGCACGCTGCGCGTACGGCCGCGCCCGATGCGCAGCACGATCAGCGCGCCGACGATACACAGCCCGCCCGAGATCATCGAGGCCAGCGTGTAGGTGCCCAGGCTCGCGCGCAGCAGGCCGGCGCCGAGCGTGGCGAAGGCCGCGCCGAGCTGGTGGCCCGCGACGATCCAGCCGAACACGATCGGCGCGCGCTCCTTGCCCCAGATGTCGGTGGCCAGGCGCACGGTGGGCGGCACGGTGGCAATCCAGTCCAGGCCGTAGAACACCGCGAACAGCGGCAGGCCGAAGAAGTCGATGCCGAAGGCGTGCGGCAGGTAGATCAGCGACAGTCCGCGCAGCCCGTAGTACCAGAACAGCAGCACCCGGCTGTCGTAGCGGTCCGACAGCCAGCCCGAGGCGGTGGTGCCGATCAGGTCGAAGATGCCCATCGCCGCCAGCAGCGAGGCGCCCTGCACCTCGCTCATGCCGTAGTCGCTGCACATCGCGATCAGGTGCGAGCCGATATAGCCGTTGGTGCTGGCGCCGCAGATGAAGAAGCTGAAGAACAGCAGCCAGAAGTCGCGACGGCGCGCAGCGCTGAACAGCGCCTCGAAGGCGGTGGCGAGCGGATTCTGCTTCGCCGCCTCGGCCGCGCGCGGCGCATCCTCGGGTTCGCCGTAAGGGCGCAGCTGTACGTCGGCGGGCCGCTCCGGCAGCAGGAAGATCACCAGCGGCACCACGATCGCCAGCGCCACCGCCACCACCAGCACCACCGGGCGCCAGCCGTGATGCTCCGAGATCGAGGCCAGCATCGGCAGGAACACCATCTGGCCGGTGGCCGAGCTGGCCGTCAGCATGCCCATCACCAGCCCGCGGCGCGCCACGAACCAGCGGTTCACGAAGGTCGCCGACAGCGTCAGCGCGGCCACGCCGGTGGCGCTGCCGACCATCACGCCCCAGATCAGCACCATCTGCCAGGTGGCCGTCATCATCGACGACAGGGCCACGCCCGTGCCCATCACCACCAGCGCGGTGAGGATGGTGGGACGCAGGCCGAAGCGCTGCATCGCGGCCGCCGCGAACGGCCCGGTCAGGCCATAAAGCGCGATATTGATCGAGATCGCCAGCGAGACCGTGGCACGGCTCCAGCCGAATTCGTTGCCCAGCGGCACCATCAGCACGCTCGGCGTGGCGCGCGTGCCGGCTGCGGCGAGCAGGATCAGGAACACGACCGCGGCCGCCACCCAGCCGTAATGGAAACGCCCGCGAGCGCTCGCTGCAATCCAGTTCATCCCAACCACTCCAGTTGCGGCCGCGCCGGGCTGAGCGATGCGCGCCGGCTTACTGACCCCGTTGACGGTGCGACCGCGGCGTTACCGCTCAGTCACAAGAGCTTGCGATCGTAGTTACCGCTCGGTAACATGTCAAGCGTCGAATTCAATTCACCCGCATCAATCGAGGTTATTGTTCATGAGCGCAGCTTCCGCCAAATCCGCCAGCGCCTCGCGCCGTTCGCCGACGGCCGGCGCGACCGCCCATGCCCAGCTGCTCGACGCGGCCGAGACGCTGTTCTACCGGGAAGGCGTGCGGGCCGTCGGCGTGGATGCCGTGGTCGAGCAGGCCGGCGTCAACAAGATGAGCCTGTATCGCCAGTTCGCCTCGAAGGACGAGTTGGTACTGGCCTATCTCGAGCGCAAGAACGAGCACTATTTCGATCGCTTCGACGAGGACGCGCGGCGCCTGCCCGACGATCCGAAGGCCCAGTTGCTGAAGTACGTCGACGAGCTGGCGGTGCGCGCGGCGGCGCCCGATTACCGCGGCTGCCCGTTCATCAACGTGGCTGTCGAGTTTCCCGATCCGAACCATGCCGCGCGCGCCTCGGTGGCCGACAACAAGGCCGAGCTGATGCGCCGGCTGCTGGCGCTCGCGCAGGGCGCCGGCGCGCGCGAGCCGCGCGTGCTGGCCGAGGGCATCGCGCTGGTGATCGAGGGCATCTACGCGGCCAGCCAGACCTATCGCGGCGAGGACAGCCCGATCGGCGCCGCGCCGCGCGTGGTGCGGATGATGATCGAGGCGGCCTGCGCCTGAGGGCCGCCGGCGCGGGGGAGTGGCGGGCGCGGCGGCACGATCGGCCGCGCCCTGCCCGCCCCGCTACAATGCCAGCCCCCGCCTCGCCACCGTCCCCGACCATGAATCCATCCGAAGCCGAGATCCTCGCCGCCACGCGCCACTGGCTCACGCGCGCCGTGATCGGGCTGAACCTGTGCCCGTTCGCCAAGAGCGTGCACGTCAAGGGCCAGGTGCGTTACGCGCTCAGCCGGGCGAGCCGCTTCGAGGAGGCCTTCGCCGACCTGGAGACCGAGCTGCGCGCGCTCGCCGAGGCCGATCCCGAGGCGATCGACACCACCCTGGTGATCTTCCCGTTCGCCTTCGCCGAGTTCGCCGACTTCAGCGACGCAATCCACTTCGCCGACCAATTGCTGCAACAACTGCGGCTCGACGGCATGCTGCAGATCGCGAGCTTCCACCCGCGCTACCAGTTCGACGGCAGCGAGCCCGAGGACATCGAGAACTACACGAATCGCGCGCCCTATCCGATCCTGCACCTGCTGCGCGAGGCCAGCATCGATCGCGCGGTCGAGGCCTTCCCGGACGCGGCCGAGATCTACGAGCGCAACCAGGCCACGCTGCGGCGGCTCGGCCACGCGGGCTGGCGGGAATGGATGACGGAGGACGGCCAGGACGACCGCCCCGAAGCAGGCAACTGAGCGCGGCCCGGCAGGCCTGGCGCGGTTGCCGACTCGGTTGCCGGCTCAATTACCGACTCAGTTAGCGACTCAGGCGCCGGCGGCCTCGCCGGCTCGCGGCGCGAAGAAACGCTGGTTCAGCTCGGCCAGGCCGAACATCCCGAGGATCTCGTCGAGGCGCTCGCTGGGCTTGCGGCGCGGCAGGTTCTTGTACTGCGCGATGATCAGCTCGTTCTTCATCGAATGCTCCCAGCCGACCAGCTCGGTGACGCTGACCTGGTAGCCATGCGCCTCCAACTGCAGGCAGCGCAGCACATTGGTGATCTGGCTGCCGAACTCGCGCGTGTGGATGGGATGGCGCCACACCTCGGCCAGCGCGCTGGACAGCGACTTGCCCTTGTTCCGGCGCAGCACGCCGGCCACCTCGGCCTGGCAGCAGGGCACCAGCACGATATGGCGCGCCTCCTTGGCGAGCGCGAAGCGGATCGCGTCGTCGGTGGCGGTATCGCAGGCATGCAGGGCCGTCACCACGTCGATGCTGGCAGGCAGCCTGGGCGAGTCGATCGACTCGGCCACCGACAGCGTCTCGAAGGACATCCCGCCGAAACCGAGCCGCGCGGCCAGCGCGGTGGAGCGCTCGACCAGTTCCTCGCGCGTCTCGATGCCGTAGATATGCGAGCCAGCCGCCGGACGCGACTTGAAGAACAGGTCGTAGAGGATGAAGCCCAGATAGGACTTGCCGGCGCCGTGGTCGACCAGGCTCACGCCGCCGCGCTCGGCGGCGACGCTCTCCAGCAGCGGCTCGATGAACTGGTACAGGTGGTAGACCTGCTTGAGCTTGCGGCGGCTGTCCTGATTCATCTTGCCGTCGCGCGTCAGGATGTGCAGCTCCTTGAGCAGCTCGACCGATTGCTCGGGACGGACTTCGTAGGTCTTGTTCGACATGGGGCGGGAACGGCCGGGGCCGCACCGGTGAAACCGGCGCGACATCGGCAGGAATGCGGGTGGAATGGCGGCAGTTTACCGAAATTCGCGCGACTCGCCCGAAGGCCGGCCTCAGCCGCGCGCGCCGAGCCGCCAGAGCGAGGTGATCTCGGCCGAGCGGGCGCGGTGCAGCGGGTCGCTGGCGTCGCCGGCCTTGGGATGGACCGGCTTGATGTCGTCGCGGCCCAGCACCGCCAGCCCCGCCGCGTCGATCCAGCCCAGCAGCGCCTCGCGCGTGCGCAGGCCCAGGTGCTCGGCGAAGTCCGAGAGGATCAGCCAGCCCTCGCCGCCCGGCTCGAGATGGGCGGCCAGGCCAGCCAGGAAGCCCTTCAGCATTCGGCTGTCGGGATCGTAGACGGCGTACTCGATCGGCGAGCTGGGCCGCGCCGGCACCCAGGGCGGATTGCAGACCACCAGCGGCGCGCGGCCCGGCGGGAACAGGTCGGTCCTCAGCAGCTCGACCTGCCGGTCGCGGCCGAGCCGCTCGAGATTCTCGGCGGCGCAGGCCAGCGCGCGCGGGTCCTGGTCGGTGGCGGTCACGCGCGCCACGCCGCGCTGCGCGAGCAGGGCCGCGAGCACGCCGGTGCCGGTGCCGATATCGAAGGCGAGCGCGGCGGCACCGGCCGGCAGCGGCGCGCGCGCGACCAGCTCGACGTACTCGCCGCGCACCGGCGAGAACACCCCGTAATGCGGATGGATGCGCGCGCCCAGGGCCGGGATCTCGACGCCCTTCTTGCGCCATTCGTGCGCGCCGACCAGGCCCAGCAGCTCGCGCAGCGAGGCGACCGAAGGCTCGCCGCCGGGCCCGTAGGCCTCGCTGCAGGCCTCGCGCAGGTCGGGCGCGCGGCGCAGCGCGATCTGGTAATCGGCTTCCAGCGGGATCAGCAGCATGCCCAGCGTGCGGGCGCGCTGCGATTGGGCGAGGCGATGCAGGTTGAAGGCGTCCACCGAGGATTCGGGCGCCTTCTTGTGGCGGCGGTCGATGCGGCGTGCCAGCGCCTGCAGCAACTGGCGCGCGTTCTGGAAATCGCCCTGCCAGACCAGCGCGGTGCCCTCGCAGGCGAGCCGGTAGGCGGCGTCCGCCGTGGTCGTGTCGTCGGCCGCCACGACGCGCTTGGGCGGCGGCGCACCGGCCTCGGAACGCCAGCGCAGCGCGCGCTCGGCGCCGTTTGCATCGATGAAGTGGAGGGGCGGGTAATCGGTCACGGCAACTCGGGCGAAAGCGGGAAAAACGGGCACGAACCGGGCGGGACCGGTTCGCGGCAGCCCGGATTATCGCCCGCCGCGCCGGATGGCCCAAGCGCGGCGGTGTGACAACGGCGGCCGGCGCGGCCCTGGTTCGGCTCGCGGCACGCCGGAATCGGGCGCCGCGCGGCTTGCGCTCGAGACCTGCTCGACTCGCATTCAATAAGCGCCGTAGCCCGACATCGCCGGCAGGCTCAGGGAACCGGCATCGCTGAAGCGCACGCCGCCGAGCATGCCCGAGGAGAGCTTGCCGCTCAACCGGTAGGGCACCTGCCCCGAAGCCGCCGCGTCGGCGAAGCCGAAAGCCTGGCGCGCGGCCGCGAAGGCGGTGACGGTGATCGGCACGGCGATCACCGCCTCGCCGAAGCGCGGCACCGTGCCCCGCGCGTCGCTCACGCCGCTGGCGAAGGCGCGGCCGTTCAGTTCCAGCGAAAGGGCGATGCCGTCGTAGTCGATCGGCCTGTCGTTGGGGTTCTGCACCCGCAGCTTCAGGTTGAAGCGCATCTCCAGCCCCTGCCCCGGCAGCGGCTCCAGGCCGACCACGCCGATCCGCGGCGAATCCAGGCCCAGCGTGGCGCAACCGGCCAGCAGCAGCGAGGCCGCCCCGGCGGCCAGCCAACGAAACGCATCACGACGCTGCATGGAGCCCTCCTCCCTTCGATCGAAACGGCATCCAGACTGGACCGCCGCGCGGCGGCGTAGTTCCGGCGCGGCCCGCCCCGGGCCGCCCGCCTTTACACCCTCACGCCCCCGCCGCGACGCGCTGCCAGGGCGGATCGGCGAACCAGTCGCGCAGGAATTCGAGCAGCACCTGGGTGCGCGCGCTGCCGCCCGATTGCTGGCGCAGCAGATGGATGGTCGCGTCCTCCAGCACGGGCGCCGCGCCGCCGACCTCGAGGGCCACCAGCACGCCGTTGGCGAGCGCCACGCCGGCCAGCCAGGTCGGCAGATGGGCGATGCCGAGCCCCTCGACCGCCGCCGCCAGCAGGGCTTCCGAATGATTGCTGCGAAAGCGCGGCGCGTCGGGTGCGTGGCGATGCTCGCCGAAGCGCCAGGCGCCCGGCGGCGGCGAACCGTGCCAGGCCAGGCAGTCGTGGCGCGCCAGTTCCTCGAGCGAGCGCGGCGCGCCGCGCGCGGCCACATAGGCCGGGCTCGCGCACAGCACGCGGCGCTGCGGCGCGAGCACGGTGGCCACGAAACGGGTCGCCGCCACCGGCCCGATCCGCAGCGCCAGGTCCACCTCGGCGCCGAGCCGCTCGCCGGGCAGGTCGACCATGCTGTCGGTCAGCACCAGCTCGACCACGATCGCCGGGTGGCGCCGCATGAAGGCGGCCAGCGCCGGCATCAGGTGCAGCCGGCCGAACGGCGCCGGGCAGTCGATGCGCAGCAGGCCGCCCGGCTCGTCGCGCTGCTTGTGCAGCTCGGCCTGCAGGCCGCGCATGCCGGCCAGCAGCGACCTGGCGCGCTCGTAGAGCAACTGGCCGGCCTCGGTCGGCCGCATCGCGTGGGTGCTCCGGTGCAGCACGCGCAGGCCGAGCTGGGCTTCGAGCTGGTCGATGCGGCGCGCCACCGAGGAGGCGGCCATGTCGTGACGCCGCGCGACAGCGGAGAAGCTCTGCAGTTCGACGACGTCGACGAACAGCGCCAGGTGCGGGGAGAGGATCGATTCCATGGAAAGCAGCCGGGTTTGGCTTTGCATTTTTCGCAAAGCGATGATGCACCTTTGCGGATTTCCGCGTCAATCGCGGCTGCCTAGACTGGCATCCATCGACTGAGCGATTCAGTCATCGCCCCAACTGACAGGAGTTTCCGCCATGCAACGCATCGTCCTCGACACCGCCGCCCGCGACATCGATTCCCTGCTCGCGCCGATCCAAGACAGCCCCTCGCCGGTGGTCGGCGACGGCCAGATGCTGATCGACATCCACGCCGCCGGCGTCAACCCGAGCGACGTGAAGGCCGCGCTCGGCAACATGCCGCACGCGGTCTGGCCGCGCACCCCGGGCCGCGACTGGGCCGGCGTGGTGCGCCTGGGCCCGGCCGACTGGGTCGGCGCGGCGGTCTGGGGTTCGGGCGGCGAACTGGGAATCCGCCGCGACGGCTCGCATGCTCAGCAGATGCTGGTGGAAGCGGCCCAGGTGCGCCGCAAGCCCGCCTCGATGACGCTCGACGAGGCAGCCGGCGTGGGCGTGCCCTTCATCACCGCCTACGAGGGCCTGCGCCGGGCCGGCATGCCTCAGGCGGACGAAGTGGTGCTGGTGTTCGGCGCGAACGGCAAGGTCGGGCAGGCCGCCATCCAGCTCGCCACCGCGCGCGGCGCGCGCGTGATCGGTGTCGAGCGCAGCGCCGGCGTCTATCGCGGCCATGCCAGCGCCGAGGTGCCGGTGCTCGACGCCTCCAGCCAGGACATCGCCGCCACGGTGCGCGAGATGACCGGCGGGCGCGGTGCCGACATCGTCTACAACACGGTCGGCAGCCCCTATTTCGCGGCAGCCAATGCGGCGATGGCGATCGGCGCGCGCCAGGTCTTCATCTCCACGATCGAGCGCAGCGTGCCCTTCGACATCTTCGCGTTCTACCGCGGCCAGCACACCTTTGTCGGCGTCGATTCGCTGGCGCTCGACGGCACGGCCTGCGCGCGCATCCTCGACGAGCTGGCGCCCGCCTTCGAGACCGGCACGCTGCGGCCGTTCCCGATCACGCCCGAGCACGTCTACGCGCTGGGCCGCGCGCAGGACGCGTATCGCGCGGTATTGACGGGCGCACGCGAACGCGTGCTGATCCGTCCGTGAACGAGCCGGCCGCGGGCAAGGGGAGAACCAGGATGATCGACTACGCGGTGTCGCTCGGCGTCGGGCTGGGCGTGGGTGTGCTCTATGGGGTGCTGAACGTGCGTTCGCCGGCGCCGCCGCTGGTCGCGCTGATCGGGCTGCTCGGCATGGTGCTGGGGGAAACCGCGATCCGCTGGCTGCGCTGACGCCGCCGGCGCAGTGCGGCACGGTGAGGTGAGGCGTCCGCTCGCGCGGTGGCCGCCTCGTCGTCGGCATCAACACTCACCCCGGCACTCACCCCGGCGCTCGCCTCAGCGGTCGCCGCGCCGCCAGAACGCCCACCAGGCCGCCAGGCCGGTGAACATGGTGACGAACAGCACCATCAGCCAGAAGCCGTGCTTGTTCTCCGCGAGCGGCACGCCGCCCACGTTCATGCCGAAAAAGCCCGCCACGATATTGATCGGCAGCGCGATCACGGTCACCAGGGTCAGCGTGAACAGCGTGCGGTTGTTCTGTTCGTCGAGCCGCGAGGTGATCTCTTCCTGCAGCAGCTTGATCCGCTCCACCAGCCCGGCCAGGTCGGCCAGCACCAGCGAGAACTCCTCGGTCGATTCGCGCAGCTCCTGCACGTCCTCGCCGAGCAGCCAGGCGGGCGGCTTGGCCAGCAGCCGGAAGATCGAACCCGGCTCGGGCGCGAGCATGCGCTGCAGCCGCGTCAGGCTGCGGCGCATCGAACCCAGCTGCTCGCGGTTGGCGGTGGGCCGCTGCGAGAGGAAGCGATCCTCGATGCGGTCCACGTCGACCGCCGCGCGCCGCACGATGTGCTGCATCACGTCGGCCTGGTCGCGCAGCAGGTGGATCAGCAGCTCGGTCGGCGAGCGGAAGCGCTCGCCCTGGCGCACGCACTCGCGCAGCGTGTCGACCGAGCGCAGCGGCTTCAGGCGCGCGGTCACCATCATGCGGCGATCGACATAGACCCACAGCGTCGCCACCTCGGCCGCCTCCATGTCGAGACTGAACATCACGTCGTTGACCACCGCGCGCAGCACGCCTTCCTGCTGCTCGATGCGGGTCGAGTGCGAGCCCTCGCGCAGGAATTCGTAGAAGCTCTCGGGCAGGCCCAGATGGGCGCGCATCCAGCGTTCGCTGGCGCCGTGCGCGAGATTGAAATGCAGCCACTGGAACTCGCCCTGGGCGGCACCCTTCACGGGCACGTCCAGCAGGCGCAGGCTGGTCTCGGTCGCGTCCACGGGCACCCCGGCCGCGTCCGGCGCGAAGCGGAACGCGCAGACCATGCCGCTCATGTCGGCGCCGTACGTGGGAATGATCATTTCTGGTTTCATCGACTGTCCTGCCTATCCTGTGCGCCGCCTGCCGCGCACCGTCCGCCACCCACGGCACGCCCCCCCTCCTGTTTCGCCGATGCGCGTGTCAGCATGATGGCGCGTCATCTGGCTGCCACGATCGCGTCGCGTCGGCGCGACAGCGAAAGCCGGCCGGCGCCCGCTCGAAAGCGCGTCGTAAGCGCGGGCGCGGGCGCGGGCGACACGTCGCCGGCAACGAAGCATAGCGAAAGCCGGGGAGAACCGCGAATCAATCCGGCGCGGGTCCAAAGCTCAGGATGACGAAGCGCCGACCGGCGGCCGACCGGCGGCAAATCCGGCGGCAGACCAGCAGCAGACCGGCGCGGGGCTGGCGAGAAATCGACGGAAGTCGACGAAAGGTCGGCCGGAGATCGGCGAGAAGCCGGAATGCACCGCGCCCGGCATCGCGCAAATGAAAATGCCGGCGCGCGGGCCGGCATCTCGTCAGGGTCAGGGTTGGCGGTTCTGGTTCGCCGAACTCGGGCAGGACGGATCCTTGCCCCAGTGACCATCGCAGACGCGCCAGCGACAGAGTTGATCCTCGAAGAAACCGCGCTGGCTGCACTCCTTCACGCGCGCGGCCAGCGAGCCGGTATCGGCGGCCACCTTCTGCACCGGCGCGGCCTTTTCCTTGCGCGGCTTGGCCGACAGCGGCACGCCCGGGTCGGCCGGCTTGGTGCGGGCCACCAGGGCGGCCAGCAGGTCGGCATCCGGATCGTCGGGCTTCTTCGCCGTGGTGCCGGCCGAACGGCGCTTGGCGGCGGCCTCGAGCTGGCGGTCGTGGCGCTTCTTGGCGGCCAGTTCCTGCCTGGCGTGCGCCTCCTCGCGCTTGGCGTCGGCGGCGGCGAGCCGCGCCTCGGCCTTGGTCTGGTGCTGCGGCTTGCCCTTGGCGGCCGCCACATCCTGTTTGCCTCCGGCGGCGCTGGCGCCGGCCTTGCCGGCCACCGCCGCGGCCGCCACCGTCGCCGCCGCGCCGGCGGCTACCGTCGCGTTCGAGGACGCATCGGTCGCGCCGTTGGCGAGCGCCTGCGAGAGCCGGTTGCCGGAGCCGGCCGAAGCGGGTTCGTCGTTGACGATGGTGGCTGTCTGCGGCGCCGCGTCCGAGGCGCCGGCAGCCTGCGCGGCCTGGGTGCCCGAGGCCTCGCTCGCGGCGGCAGCGGAGGCGGCGGCCAGCGTGGCCGGCGTCGCGCCGCTGGCGGCCGCGGCCGATGCCGGGCTCGCGGCGGCCGTGACGGCAGGCGCCGCAGCGTTGTGCGAATTGATGCGCCAGGCACCCCAGCCGGCCACCGCGATCACGGCCAGCGCGATCAGCGCCAGCGGCCCCTTGCGCGAACGCGAGGCGGCGGCGGTTTCGCCAGCCTGCTGAGGCGCCACCCGCCCTTCGAGATTGGCGAGAATACGCGAGCCATTCTGACCGGCAGCCTGGCCCGGTTCAGAAAGCAGACTGGGGGGGGGTGAAGCTTTCCGATTTGAATCTTCCGGCGCGCTCATTCAATGTCTCGTTGAATCCTAGTTTAATTCGCCGCAATAATATCGTCCGGCCGACTCGAAGCAGGCCTGATTCTAAGAGCAAGCCTTCTAAAAGACAATCGATTGTAAAATCCGGGGTTTTCTGTGATTGCCGTCGTACTGATCGCGTATTTCGCCATCGCCGTGCTGATCGCCGCCATGCTGTTATTACCGGGCGTGCGCACCAGCGTTTTCTCCACGGTCGCGCAGTTTCACGGGCGATTAAGCCGCCGCGTTTCCGATCGCGCCACGCGCACGCGAAGCCACATTGTTAAATCGGCAAAATTTTCACAGAGCTCATTAAATGAACTGCAAAACTTACTGGTCCGGCGCCGCTTGCTGATTATCTGCGCGACGGGTATTCTTGCGACGCCTCCGTTGATCGCGATTGCGTTACGCGGTCGGCAATTATTCCAATACGACGACACCATACGCGTTCCCGACGAGAAGATCGCCGCGCTGCTGCAAGGCGAGCAACTCGTCCCGCCGCCGCCGCTGCCTCCCGAGGTATTCGCCACGCGCGAAGTCGAGCAGATCCGGCCCGCGCTGAAGGATGCGAGTCGCGATTGGAATTTGCTGGACCCGGATTTCCGCACGCGCTTGCTGCTGGTCTACAAGATCATGCACGAGCAATACGGATACGAAATGGCGCTGCTGGAGGGATATCGCAGCCCGGAGCGGCAGAACCGGCTGGCCGCGATCGGCTCGAACGTGACCAATGCGGCCGCGTACCAGAGTTATCACCAGTTCGGCCTGGCCGCCGACAATGCGTTTTTGCGCGACGGCAAGCTGGTGATTTCCGAAAAAGATCCCTGGGCCATGCGCGGTTATCAGCTGTACGGACAAGTCGCGGAGCAGGTCGGCTTGACCTGGGGTGGCCGGTGGAAAATGATGGACCTCGGCCACGTCGAATACCATAAGCCCGGTTTCAAACTGGGGCACCCGCCGCCGCAATGACGGCGTCGGCACACTGAGGGCGGTATGGGGCAGATGAACCACGAGACCAGCCGGCACGCCGGCCAAGCAAACCAGGGGGAGCCGCTCGCGCCCGTCCCTTGCCTGCCCGCACGGTTCGTCCCGTCCGCCTCGATACGCCGCGCCCCACCCGCCGCCGCCGCCATCATCCTTTTCCCTCTTTGCGCAGGATTGACAGCGTGACGTCACGCGCCGCCCTCACGCTGTCGGCGCGCACGCGCCATTGCCTCACCCCCTTGATTCGCACCGGAACCTGACCGTCCTATGCAACGCATCCTCAACGTGTTGACTCACCCGCGCACGCTCTCGATCCTCGGGTTCATCGCGCTCGCCGCGATCCTGTTCATCGTGGCGGACGCCCTTGCGATCAGCTTCGTCTACCCGCTCGCGATCCTCGCGGTGATCGTGGTGCTGTGGCTGCTGGTGAAGCTGATCAAGCGGCTGCGCGTGCGGCGCGCCAACCGCAAGCTCGGCGACATGCTCGAGGAGCAGGCCCAGGTCGACAAGGCGGCGGCCGCCTCGGTGAGCCCGGTCGAACCGGCCAAGGCCGCCGAGCTCGACACGCTGCGCGCGCGCCTGGTGGACACGGTCAAGACCATCAAGACCTCGAAGATCGGCCAGGTGTCCGGCGGCTCGGCGCTCTACGAGCTGCCCTGGTACATCGTGATCGGCAACCCGGCGGCGGGCAAGAGCAGCGCGGTGATCAACTCGGGCCTGCAGTTCCCGTTCGCCGACAAGAACAGCGCGGTGATCCACGGCATCGGCGGTACCCGCAACTGCGACTGGTTCTTCACCACCGAGGGCATCCTGCTCGACACCGCCGGCCGCTACTCGGTGCATGAGGAAGACCGCAGCGAATGGATCGGCTTCCTCGGCCTGCTCAAGAAATTCCGTCCCAAGGCGCCGATCAACGGCATCATCGTCACCGCCAGCATCGCCGAGCTGACCGGCAGCCGCCCCGAGTTCGCCATCAACCTGGCGAAGAACCTGCGCCAGCGCGTGCAGGAGCTGACCGAGAAGCTGGAGGTGTTCGCGCCGGTCTACGTGATGTTCACCAAGGCCGACCTGATCACCGGCTTCACCGAGTTCTTCAGCAGCAGCGAGCGCCAGGAATACGACCGCGTGTGGGGCGCCACCCTGCCCTACGAGCCCGACGAGAAGCGCGACGTGGTGGCGCTGTTCGACGAGCGCTTCGAGGAACTCTACGACGGCCTCAAGGAAATCAGCGTCGCGCAACTGTCGATCAGCCGCGGCAACATACTCTCGCCGGGCCAGCTGAGCTTCCCGCTCGAATTCGCCTCGATCAAGCCGACCCTGCGCGCCTTCCTGGCCACCCTGTTCGAGAACAACCCGTTCCAGTACAAGCCGATCTTCCGCGGCTTCTACTTCACCAGCGCGCTGCAGGAAGGCGAAACCAATTCCGCCGCCGCGCAGCGCATCGCCTCGCGCTTCGCGCTGGACGGCGGCGCCCTGCCCAAGCCGCACAGCGCCTTCTCGAAGAACGGCTTCTTCCTGCGCGACCTGTTCTCGAAGGTGATCTTCGAGGACCGCAAGACGGTGCGCCAGTTCGCCAGCCCCGCCAAGACGCGGATGCGCTACGCCACCTTCTTCGCCTTCGTGGCGGTGCTGGCACTGGCGCTGGGCGGCTGGACCTGGTCGACGATCGGCAACCAGCAACTGGTGGCCAACGTGCAGGCCGACCTCGACAACATCGCCAAGCTCGAGCAGAACCGCAACGACCTCCAATCGCGCCTGCAGGCGATGGACATCCTCGAGGACCGCATCGAGCAGCTCGAGCAGTTCCGCCGCGACAAGCCGATCTCGGTCTCGCTGGGCCTCTACCAGGGCGACCGCCTGGAAGAGCGCCTGCTCACCGAGTACTACAACGGCGTGCGCCAGATCATGCTGGCGCCGGTGGCCGACAATCTCGCCGCGTTCCTGAAGGACGTCGACGCGCATCCGGACCAGCTCGCGCCGATGACGCGCACGCCCGAATCGGGCGCGGTGCCGGTCTCCGACAAATCGGCGCTGCAGCCGCAGGCGCAGGGCGGGCTCTACAACGACGCCTCGCCGACCAATGTCGAGGACGCCTACAACGCGCTGAAGACCTACCTGATGCTGTCGGACAAGCGCCACGTCGAGCAGGCGCACCTGACCGACCAGATCGCGCGCTTCTGGCGCGGCTGGCTGGAAACCAATCGCGGGAACATGCCGCGCGACGAGATGATCCGCAGCGCCGAGCGCATGATCACCTTCTACCTGTCGCGCGTGCAGGACAACGACTGGCCGATGATCGACGCCAACCTGGCGCTGGTCGACCAGACCCGCGAGAACCTGCGCCACGTGGTGCGCGGCATGCCGGCCCGCCAGCGCGTCTACGAGGAAATCAAGGCGCGCGCCTCGACGCGTTATGCCCCGATGACGATCGCGCGCATCGTCGGCGAGGACAACACCGGCCTGGTGGCCGGCAGCTACGCGATTCCCGGCACCTTCACGCGCGACGCCTGGTTCGATTACGTGCAGCCGGCGATCCGCGACGCGGCCACCAAGGAACTGCAGGCCAAGGACTGGGTGCTCAACACCGCCTCGCAGGACGACCTGACGCTGGAAGGCAGCCCCGAGCAGATCCAGAAGGTGCTGGTCGGCATGTACAAGACCGAATACGCCCAGCACTGGCAGAAGTTCATGCAGGGCATCGCGGTGCAGAACTTCGGCAGCTTCGGCCAGGCCGTGGACGCCATGAACAAGCTCGGCGACCCGCAGGACTCGCCGATCCGCAAGGTGCTCGAGACCGCCTACGACCAGACCTCCTGGGATAACCCGTCGCTGGCCAACGTGTCGATCAAGAAGGCGCAGACCGGCGTGGTGAACTGGGTCAAGCAGTGGTTCTCGCGCAAGCCGGGCGGGCAGCTGGCGGCCAACATCGACATCAACGGCAACCCGGTCGAGGTGCCGATGGGCCCGATCGGCCAGGAGTTCATCGGCCTGGGCCGGATCGTGCAGACCCACGACGGCGGCCAGTCGATGCTCAAGGGCTACATGGACACGCTCTCCAAGGTGCGCACCCGCTTCAACGTGATCAAGAACCAGGGCGACCCCGGCCCCGGCGCGCGCCAGCTGATGCAGCAGACGCTCGACGGCAACGGCTCGGAACTGGCCGATTCGCTGAAGTACGTCGACGAGCAGATGCTGACCGGCCTGACCGACTCGCAACGCAAGTCGCTGCGCCCGCTGCTGGTGCGCCCGCTGCAGCAGGCCTTCTCGGTGGTGATCCAGCCGGCCTCGGTGGAAGTCAACAAGGTGTGGAACGCGCAGGTCTACCAGCCGTTCCAGGCCTCGCTGGCGAACAAGTACCCGTTCTCCGCCGGCGCCAAGGTGGAGGCCGCCGCGAGCGAGATTGCACAGGTGTTCGGCCCGGACGGCTCGATCTCGAAGTTCGTCGGCACCACGCTCGGGCCGCTCGCGGTGCGCCGCGGCGACACGCTCACGGCACGCACCTGGGGCGACATGGGTCTGGCGCTGACGCCGGAATTCACCAGCGGCTTCGCGACCTGGGTCGCGCCGCTGGCGGGCGGCGCGGCCACCAGCGCGGCCTCCTCCGAGCCGCAGACGGTGTTCCAGATCCTGCCGCAGCCGAGCAGCGGGACCACCGAGTACACCATCGCGATCGACGGCCAGCAGCTGCGCTACCGCAACACGCCGCCGCAGTGGACCAACTTCGTCTGGCCGAACCCGAGCGGCTCGCCGGGCGCGACGCTGACGGCCACCACCTTCGACGGTCGCACGCTGACCCTGGTCAACGAGCCGGGCCGCTACGGACTGGAGAAGCTGATCAACTCGGCGCAGCGCTCGCGCCGCCCGGACGGCACCTTCGACCTGGCCTGGACGCAGGGCAACGTCAACGTGGCGGTGACGATGCGCATCATCAGCACCTCGCAGCCCTCGGGCGGCGGCGGTGGCGGCGACGCGCCGCAGCAGCAGAGCCTGCGCGGCCTGCACCTGCCCTCGTCGGTGGCGAACACCAGCGCGAGCGGCGCCGTCAACGCGACGGCCCAGGCACCTGCCGGCACGTCCGGCGTCGCAACGGCCGCCAACGGCGCGGCCGCCAACGCATCGAACGCACAGGGGGCGCAATGACACAAACGGTCCAGGCGCAGATCGCCTACTTCGGCAAGATCCCGTCGCGCGGCGATTTCGTGAAGAGCCCGCACAACCCGCAGCTGCTGCAGACGCTCGACCGCTGGATCGCGCAGGCCATGGAGCTGCTGGCCGACGACCCGCGCTGGAAGATCGTCTACGAGAACGCGCGGCCGATGCACTTCGCCTTCATCGGCTCGCGCAGCAAGCTCGCGATCGCCGGCCACATGGTGGCCAGCCACGACGCCTCGAACCGGCGCTTCCCGTTCCTCGCCGCCACCGCGCTGGAGGTCGAGCGCCCGCTGAACTTCATCGCGCGCAGCCCGCTGGCCTTCGCGCGGCTCTGGCAGCGCGCCGCCTCGCTGATGCGCCCGCTGCTCGGCAAGGAGGAGCCGGCCGGCGCGCTGCAGGCGCTGGGCGACGCCACCGTGCCGATCGACACCGGCGGCCCCGGCCACGACGGCACCTTCAACGATTTCGTCGAGCACCAGTCGCTGTTCGGCCTGGAGCAGATGCTGCTGGCCAGCGGCCACCCGGTGAAGCTGCGCGGCGCGATGCTGGCGCTGGGCTCGCTGCTGCGCCCGGTGATGCAGAGCGGCTCCTCGCACATCGAGCGCGGGCTGACCCTGCCGCTGCCGGTCGACCCGTTCTACCGCAGCCTGGTGGCCGCGTTCTGGATGGAGCTGATCTCGCCGTTCGTCTCGCAGGCCGATTTCGAGCTGGCGATCTTCATCGGCAGCATCGCCGAGCGCGAGCGGCTGATCATCGGCTTCAACGGCGCCTCGGCGCGCACGCTGCACAGCGTGGTCGACCCGCAAACCTACTCGCAACACAACATCGACATCGACGATCCGGAATGGGTCGACGCCCATGCGCAACACGATCCCGCGACCAGCAAGCTCATCAGCTACCTCGAACAACCGCAACTGTCGCTGCGCGTGGCGATCGACACGTTCCGCGAAGCCTTCGTCGGAGGGGCCTGACGTCATGACGACCTCCGCGTACCGCCGGCGCCTGCTGCCGGCCGCGCTTTCCACGCTGTCCCTGCTGGCGCTTGGCGCGGCGCTCGCCGGCCCCGGCGCCGCCTTCGCCGACAACGCGGGCCCCGCCACCGTCACGCGCGTCGACACCAGCGGCGTGACGGTGCGCACCACCCTGATCCCGCCGGCCGGCGGCGCCATGCAGCCGGCCGCGGCCGGCGCGCTGGGCGGCACCGCCCAGGGCGGCACGGTGCTGACCGGCACCAATGTCGCGAACGGCGCCGGCGGCGGCCAGGCCACCGGCGCCGGCACCGGCGCGACCGTGTCGGCCCCGGCGCCGGCCAATGCCACGCCGGGCCAGGTGGTGGCCGGCGGCAAGGTGCCCGACGAGGCCACCAAGGCGGCCGTGCTGCAGAAGCTGCGCGACACCTACGGCGCCGGCAACGTGGTCGACCAGATCGAGGTGGGCGACGTCACCACCCCGCCGAACTGGAGCGCCAACGTGCAGAAGCTGATCGGCCCGCAACTGAAGCAGATCAGCAAGGGACAGCTGAAGATCGACGGTACCTCGATCGACGTGAGGGGCGAGGTCCGCAACGAGGCGCTGCGCCAGCAGGTGGCCAGCGACATGGCCAACCAGCTGAACCCGACCTACACGATCCGCAACGCGCTGCGCGTGAGCGCCTCCGAGCAGGGCATCCTCGACCAGACGCTGGCCAACCGCACCATCGAGTTCGAGACCGGCAGCGCCACGCTGACCCCGCAGGGCCGCGCGATCCTGGACCAGATGGCCGACGCGATGAGCAAGCTGGCGAACCGGCAGGTCACCATCATCGGCCACACCGACAACTCGGGTAACCGCGCCACCAATATCTCGCTGAGCCAGGCGCGCGCCGACGCGGTGAAGGGCTACCTGGTGGCCAAGGGCATCGCCTCGCAGCAGTTGACCACCACCGGCGTGGGACCGGACCAGCCGATCGCCTCAAACGACACCGCCGACGGGCGGGCGCGCAACCGCCGCATCGAGTTCCGCGTCAGCCAGTAAGGGCGCGGCGAGGCCGGAAACGACAACGGCACCGACGGGATCTCCCGCCGGTGCCGTTTTTTCATGAAGCCGGCCGCGCGAGGCGGCGCCCGCTCAGTTGTTCTCGTCGGGCTTCAGGCCCAGCAGCTCGCGGATATGCGACAGCGAGCCGTCGTCTTTCACCACCGAGGCCAGCCACTGGTGCAGCGGCATGTCGGCCCATTCGGCGGCCTTGTCGGCGAGATAGGCGACCGGGCTGTGCGGCTCGGTGGCACGGAAATACTTGGCGACGGCGCGCAACTGCTCGACGGCCTGCGCGCGATTCTGGATGCCGGCGATCACGGTCGGCGCGGCGACCTGGACCGGGACGGGCTGAACGGGCTGGACGTGGGGCATCGGTGCGATCGGCTCCGGGGAAAGCGGGGTCTTGAAGCTCGGTTCGGCGCGTTCGAGCGGGGCGCCCTGGCCGGGCTGCGCGGGCGGCGGCGCCACCGGCTGCGCCTCGGCCACGTAACCCTGCTCCTTGGCGAAACGCTCGGCCAGCATGCGCACCGTTTCGTAGGCCTCGCGCGCTTGGCGGAAGCTCGGCGCGGCATTGCCGGCGCGCCGCTCGAGCTCGTCGTCGAGCGCGTCGAGCGCGGCGCGGAACGCCGTCAGCTTGGCCAGCAGCGTGGCGTAGAAGGCCACCGAGGTCATCCGCTTGGAGGCCTCGATCTGCTCGACCGCGGGCTTGTTGCGCGAGATTTCGTGGGCATTGTCGGGGTCGCGCCGTACCGCCTGCGCGACGTGCTGCGCCACCTCCCAGTCGAGCGCGGTATAGGCGCTGCCCGAGCCGTCGGTCAGCGCGACGGTGCGCAGCAGCTCGGCGGTGCGCCCGGACAGCCAGCCGACATTGCCGAGCCGGTATTCGGCGTCGTCGCCCTCGGGCAGCGGATGCACCTGGTCCCACCAGGTATGCACCAGCCCCGCCAGCAGCTCGTAGCCCTGGGTCAGCCCGCCCACGCCGTCCTGGATCGCCAGCGCCTCGGTGAGCCAGACCGCCAGGCGCAGGTCCTTGGTGCGCGTGCCGAGCAGCTCGACCGACTGCTCGACCACGAAGCCCCAGTCGGCTTCCTTGATTTCGGTGATCCATTCGCCCTGGTCGAGCGAGGGATCGTCGAATTTGCGCGCGTGCTGGATCGCGTCGAATTCGGACGAGAACAGCAGGTCCTCGCCGCAGGGCGAGGCCTCGCTGAGGGGCGCCAGAAGCGCGGTGACGTGAATCGGCATGATCGTGGTGACTACTCGAAACGACTCGGAAAGCGGCGGCGCCTCGTGCGCGGGGCACCGCCGGGATGCTTCGGGAAACTCGGGCTCGCGCGGCCGGCTCGATTCGACGGGCCCAGCCACGCGCGACGAACGACAGCTTACTCCACCGTGTACTCGAATTCGCCGGCCTCGCTGGCGCGCACCGCGATGCGCTTGAGCGCGGTGCCGTCGGCGAGCCGCTCCAGCACGTGGCCGGCGATCTCGGGCAGCAGCGTGCCATTGAGGATGTGGTCGACGTTGCGGGCGCCCGAATCGACCTCGGTGCAGCGCGCCAGCACCGCCTCCACCAGCGACTCGTCCCACTCGAAGGCGGCCTTGTGGTTGGCTTCGATGCGGCGGCGGATGCGATCCAGCTTCAGCTCGATGATCTCGACCAGCACCTCGTCCGAGATCGGGTAATAGGGCACCACCTTCATGCGGCCCAGGAAGGCCGGCTTGAAGGCCTTGTAGAGCGCCGGGCGCAGCGTCTCGGCGAGCGCGTCGGGGTCCGGCAGCTCCTCTTCCGGCTTGTTCAGGCAGGCCTGCATCACCTGGCTCGAACCGACGTTCGAGGTCAGGATGATCAGGGTGTTGCGGAAGTCGATCTCGCGGCCCTCGGCGTCGTCCATCGCGCCCTTGTCGAACACCTGGAAGAACATCTCCAGCACGTCCGGGTGGGCCTTCTCGACCTCGTCGAGCAGCACCACCGAATAGGGATTGCGGCGCACCGCCTCGGTCAGCACGCCGCCCTCGCCGTAGCCGACGTAACCCGGCGGCGAGCCCTTCAGGCCCGACACGCTGTGCGCCTCCTGGTACTCGCTCATGTTGATGGTGACCATCTTGCGCTCGCCGCCGTAGAGCACGTCGGCCAGCGCCAGCGCCGTCTCGGTCTTGCCCACGCCCGAGGGTCCGACGAACATGAACACGCCGCGCGGCTTGTTCGGATCCTCCAGCCCGGCGGTGGCGGTGCGCACGCGCTGCGCCACCGCGTCGAGCGCGTGGTCCTGGCCGATCACGCGCGCGCCGAGCAGGGCATTGAGGTTCATCACGGTCTCGATCTCGTCCTTGACCATGCGCCCGAGCGGGATGCCGGTCCAGGCCGCGACGATCTCGGCCACCACGTGGCCGTCGACCTGCAGCGGCACCATCGGCTCGACGCCCTGCAGGGCCGCCAGCGCGGCGATGCGCTCGGCCAGCTCGGCGCGCACCGCGTCCTCGTCGATGCGTTCGCCCTCGGCCGAGCCCTCGCGCGCCGCGTCGATCCTCGCGCGCAGCGCGACGATCTCGGCCACCACCGCCTGCTCCTCGGCATAACGTCGCCGGGCCGTCTCCAGCGCGGCCACATCGGCCTCGCGCGCCACCCGCAGCACCGCCAGCCGTTCCTCGTGCGAGGCGCCGCCGGCCACCTCGCGCTCCAGCGAGGCGATCTCGGCGTCGGTGCGCTCCAGGCGCTTGCTGGTGTCGTCGATCACGGCCGGCGTCGCGCTCTGCGCCAGCGCGACCTTCGCGCAGGCGGTGTCGAGCACGCTGATCGCCTTGTCGGGCAGTTGCCGGCCGCTGATGTAGCGATGCGAGAGCCGCACCGCCTCGGTGATCGCGTCGTCGAGGATGCGCACGTTGAAGTGGCGCTCCATCAGCCCGGCCATGCCGCGCAGCATGGCGGCCGCCAGCGGCTCGCTGGGCTCCTCGATCTTGACCACCTGGAAGCGCCGCGCCAAGGCAGCATCCTTCTCGAAGTACTTCTTGTACTCGCTCCAGGTGGTGGCCGCGATGGTGCGCAGCTCGCCGCGCGCCAGCGCCGGCTTGAGCAGGTTGGCCGCATCGTTCTGCCCGGCCTGGCCGCCCGCGCCGATGATGGTGTGGGCCTCGTCGATAAACAGGATGATCGGGTGCGCGCTCTTCTTGACCTCGTCGATCACGCTCTTCAGGCGGTTCTCGAACTCGCCCTTCACGCTCGCGCCGGCCTGCAGCAGGCCCATGTCGAGCACATGCAGCGCCACGCCGGCCAAGGGCGGCGGCACGTCGCCGGCGGCGATGCGCAGCGCCAGCCCTTCCACCACGGCGGTCTTCCCGACCCCCGCCTCGCCGGTCATGATCGGATTGTTCTGGCGGCGCCGCATCAGGATGTCGATCGCCTGGCGGATCTCGGCGTCGCGGCCGATCACCGGGTCGATCTTGCCTTCCCTGGCGCGCTGCGTGAGGTTGGTGGTGTAGGTGTCGAGCGCGGGCGTCTTCGAGGGGCCGCCCGCGGCGCCGGCCGCCGCCTCGGCCGCCACGTCGGTCTGGTCGCCGGCGCCGGCATCGGCCTCGCGCGGCTCGGCCTCGTTCGAGCCGGCCGTGATCTCGTCGAACTTGTGCTTGAGGTCGGTCACGCGCACGCGCGAGAACTGCGGCGACATGCGCTGCGCGAACTGCGCCAGGTCGGGCGCGCTCAGCAGCGCGAGCAGCAGGTGGCCCGAGCGGATCCGCCCGATCTGCGCGTCCAGCGAGGCGATCAGCCAGGCCTGCTCGAACAGCTCGCTCAGGTGCACCGAGAACACCGGCGTGCGCGTGTTGCCGCGCTTGAGGCTCTCCAGCTCGCGTTCGAGGTCGGCGCGCAGCGCATGCGGATCGACGCCGCTGGCGCGCAGCACCACCGGCATGTCGCCGCTGGTCTCGTCGAGCAGCGCGACGAACAGGTGCTCGAGATCGACCTCGTAGTGGCCGCGCGCAAAACACAGGCTCGCCGCGCGTTCGGCCGCCTTGCGGCAGGTCGGGTTCAGTTTCGCAATCAGGGTCTTGAGTGGCGTGCTCATGAGGTCGGTCGCTCTCGGGTTCGCTCGGTGTTGGTTCGGTATTGTTGCTTGGGTTCGGCCCGGCGCGGGCCGCCGCTCAATGGATCACATGCAGTTCGTAGCGCGCGTCGGCGCGATCGCGCTCGGCCTCGTGGGTGCAGAGGAAAGCGTCCCAGCCGAGCCGCCCGCCGCTGCCGAGGATGGTCGGGCCGACCTCGGCGCGCTTGAGCACCAGCGAGATCTCGTATTCGAGCGTGATGCCGGCCAGCAGCGTCAGCATGCGCTCCAGCGCGATGGCGCGATCGCCGCCGGGCAGGAAGGCCTCGTAGTCGCGCTTGGACAGCGGCCCCACCACCAGCCGGGCGCGCATGTCGCGCTGCCAGACTCGCTCGCCGACCAGCGCGGTCGCGCCCAGCGTGGCATTGACCTCGCCCAGCACGCTCAACTGGTCGGGCGGCACGTCGTACCACTTGCCGACGAACTGATCGACGCGGATCGACACCTGGAAATAGTCGGACAGGGTGCGCTGCAGGTAGGCGGCCGACACCGGCCGATGGCGCGCGGCCAGCGCGTAACCGGCGATGGCCTCGTCGATCACCGCGCCCTTGCCTTCCTGCATGGCGCGCCGCGCGTCGGGATTCGACACGCCGGCCAGCGACAGCAGCAGCGGCAGGTAGCGCTCGTCGCGGTCGAGCTCGTAATGCAGGGGCAGGCGGTACTTCTTCCAGGCCGAATAGAACAGCGCGGTGGCGCGGTTCGAGAACACGTCGAAGAAGGCGCGCGCGGCGTGGTCGCGCTTCAACTGCTCGCGCGCGATGATCTGCTCGGTGTAGTGATGCGGCAGCGCACCCTGCCCGCCCAGCAGCCCGAAGAAGGCCGGCACGATCTCGACGCGGTCGACCTGCTCGTCCTCGATGGCGGCGCGATGCGCCTCCTCGTCCACCCGCTCGCCGGCCGCGTCGAAGGACTGCGCGCGCTCGATCTCGCTGGGCGGGAACCCAAGCGACAGCGAGTTGCGGAACAGCACCCGCCGCTCGACGATCTCGCCGGGGCGCAGCGCGTCGGGCTTCTCCGGATCGCGCCGGGCGAACCAGGTTTCGAGCAGCCGCACCGCCTGGAAGAACTCGAAGCGATACGGCTCGTCGAGGAACTGCTCGACTACGCCAGGATCGATTCGCCGCTGCGCGGTTTGCATCGCATGATCTCCTCGCCGGTGCGCTTGGACACGACGATCAATTGGACAAAGCTGTTGAGGTGGACGTAGAGGCCGAAGAAGGCGTCGAGCATCCGCACGAAGGACGCCAGGCTGGTGCCGACGAAGTGCTCCTCGTCGATCGTCAGGCGGATCTCGATGCCGCGCACGAAGGTCGCGAAGGGCTTGCCGGGCAGCCATTGCACGGCACCGCGCTGCTCGATCGCCACCAGCCCGTCGATATGCCGGGTCGAGACCGCCGAGCGGCGCAGGTCGTAGAGCGTGAGCAGTTCCTTGAGCGGCGCCAGGCCGTCGTTGGCCAGCGACACGTGGTTCAGCGCCAGGTGCGAGATCAGCCGCCAGTGGGCGGCGCGCCCGCGCGCGAAACGCACGCTGGGGCTGGGCCGGCGCAGCATCGTGATGTCGCCGAAATCGGCGCCGCCGTCGGCGAACAGGTCGCCGCCGGCCAGGCCGGTGGCCAGCCCCGCCGGCAGGTCGCGGTTGGTGCAGGTCAGGCGCAGGCTCAGCGTGTCGGTCTGCGGCGCGGAAGGCTCGAAGTCGATGTCGACGATCGAGATCTCGGTCTCGTAGCCGGGGCTGTGCTGGGCCACCCAGTCGTTGCGGCGCGCGAACCAATAATGGCCGACATGCCCGGCCTCGCCATGGTGCAGCGAATAGAAGGGCCGGAACTCGACCACCGATTCCTCGTGCGCGGTCTGGCGCACCAAGTGCACCGAATCGATCGAATAGACCTCGTAGGCGAAGGCGCGGCGCGCCTCGGCGATCACCGGGTAGGAAACGCTCTGGTGGTCGATGCGGATCGGCTCGCCGTTCTGCTTGAACAGGTTGACCACCGGCGTGCAGAACAGGCGCAGGTGGGTCGCGCTCAGCATGTCGAGCAGCCGCGCCACGTGCGAGTCGCTGCGCACGTCGGCCAGCACGATGTGCAGGGTCAGGCGATGGCAGGGGCCGGCGCGGCGCGTCATCGCGGCCAGGTCGAAATCGACGAAGTCGAACTTGTCGGGGAACGCGAAGTATTCGGTCAGCAGGCGGTAGGCCGGGTGCGAGCGCGACGGGTAGTCGATCAGCGCGTCATGCTCCTCGAAGCCGGCCTGGGTGACGGGCGAGCTGCGCAGCGCGGTCCAGCGGCCGTTGCGCTCGGGCTCGACATAGGTGGCGAGCGTGTTGATGAACAGGCAGTCGGCCAGCGCGGCGACGAAGGACTGCTCGCCGTGCAGGTGGGCGCGCAGCGTCGGCAGCTTGAGCCCGGCCAGGTCGAACTGCGGCGCCATCGATTCGAAGGTGATCGAGATCACGCCGGTGGCGTTGCCGGGCAGCACGGTGGCGGCCGGCGCGGCGGCGATCGAGGAATAGCGCGCCTCGGAGATGCGGATCGGCGCGATCGTCACGTCGTAGGCGGTGCGGAACTGGCATTGCACGCCGCGGATCGCGCGGCTCTTCAGCTCGGTGCCGCGCGCCACCCGATGCGGCGCGGTCTGCTGCGAGACGTTGGCGCTCGGCGTGAACTGCGCGATCGAACAGGACGGGAAGGAGCGCAGGTAGTGCGGATACAGCACGTCGACCAGCGCCTCGGTGAATTCCGGGTAGTCGTCGTCGAGCTTCTTGTTGATGCGCGCGCCCAGCAGCGCGAAGGACTCGATCATGCGCTCGACGTGCGGGTCGTCGCAATGCTCACCGGTCATCGCCAGGCGCGCGGCGATCTTCGGGTAGCGTCGGGCGAATTCGTGCGAGTACCGCCGTAAAAACGATAATTCGCGCTCGTAGTACGGCAGCAACTCTTCCATCGATGTTCCCCGAGGGCGCCCCTCGCGGGGCTGATCGTCACCGCGTCAGGCAGCCCGCGCGGCGATCCGGATTGATGTCAAACCTTGGCGGCGCGTCCGCGCGTCACCGAGTACTGCAATGTGGACGGCTGCAGCATCGCGTCGAAACTGACGGGCTCCTGCGCCGGATGCACGACCAGCATCGCGCGAATCGCGAAATTCAGCGAATTGGTGGATTGCTCGTTCAATTCGAACGATACCGCCACCTGCCGCAGGCGCGGCTCGTGCCGGTCGATCGCCTGCTGGATCGACTTGCAGATGAAGGCGCGGTCGTAGTGGCTCGCGAGGCTCAGGCCCGCGAAATCGTTGAGGCCGTAGGTCAGCACCGATTGCTGGCATTCCGGCAGCGCATGGAGGTCTTCGTCGGTCAGCGCGATGCGCGTGTTCAGGATCGACTCGACATCGCGGGCGACCGTGCTTTTCAGCTCGTCCAGCGACAATTGCCGCATCGCGGGCGAGGCCGGCTGATGCGGTTCGTCGTCGAACAGCTTGTCGAGGAAACTCGGCTCGAAACGTTTCATGGAACGGCGGGGCTACACAACGGCTGATGCTGGACGACCGGGGCAAAACGAAAGACGGGGCACCGCGTGCCCCGTCCTCGTCACGCGCTCAGACCGCGTAGGTCTTGTCGTTCTTGGTCAGGCTCCAGGCGCCCTGCGTGTTGCCGCCCTGGTTGCCGCCGATGTTCTGCTTGGTCTGCTTCCACTGCACGGCAGCGTACTTCAGCGAGAACTGCTCGACCGGCAGGCCTTCGGTCTGCACGCTCGGCGTGACGCTCGAGATGATCACGTACTTCAGCTTGATCTCGAGGTACTTGACGCGCTTGCCTTCGCCGTCCGAACGCATGAAGTCGATCGAGACTTCATCGAAGGTGGTGCCGCCCGACGCGTGCTGGTACAGCAGCGGGCTGGCCATGTCGAGTTCCTTGGTGAACACCATGTCGCTGTGTTCGCAACGCTCAGCCGTGTGGCCGCCCGAGGTCGACGAGGTCGCCGAACGCGGTTGCGTGACCGACCAGTCCCAGGACTTGAGCTCGATCCAGTTGGCGTGGTCCTTGTCCTGCGATTCGCCCTTGATCGCCGGATTCCCGAAATTCAGATAGATATCTAACATGACGCTTCGACTCCCCAAAGAGGTGGTTTTCAACTCCTACCCGAGCGGCCCGCCCGAGCGACTTCTACTCAATCGCTTATGAATTTGCCGATTTGGGCAGATCCGCGACCAGGCGCAGCGAGATCGACAGCTCGTCGAGTTGGAAGTGCGGACGCAGGAACGCGACCGAACGATACGAACCCGGCTTGCCCGGAATCTCGGACACCTGCACGGATGCTTCGCGCAGCGGAAACTGCGCTTTCTGTTCCTGCGTCGCGTTGTCGTCCAGCAGCACGTACTGGGAGATCCAGCGATTCAGGAAAGATTCCACGTTCTGCGCGGAGGCGAAGCTGCCGATCTTGTCCCGCATCATCGCCTTCAGGTAGTGCGCGATGCGCGACACCGAGAAGATGTACTGGAGTTGAGCGGACAGCACGGCGTTCGCATTCGCGCTATCGGTATTGTATTTTTTGGGTTTCTGGACCGATTGCGCGGCGAAGAAGGCCGCATAGTCGGAGTTCTTGCAGTGAACCAGCGGGATGAAGCCGAGGTCGCTCAGCTCCTTCTCGCGACGATCGGTGATCGCGATCTCGGTCGGGCACTTCAGCGCGATCTCGCCGTCGTCGGTCTTGAAGGTGTGGGTCGGCAGGTCTTCCACCAGGCCCCCGCCCTCCACGCCGCGGATCGCCGCGCACCAGCCGAAGTCGTCGAAGGCGGCCGTCAGGCGCGCCGCGAACGCCCAGGCGGCGTTGCACCACAGGTACTTGGAGTGATCGGTGCCGTCCACGTCCTCGACGAAGTTGAAGCTCTCGGCGGTCTGGCCGTCCTTCGGATGGAACGGCAGGCGGCCCAGGAAGCGCGGCAGCGTGAGGCCCACGTAGCGCGAATCCTCGGCGTCACGGAACGACTTCCACTTCGCGTACTCGACGGTATCGAACACCTTGCCGAGGTCGCGCGGCTTGCCGAGGTCGGCGAACGACTCCAGGCCGATCAGCTCGGGCGCGGCCGAGGCGATGAAGGGCGCGTGCGCGGCCGCGGCCACGTGCGACATCTGCTCGATGAAGTACATGTCCTCGGGCTGGCGCGAGATTTCGTAATCGCCGACCAGCGCGCCGAACGGGGCGCCGCCGAAGGTGCCGAACTCTTCCTCGTAGACCTTCTTGAACAGCGCGCTCTGGTCGAACTCGGTGGCGGCCTTGAAGTCGCGCACCAGCTCGCGCTTGGGCGCGTGCAGGGCCTTGATCTTGATGGTCGAGCCGGTATTGCTCTCCGAGACCAGGTAGTCGAGGCCGCGCCAGGTGCCCTCGAGCTTCTGGAATTCCGGCGCATGCATCACCGCGCTCATCTGCGCGGAAATGAGCCGGTCGAGTTCGGCGACGCGCGCGTCGATGGTCGCCGAGAGGTTGTCCGACACGATCACCGTGCCGTCGAGCACCTGATGCACGAGTTCGCCGATCAGATCCTTGGCGCGCGCGTGCTCCGATTGCGATTTCGCGACCTTGCTCTTCTCGACGATCTCGTCGAGCAGCGAGGTTTCGGCGCCCTCGAGCGCACCGGCCTGTTGGGCCGCAGCCGTTTGCTGATTCATCTCACACCCCGTAGCTTATTCGCCCTCTTTGTCGCCGCCGCCCGACTGCTTCGCGAGCGCCTGCAACTGCTGCGTGTTGCTGAGCACTTCGCTCAGCAGGTCCTCGAGCTTGTCGTTGCCGGCCAGCTTGTTGCGCAGGTCGGCCAGCTTCGAGCGCGCCTCGATCAGGCGGCGCAGCGGTTCGATCTGGTTGACCACCTGGTCCGGATCGAAATCGTCGAGCGAGCGGAACTTGAGGTCGACGGCGAACTTGCCGCCTTCCTCGCTGAGTTTGTTCTCGACCTGGTAGGCCGCGCGAGGCTCGATCGCCTTCATCACGTCGTCGAAGTTGTCGCGATCGATGTTGACGAACTTGCGGTCGCGCAGCTTCGGCATCTCGACCTCGGACTGACCGGCCAGGTCGCCGACCACGCCGACCACGAACGGCAGTTCCTTCACCTCGATCGCGTCGCCGCGCTCGACTTCGTAGGTCAGCTGCACACGGGGCGGCCGTACCTTTTGCAGGCGCTTCTGGATACTTTCTTTTTTCGCCATGACGGCTCCCGATAACGTGTGGTGGTTGAGGCGCGCTTAACGCAGCGCGCTGAACGGGTCGCCCCCGCCCTTGGCCGGCGCCGCCGCGGCGGGCTTGGCCGGGGCCGCGGGTGCCGACGAATCGGCGGCAGGGGCCTGGGCCGGCGCCGCCTCGCGCGTCACGCGCTTGCGGTAGATCTTGTGGCGCTTGACGGCCGGCTTCTGGGCCTGCTGCTCGGGCGGGAACAGCGCGTCCTCGCCGAGCGTGTCGCGCAGTTGCTTGGCCAGCGCCTGCGCGTCGGATTTGGCGTCGCCGGCCAGCGAGGCATCCTGGCGCAGCTCGCCCAGCGATTCGGTGGCGATGCGCAGGCCGGCCACCGCCAGCACGCTCTTCGACTGGCGATCGCTGTTGTCGCGCTGCAGCGCTTCCTGGGCCGCCACGATCGCCTGGCCGTAATGGCCTTGCTGGAACTGGATCTGCGCGATGCGGGCCCAGGGCTCCTCGCGCGTCGGGTCGGACTTGGCCAGTTGCTGGTAAAGGCCGATCGCCTTGTCCTGGTCACCCGCCTTGGCCACCGCGTCGGCGTCGTCGAGCGACTTGTTGAATGCCTCGGGCGTCGGCGGTGCCGGCGGCTGCGTCGCACAGCCGGCCACCACGCCACATGCCACCACTACTGCGGAAAATCTTGCGAACAGTCGGTCTTTCATCGTTTTATCACCGGGCGCGGAGTTTTAAATCGTTGAGATTCAGTAGTTTTGCTTTGGTACAAGTGCGCGGGTATAGTACCGATCAATTTTTCATAATTCAATGACCATGCGGCGAGAAGCGATTTAAATCGTCGGCGAAGCCCGCCGGGCACGGCTTGACGCAATCCGCCCGGGCAATCGGATAGCAATGGGATTGGCAACATTTACTTAAAAACTCGTAAATGCGACAAAATTGAAGAAAATTTTTCCGAACACATGAAAGGGAGTCGCGGGTGCTTCAACAACTGGGACACTCGCGCCATCCACACCGAAAAACCACGCGCTACGCCAGGCATTTCTGACAGGATCCGACTCTGGTCGCCCTCGATTCACGATGACTCCGTCCTTTCCCCGCTTCGCGCTGCCGCTCGTGGCCTGCGCCCTACTGGCAGGCTGCGCGGCGGCCGTGCCGCTGCTCGGTTCGGCCGGCAGCACGGCCCTGCAGATGGTCGGCCTCGGCAAGCCCGAGGTGCCCGACGCGCAGAAGCCGCCGCGCAATTTAGGCATTACCCTCTACGCGGCGCCGAACCTCAACGCGGCCAATGACAATAAGCCGCTGGCGCTGGTGGTGCGGCTCTACACGCTGAAGGACCCGACCTCGTTCCAGCAGGCGCCGTTCGATACCTTCACCGATCCGGCCAAGGAGAAGGCCGCGCTCGGCGCCGACCTGCTCGGCGTGCGCGAGGTCACCCTGATCCCGGGGCAGCGCTACAACGCCACCGAGAAGGTCTCGCGCGAGGCGCAGGCGTTCGGCATCGTCGCGCTGTTCCGCAGCCCGGCGCTGCAGCGCTGGAAGCTGGCTTTCGATCCGGCGAAATCGGAGAAATCCGGCATAATCATCGGCCTGCACAACTGTGCGATGACCGTGACGGATGGCAGCGTGATTGCGCCGCAGCAGGGTATGCCGGCCCAGCAGCTGAATATGCTCTCATCAGTCAGCTGCGGTAATTAATGACTCGACGACGATTCAAGCTCGATTAAAGAAGTTTGACAGTTAGATGAATCAGGGCGCGATTAATCGAACCGCATCCTAATCACATTCAAGGTTTGACATGAGTTATTCGGCCAAGGTGCTGTGGGGTGAAGGCCTGTTTCTGAGGCCGCAGCACTTTCAACGCCAGGACGCGTATCACGAGGCGCGCCTGTTCGAGTCGCTGCAGGCGATCCAGCCTTACAACTGGGGCGTGCGCTCGGTGAAGCTCGACCGCGACGCGATCAGCAGCAACGTGCTGCGCCTGTCGGAGCTGTCGCTGATCTTCCCGGACGGCGCGCTCTACTCCGCGCCGCAGGCCGACGACCTGCCGCCGCCGGTGGCGCTGGACACGCTGCCCGAGGGCATCAACGATTTCACCTTCTACCTGGCCCTGCATCCGCTGCGCGAGGCCGGCTCGAACTACGTCGAGGACGCCGAGGGCGGTTTCCTGAGCCGCTTCACCAGCGACAACGCGCCGGTCGCCGACCAGTTCACCGACGCGGCCGACGCCGACATCACCTTCCTGAAGACCAACGTCAAGCTGATCGCCCATAGCGAGCCGCGCGACCAGTTGCTGGCGATCCCGCTGGTGCGCGTGCGCCGCACCGCCACCTCGGGTTTCGAGTTCGACGACAGCTTCGTGCCGCCGTGCCTGGCGATCGAGGCCTCGGGGGTCCTGATGCAGCGGCTGCGCCAGCTGATCGACGCGCTGCAGGCCAAGGTCAACGCGCTGTACGGCTTCCACCGCGAGCCGACCAAGAACATCATCGAATTCCGCTCGGGCGACATCGCCTCGTTCTGGCTGCTGCACACGGCCAATGCCGCGTTCGCCTCGCTCGCCCACCTGTACCAGCATTCGGCGCTGCATCCGGAGCGGCTGTTCCAGGAACTGCTGCGTCTGGCCGGCCAGTTGATGACCTTCTCGAAGTCCTACGCGCTGGCCGACCTGCCGGCCTACCGGCACGACGATCCGGGCCCGCCGTTCGCGCGCCTGGACACCATGCTGCGCGAGCTGCTCGAGACCGTGATCTCGACGCGCTACTTCGCCATCACGCTGGAGGAGGTGCGGCCCTCGTTCCATATCGGCCGCCTCGATTCCGGCAAGATCGACGACAAGACCGAGTTCTACCTGGCCGTGTCGGCCGACATGCCCTCGGTCGAGCTGGTCGACGCGGTGCCGGCGCGTTTCAAGGTCGGCGCGCCCGACGATGTCGACAAGCTGGTGCTGTCGGCCATGCCGGGCGTACGCCTGTCCTACACGCCGCAGGTGCCGCCCGCGATTCCGGTGCGCCCGGGCGCCTGCTACTTCGCGCTCGATGCGCGCAGCCCGCTGTATGAACGGATGCTGCAATCGCAATCGGCGATGATCTACGCGCCCTCGGGCATCAACGACCTCAAATTCGAACTGATCGCCGTCACATCATGAGCTACGCGCCCTCCCTGTTCGGCGGCACCACGCCGCCCCCCGCCCCGCATTCGGCCTCGTCGACCGACGCCAGCTTCCAGGCGCGCTCGCTGCTCGACCTGCTCTATGACGGCTTCTTCATGATGTTCCTGCTGAAGAACGGTCGCGAGCCCGGCGAGGCGAACGAGTTCCGCACGCGGATCCAGGAGTTCCTGGCCGATTTCGAGCGCGGCGCGAAGAAGCTCAATGCCGGCGCCGACGACGTCTACGCCGCCAAGTTCGCGTTCTGCGCGGCGATCGACGAGGCGGTGCTGTCCTCGCAGTTCAAGGTGCGTGCCGAGTGGGAGCGCCGCCCGCTGCAGCTGGTGCTGTTCGGCGAGCAACTGGCCGGCGAGAAGTTCTTCCAGTACCTGGAGGAATGCCGCGCGCACGGCGTGGCGCGCCTGCAGTCGCTGGAGGTGTTCCACATGTGCCTGCTGCTGGGCTTCCAGGGCAAGTACCTGCTCGAGGGACCGGAGAAGCTCGCCTACCTGACCGCGCGGATCGGCGACGAGATCGCCCAGATGAAGGGCAAGCGCGCGCCTTTCGCGCCGCATTGGGCGCTGCCCGACCAGATCGCGCACCGCCTCAAGCGCGAGGTGCCGCTGTGGGCGATCGGCGCCGTGTTCGCGCTGGTCGGCCTGCTGGCCTTCGTGGGGCTCAACGCCTATCTGCGCGATCACACGCTGAAGGCGCTGGCGCCCTATTCGCAGATCATCAAGGTCGGGCCGGAATCGGCCAACCTGACGATCTCGCTGCCCTGAGTCTCCCATCCTCGCGCGGGGCGCGCCCGACACGGGCCGCCCCGCCGTCTTGCAGCACCGCCCCTTCCTTTCGGATTCCTTCCCGCGCGGCGCCTCAGTCCTGCTCGACCAGCATGTTCGTCTGCACGCGTCCCGAGTGCAGGCAGACGCGGTTGCGTCCCGCCACCTTGGCGTCGTAGAGCGCCTGGTCGGCACGCGCCGCCAGTTGTTCGAGCGTCTCGCCGGGCTGGCGGCTGGCCAGGCCGCCGCTGGTGCTGTACGAACAGAGGCCGGTGGTGGTCACCACCTCGTGCCGACTCACCTCGTCGCGCAGGCGCTCGGCGATGCGGTAGGCATCGGCCAGCGTGGTATTCGGCAGCAGGATCGCGAACTCCTCGCCGCCCAGACGCCCGAGCGCATCGCCGCCGCGCAGCCGGCTGCGCATCAGGTCGGTGAATTCGCGCAGCACGTTGTCACCGCCGGCATGGCCGTAGGTATCGTTGATGGACTTGAAGTGGTCGAGGTCGACCAGCAGCAGCGAGAGCGGCTTGCCGTTGAGCTCGGCATCCTCGACGCGCGCCCGCGCGACGAACTCGAAGCGCTGTCGCGACAGCGCGCCGGTCAGGAAATCATGGTCGATCACCTGGCGCGCCTCGCGTTGCAGCGAATCGTGCACCAGCAGGATCGCGCACATCGACATCACCGGCATGATCGCCGCGCCCACGCCCAGCAGCAGCACATTGGCGGTGGCCGCGAGCTGGCTCGCCTGCATGGCCTCGGGCAGCAGCACGAAACCGGCGCCGCGCGCGAGCTGGCTCAGCGCGAAGATGATCGCGAGCGCGGCGGCGGCCAGGTAGGGATAGCGCGACTGACCGGTTCGTCGTCGCAGCAGCACCACGGCGGCAATCGCGATGCACACGGCGGCGCTGAACAGCGCCGTGATTGCCACGCGCATCGGCAGGCTGTCGACCGCGTAACGCCAGTAGGTCAGTGCCGGCAGCGTCAGCGCGGTGAGCAGCGCGAGCCAGGGCCAATGCGGGGGAATCTTCAGAAAGCGCGCGTAGCCGGCGTAGAGCGTCACGCCCGAGAGCAGCAGCAGGCCATTGGCGATCACGATCGACAGCAGGTCCGGCACCAGGCCGCGCGCGAGGATCAGCGCCAGCGACACCGACAGCAGCAGGTTCGCGGCAAACCATTCGCGCACGCCCGCCGCCTGGGTACGAGCCAGAGAGCCGAGCAGCACGAGCGTCAGGAGCCCGAACAGTGCGGTAGTAGCCAGAGCAACGGTGACGGCGGACATGGCAGGTGCGGAAACTCGGCACGGCGTCGGACTGCACGTCGTACTCGGACGGATCGACAGGCGAAGTCCGGAATTTAACAGTTTCGGACCAAGCGAAATGTGAAATAGGATGGCATGAGGCCATGCGCCAATCGTATCGACATGAGGATCGGCTGGTGCGCGCGATTCGATTCGGCTTACGAAAGTGAATCGGTGCGGCGAGGGAAACGTTTAATCGGGAAGTTTCGTGCTCCGGCAATTCCAGGTGGATCGGCCGATCGCGCGAGAAAATCGCGGGTTTTCGGCAGGCATCGCGAAGCCCCGCGATGAAAACGCGGGCCCGGCGATTTTCCGGAAATGTGACCGACGCGGCACATCGCGCACCGCGTCGTATCGAAGGAAAGCGTTTATTCCTGCAGCGGGGGCAGCGCTTCTCCGTCGCGAAACTCCGGCCGCGCGGCCTGGATATCGCGCGTGTTCTTCTGCACCGCGATCGCGCCGAACAGGGCGAGCAGGAAGGCCATGCCGTAGAAGCCCTTCTCGCTGGGCGCGAGCGTGGCATTGAACAAGCCGATCCCGAGCAGGGCCACCGCCAGCAGCGTCGCGATCCAGCACAGGCCGTAGTAGATGCCGGTCACGCGCAGCCCCTCCACACGGTCGCGCACGCTCTTCTGCAGCGAGACCGCCGCGAACAGGCCCAGCACCAGCACGGTGAAGTAGTAGCCCTTCTCGTTGAGCTGCATGCCGGCGTTCCAGAGGCCGAGCAGGTAGGCGACGACGCCGGCCAGCAGCGCGGCCCACGAGGCGGCGATGAAGGCGAACGAGGGTTGCTGCGTGGTGGCTTGGTTCATGGTGAGTGTCCTCGGATTGTTATTCGGATGTGCCTTCGGCACCTCGTTTCGCGGTGGATGCGATGGCGAGGTCATATGGTAATGAAACCGCGTAGGAAGGCAAAGGATTTGAAGGGGCGCGGGTGGATGATTGGGGGTTTATGGCCTGGATGTCGATGTCGTGCCTGGTCTCGACTCGCGAATTCATTTTTAATCAATCGACCTGGATCCACGCTCATTCATTTCATCATTATCGAAACCTCCACGGCAAGTTACCCACCTCCGGAATCCATGTATTACATAGACTTTGGAGAATTTTCACATCGAATTTTCGATCGCGATTTCCGAATTTCAAGCATTCGTCGATGAATGGATTTGTTATTTCTTCATCGAATTCATTCGCGAAATTATCGATAACCTTGGCCCACATTCGCTTGCCTGTTTTCGCGGCAATCTTCACTTTTTGATCCGGCCGCGCAAGCTATGGTGTCGCACCAAACACAGCCAGCTTGCCGTGTATGCGATTTCCGATGGAAGATAGCGCGGACCTAAAAGCGCTGGCGGCCGCAACGACGCCCAGCCACTATCGCTGAGAGCAAAGGATGCCGACCACCCATGCCCGTCGAATGCACGTTCGTCCTGAACAAGCAGAGCCTGTCAACGCTGCACTGCCCCGGATTCGGCAGCGTGTCGGCGTTCTCCGGCAACGGCCAACATATCAACAATCCCGACTCCGTTGCTGTAGCCGACAAGGGGCCACTGCCTCCCAGCATCTACTACATCATCGATAAGCAAAGCGGCGGCCACCTCGGCTGGTTCTGGGACAGTGTGAAAGACATCGGCACCAACACACACCGTGCCGACTGGTTCGCCTTGTATCGCAACGACGGGAAAATCGACGACGTCACTGTCATCAACGGCATCCGGCGGGCACATTTCCGGCTGCATCCGGTTGGCCGCCTCCGCGAAAGCGACGGCTGCATCACCCTGCCGAGCCTGGCGCAATTCACCAGGTTGCGCGCCTTTCTCAAGGCGCAACCTACATTCGACGTGCCTGGGACGAAGCTGAAGGCATATGGCCGGGTCACGGTCCGATGAAAATCATTGCCCGATTCGTGCTCGCGCTGCTGCTGACACTGCCCATTTATGCAGGCGTCACGGCGCTACCCTGGTTGTCACACTGGTTCAACTATGGCGCCGGCTGGGATGTGGTCGCACCGATCTTTCACGCGCTCGGCTCGGAAGGCGGGGAGCAAAACGATGACTTTCTTCTTGGCTCCCTGCTCGCGATCAGTTTTGTGCTGGCGTTGATCGCGTCGTGGATCGTGTTCGCATTGTTCGGCTGGATCGTGCGTCGATCGCACCGCCGCGACGCGTGAGCTGTAGCGAAGAGATTGAAGCGGATCAGCCGAGTGCCGCCTACGGCGAGTCGGCGATGCCGGCGCGGGCTACCTGCTGAAAACTGGTCGATCGCGTCGCTGTTTCTTGGGCGCGAGGAGCGTTCCAGAAACGACAAAGGGTTACGCGGACATCACGTAACCCTTTGATTTATTTGGTGCCGGCTGCAGGACTCGAACCCGCCACCTGATGATTACAAATCAACTGCTCTACCAGATGAGCTAAGCCGGCGTAGCCGCAGATTCTACCTCATTTCACGATCTTGAGGCGGGGTCGGTTGCTCTTTCCCGAGGCACCGCCATCGTCGTCGGGCGACGAGGCAGGCACATCCGCGCCTTCCGACGGCTCGGCCGCCTCTCGCGCCGCTTCGTCGGCCGATGCCGGCGCAGCTTCGGCGACATCGTCCTCGATCGCCGACTCGCCAGGCTCGTCCGCGGTGGCGTCGACCTGAAAGGCCATGCCCTGCCCGTTCTCGCGCGCGTAGATCGCCAGCACGTTGGCGACCGGCACCTCGAGCTTGTGCGCCTTGCCCGAGAAACGCGCCGTGAACTCGATCCATTCGTTGCCCATCTGCAGCGCGCTGGTCGCCTCGAAGCTGATGTTCAACACGATCTCGCCGTCGCGTACATACTGCCGCGGCACGCGCGTCGAATTGTCGACGCGCACCGCGATGTGCGGCGTATAACCGTTGTCTGTGCACCATTCGTACAACGCGCGCAGCAGATACGGTTTGGTGGAAGTCTCTTGCATCACAGTCCTCGTACGGGCACGAACGCGGCGGCTCGCCGCCGCGCGCGTACCGATGGCCGCAGGGCCGTTAACGACGCATCACCTTTTCCGAAGGCGTCAGCGCCTCGATATACGCCGGGCGGCTGAAGATACGCTCGGCGTACTTCATCAGCGGTGCCGCGTTCTTCGACAGCTCGATGCCGTAGTGATCCAGGCGCCACAGCAGCGGCGCGATCGCGACGTCGAGCATCGAGAACTCCTCGCCGAGCATGTACTTGTTCTTGACGAAGATCGGCGCGAGCTGGGTCAGGCGATCTCGGATCGCCAGGCGTGCCTTCTCGTGGTTCTTCTCGGCGGCCTTGCCCTTCTCGTTCTCGAGCGTGCTGACGTGGACGAACAGCTCCTTCTCGAAGTTCAGCAGGAACAGGCGCGCGCGCGCGCGCTGCACCGGGTCGGCCGGCATCAGTTGCGGATGCGGGAAGCGCTCGTCGATGTACTCGTTGATGATGTTCGACTCGTACAGGATCAGATCACGTTCGACGAGGATCGGCACCTGACCATAGGGATTCATCACGGCGATGTCTTCGGGCTTGTTGAACAAGTCCACATCGCGAATCTCGAAGTCCATGCCCTTTTCGAACAGCACCAGCCGGCAGCGCTGGGAGAAAGGACACGTCGTGCCGGAATACAGAACCATCATAATTTGCGTTTCCTCAAAAAAGCCGAGGGCCGACGCGCGGACAAACCTGCCAGCAGGTCTCTCCTTGCGCCGGCCCCACGCCGGTCTTGGCGTGTTTACTTGATATCTTTCCAATACGCGGCATTCAGCCGCCACGCGAAAAAGCTCAGGATGCCGAGGAACATCAGCACCCAGACGCCGACGCGCTTGCGGGTCTGCTGCTCGGGCTCGGCCATCCAGCCCAGGTACGCGACGAGGTCGGCCACGGCCGCATCATAATCCACCGAGGATAGCGTGCCGGGCGTGACAGTCTGGAATCCGACGAGCTTGTGTACCTTCTCGCCCGTTTCCAGGTCCTCGACATCCTCGTATTTCGCGGTGCGCTGCCCCTGCAGTTGCCAGAGCACATGCGGCATGCTGACGTTCTCGAACACCGCGTTGTTCCAGCCGGTCGGCCGCGTGTCGTCGCGGTAGAAGCTGCGCAGGTACGTGTAGAGCCAGTCGCGCCCGCGAGCCCGCGCCTCGACCGAGAGATCGGGCGGCGTCACGCCGAACCAGCTCTTCGCGTCGTCCGGCCGCATCGCGACGCTCATCGTATTGCCGACCTTGTCCGTCGCGAACAGGAGATTCGCCTCGATCTCCTTCTGGGAAATCCCCAGATCCGTCAGACGGTTGTAGCGCATCAGGTTGGCGCTATGGCAATTCAGGCAATAGTTTACAAACAATTGCGCGCCATGCTGCAGGGCAACGAGATTTTCCGCGTTATCGGGCGCCCGGTCGAGCGGAAAATTACCTTCGTCGGCACGCGCCGGGCCTGTCGCCAACGCCAGCGATGCGGCCCCGATCAGCAGGAACGTCTTCAGCAGCGTCCTCATCATCGTGTTCTCCTCGCTCGCATTAATGGGGCCGGAAATTGACGCGCTCGGGCGGACGCTTGAACGTGCCCAATCGGGTCCAGAACGGCATGCCCAGGAAGAACGCGAAGTAGATCAGCGCGCAGAACTGCGCGATCAGCGTCTTGGCCGGCGACGGCGATTGCGTGCCGAGAAAGGCGAGCGTGAAGAAGGCGAGGACGAAAATCCCCAGGAACACCTTGTGGAAGGTCGGCCGGTAGCGGATCGACTTGACCGGGCTGCGGTCCAGCCAGGGCAAGAAGAACAGCGAGACGACCGCCGAGCCCATCACCACCACGCCCCAGAACTTCGATTCGGTCAGCGCCATGAAGACCACCAGCGCGGCGGCCAGCACCGGCAGCCCGATCCGCCATTTGCCGCGCGCGCGCAGCAGCGCGACGATGCCGAGCAGCACGATCACCACCATCAGCACGATCTTGAACGGGTCGGTGGTGGCGCGCAGCATCGCATAGAAGGCCGTGAAGTACCAGACCGGCGCGATCTCGGGCGGCGTCTGCAGCGGGTTGGCCGGGATGAAGTTGTTGGCCTCCAGGAAGTAGCCGCCCATTTCCGGCGCGAAGAACACGATCAGCGCGAAGATCATCAGGAACACGCAGACGCCGAGGAAATCGTGTACCGAGTAATAGGGGTGGAACGGGATGCCGTCGAGCGGAATGCCGTTCTCGTCCTTCTTCTCCTTGATCTCGATGCCGTCCGGGTTGTTCGAGCCCACCTCGTGCAGCGCCACCAGGTGCGCCACCACCAACCCCACCAGCACCAGCGGGATCGCGATCACGTGGAAGGCGAAGAAGCGGTTCAGCGTCACGTCGGACACCACGTAGTCGCCGCGGATCCAGAGCGACAGGTCGGGGCCGACGAAGGGGATCGCCGAGAACAGGTTCACGATCACCTGCGCGCCCCAGAACGACATCTGGCCCCAGGGCAGCAGGTAGCCGAAGAAGGCCTCGGCCATCAGGCACAGGAAGATCGCGCAGCCGAAGATCCACACCAGTTCGCGCGGCTTGCGGTACGAGCCGTAGAGCAGGCCGCGGAACATGTGCAGGTAGACCACCACGAAGAACATCGAGGCGCCGGTGGAATGCATGTAGCGGATCAGCCAGCCCCAGGGCACCTCGCGCATGATGTACTCGACCGACGCGAAGGCCAGCGTCGAGTCGGGTTTGTAGTTCATGGTGAGGAAGATGCCGGTGACGATCTGGTTGACCAGCACCAGCAGCGCCAGCGAGCCGAAGAAGTACCAGAAGTTGAAGTTCTTCGGCGCGTAGTACTCGGTCACGTGCTTCTTGATCGAGGCCGTGAGCGGGAAGCGCTCGTCGATCCAGCCGATGAAGCCCGTCGTGGAGACATTCTTGTTATCGGTCGCCATCACGCTTCTCCTTTCTCGTCCTTGCCGATCACCACCGTGGTGGCCGAGGTGAACATGTAAGGCGGAATATCGAGATTCTGTGGCGCCGGCTTGTTCTTGAAGACGCGACCGGCAAGGTCGTAGGTCGAGCCGTGGCAGGGACAGAGGAAACCGCCCGGCCAGTCGTCGGGCAGGTTCGGCTGCGGGCCGGGCGTGAAGCGCGAGGTGGGCGTGCAGCCCAGGTGCGTGCACACGGCCAGCACGACGAGGATGTTCTTGTGGTCGGTGCGCGAGCGATACTCGTTGTCGCAGTACGCCGGCAAGGGCATCGAATACGGGCTCTTGGTCTTGGGATCGGCCAGTTCCGGGTCGGCCTTCTTCACGTCGGCGAGCATCGCGTCGGTGCGGTTCAGGATCCAGACCGGCTTGCCGCGCCAGGCCACGGTGACGAGTTCGCCGGGCTTGAGCGCGCTGATGTCGACCTCGACCGGCGCGCCGGCCGCCTTCGCCTTGGTCGACGGCGCGAGCGACGCCGCGAACGGTATGACCGTGGCGACACCACCGACACCGCTTGCTACGGATGTCGCAATCAGCCAAGTACGGCGGCCGCTGTCGACGCGTTTCTCTTCTTTATCTCGCATCTCACGCCCCACTTCTGAGTTGGATTCACCGTCACGACTTCGCATACCGCCGCTAGTGTGCGCGAACGGGGGTCCGATTTTCAAGGCCTGAATCTCGAAATCGACCAGAAGTCATTGATCGACAAGGGTTTCCCCCCAATCGCCGATCGATGTTTCCAACTCAGTTGTTAAGCGAACGCTTCATACCGTTTCGTGGGTGCGCCGCCGCATTTCCACCGCTTTCAGACCGGGTTGGGGATGTCGATGAAGGTGTGCTCGAAGCCGAAATGCTCTGACAAATGGCGGCCCAGCGCCTGGATGCCGTAGCGTTCGGTGGCATGGTGCCCCGCCGCAACGAAGGCCACCCCGCTCTCGGCCGCCGCATGCGTGACGAATTCGGAGGCTTCGCCGGTCAGGAACACGTCGGCGCCGGCCTCGATGGCGGCGTCGAAATAGCTTTGCGCGCCGCCCGTGCACCAGGCCACGCGACGCAGTAGCTGGTCCGCGTCGCCGAGCACCAGCGGCGTGCGCCCCAGCGTGTTCTCGACCTTGGCCGTGAAGTGCTCGAGCGAGACCGCCATCGGCAGACTCGCCATCCAGCCCAGGCCGTGCTCGCCGAAATAGCTGTCGGCCATCAGGCCGAGCCGCGCGCCGAGCTGCGCGTTGTTGCCGAAATCGGGATGGGCGTCGAGCGGCAAGTGGAAGGCGAACAGGTTCAGCTCGTTGGCCAGCAGCAGCTTCAGGCGCTGATACTTGCGGCCCGTCACCTGCGGCGCCTCGTTGCGCCAGAAATAGCCGTGGTGGACCAGCACCGCGTCGGCCCCCCATTCGACCGCGCGCTCGAGAAAGGCCAGCGAGGCGGTCACGCCGGTGGCGATGCGCTCGATGCGGCGGCGGCCCTCGACCTGCAGCCCGTTCGGGCAGTAGTCCTTGAAGCGCGCAATCTCGAGGGTATTGTTCAAGTACAATTCGAGTTCGATCCGGTCCATATATTCCCCTAATATCTTCAAATGCTTAGACGCTTCTGGCTGTTCTTCGCACAGGCTGTGACGGTACTGCTCGCGCTGATGTTCATCGTCGCGACCCTCAAGCCGCAGTGGCTACAGCGACAGGGGCAACTCGGCAAGCAGCTGGCGGCGCCGATCGTCGCGCTGCGCGAGGTGGCGCCCGGCGTTGGCGGCGCGCCCGCGCAGGCCTCGTATGCGGATGCCGCGCAAAAGGCCATGCCGGCCGTGGTCAACGTGTTCTCGAGCAAGGACGGCTCGCTGCCGCCCGATCCGCGCGCCAAGGACCCGCTGTTCCGCTACTTCTTCGGTGACCGCAATCCGCGCCGGCAGCAGGAGGAGCCCGCCTCGAATCTCGGTTCGGGCGTCATCGTGAGCCCGGAAGGTTACATTCTAACGAACCAGCACGTGGTGGACGGCGCCGACCAGATCGAGGTCGCGCTGGCCGACGGCCGCACCTCGACGGCCAAGGTGATCGGCAACGATCCCGAAACCGACCTGGCCGTGCTCAAGATCAACATGACCAACCTGCCGACCATCACCCTGGGCCGTTCGGACCAGGCGCGCGTCGGCGACGTGGTGCTGGCGATCGGCAACCCGTTCGGGGTCGGCCAGACCGTGACGATGGGCATCATCAGCGCGCTCGGCCGCAACCACCTCGGCATCAATACCTTCGAGAACTTCATCCAGACCGACGCGCCGATCAATCCCGGCAACTCGGGCGGCGCCCTGGTCGACGTGAGCGGCAACCTGCTCGGCATCAATACGGCGATCTACTCGCGCTCGGGCGGCTCGCTCGGGATCGGCTTCGCGATCCCCGTGTCGACCGCGCGCACCGTGCTGGAGAGCATCATCACCACCGGCGCCGTCACGCGCGGCTGGATCGGCGTCGAGCCGCAGGACCTCACGCCCGAGATCGCCGACTCCTTCGGGCTGCAGCAGAAGAGCGGCGCGATCGTCGCCGGCGTGCTGCAGGGCGGCCCGGCGGACAAGGCCGGCATCAAGCCCGGCGATATCCTGACCACGGTCAACAACGAGCCGATCACCGACACCACGCGCCTGCTCAACGTGGTCGCGCAGATCAAGCCGGGCACGCCGACCCAGGTCGAGGTGGTGCGCAAGACGCGCACGTTCACGGTGACGGTGGTGATCGGCAAGCGCCCGCCGCCGCCCAAGCAGGCGCTCGACGACCAGAACAACGACGACGCCGAATAAGCGGCCCGGAACCGCGGTCGCCAAGGCGACCCGGCAATGGGCGAGCGAGCCCGGCAGCCTCCTCGTCGGAGCGGCCCGCATCAAGCAAAAAGGACAGCCCCTCGGCTGTCCTTTTTTCATTGCCCTGAACGGGCCGCGGCGAGAACCTCGCCAGCTCAGCCCGCTGCCTGCGACTCCTCGTCGGCGGCCGGCTTGTTGCCGACGAAGATCCGCGCCGCCAGCAGGCCGATCTCGTAGAGCACCACCAGCGGCAGGGCCAGCATCAACTGCGAGAACACGTCGGGGGGCGTCACCACGGCCGACACCACGAAGGCGCCGACGATCACGTAGGGCCGGATCTCCTTGAGCTTCTTGAGCGGCAGCACGCCCATGCGCACCAGCAGCACCACCACCACCGGCACCTCGAAGGTGACCCCGAAGGCGAGGAACATTCCCAGCACGAAGCTCACGTAGTTGTTGATGTCGGTGGACATCTCGGCGCCGAGCGGGGCGTTGTAGTGCGCCATCACGCGAAAGATGGTCGGGAACACCACGAAGTAGGCGAAGGCCATGCCGCACAGGAACAGGAAGTAGCTGCTGCTCACCAGCGGCATCACCAGCCGCTTCTCGTGCTGATAGAGGCCCGGGGCCACGAAGGCCCAGATCTGGTAGAGCACGATGGGCAGCGCGATCACCAGCGCCACCAGCATCGTGACCTTCATCGGCACGAAGAACGACCCGGTCACGTCGGTGACGATCATCTTGCCGTCCTTGGGCAGGTTCTGCATCAGCGGCCGCGCCAGCAGCCGGAAGATGTCGGGCGCCCAGTACACCAGCCCGACGAACACCACGAGCACGGCCGCGCCGGCCCGCACCAGGCGGGTACGCAGTTCGACGAGATGGGAGATGAAGGTTTCTTCCCGGGCTTCTTCCGGGTTGTGCTGGGGGTCGCTCACACCGGCCCTCGATGGATGTGATGGGCGCGCGCGATCATCGTGCGCGGTCAGAAGAAACGGGTGGGCCGGCGCAGGCTGGCCGGCTGGTGGCGCGCCACGCGCGCGGCCCCCGACTGCACGTGCGTGCGGCGCGTGGTGGCGCGCTTGTACCAGGTGGGCGTGGCGCTCTGCTTGATGCGCCAGTTGCGGCGCTTGGGCGTGAAGGTGGCGCTGATCGGGCTGCCCTGCCAGGCGTGGGTGGAGCTGTCGTAGGGATCGTAGGACGAGCCGGCCCCGACCGACACGGGCCCCGCCGAGGCGCCCGATTCACCCGAGACGGCCGAGCTCCAGGCATCGTTGAGCTCGGTTTCGTGCTGGCGCAGATTGTCGTGGATGGTGGTCTCGACATTGCGCGCCGCGCTCTCGAAGTCGGTCTTCATGGTGCGCAGCGCATCGAGTTCGATCTCGCGCGACACCTCCGCCTTCACGTCGTTGATATAGCGCTGGGCGCGCCCGAACAGCGCGCCGGCGGTGCGGGCCACGCGCGGCAGGCGCTCGGGACCGAGCACCACCAGCGCGACGACGCCGATCAGCGCCATCTTGGAAAGACCGAGATCGAGCATCGCGGCGTCCTGTCAGCGCGAGGCGATCACGCCTTGTTCGAATCGGAGGAACGCGTCGCTTCCTTCGCGTCGACGCTCACCGAGCCCGTGCGCGGCAGTTGCTGCTGCGCGTCGGCCGGCGTTTCGTCTTCCTGCTTCATGCCGTCCTTGAAACCCTTGACCGCGCCGCCGAGGTCGCTGCCGAGATTGCGCAGCTTCTTGGTGCCAAACACCATCACGACGATCACCAAAACGATCAGCCAGTGCCAAATACTCAATCCGCCCATGATGCCACTCTCCTCAACCTCGCCGCCGCGGCGGCGCTAACTGCCGGCGGCGCCGGCATCCGTTACGTTTCCCTTGCGCGGCACGGCGACATGCGACGCATGCCGCCCACCCCGTTCAACCCATCCGCTTCCACGGGCGCGGCCCGGCAAGCAGGTGCGCGTGCAGGTGGTAGACCTCCTGCCCGCCGCCCGGGCCCGTGTTCAGCACGGTCCGAAATCCCGTTTCGCCACCCGTGTATGCGCAACCGAGCTGTTCGGCCAGGCGCGCGACGAGGACCAGCATTCTACCAAGCAGCGGCGCGTCTTCCGCGCCCGCCGAGGACAGCGTCGGCAGGTGCCGGCGCGGGATCACCAGCACGTGCGTCTCGGCCGCCGGGTTGATGTCGCGGAACGCGACGAACTCCTCGTCCTCGTGCACCTTGCGGCTCGGGATCTCGCCCGAGGCGATCCTGCAGAACAGGCAGTTCGGATCGTGACTCATCTTGCTCCCGGCGCGCCGCCCGCCCTCAGAACCATGCCTGCGGATCGAGCGGCTTGTTGTCGTTCAGGTACAGCCAGCCCTTGATGATACGGTACAGCGTCCAGACCCAGACCACGCCCAGGATGAAAAATCCGACCACCACGAAGATCAGCGCGAAGCCGATCAGGTAGAGGATCAGCGCGCGCCAGAAAGTGCGGATCTGCCACTCGAAATGCGCCTGGTAGCGGGTGCCGACCACGTCCGGGCGCTTCACGTAGTTGATGATGATCGCGATCAGCCCGGTGATGCCGCCCGTCAGCCAGTGGATCGCGTACAAACCGTACAACACGTGGGTGAGCGTACGCAGCGACTGCTCGCGTTCGCTCGACAGGCCGCCGCCCGGATAATTGGCCGGAACCGCTGCGCCACCGGGCTGGATCGAAGGTTCGTCCATGATGCTACCTCCGTTTGATGACATGACCGACACAGGGCGCGCGAGCGCTCAACCGTCGCCTTCCTCGCGCTCGCGGCGCTTGCGCAGCGCCTTCTCCTCGAGGCCCGACAGGCCCTCGCGGCGTTCGAGCTCGGCCAGCACGTCGGCCGGGCTCAGGTCGTAATGCGACAGCATCACCAGGCAATGGAACCAGAGATCGGCCACTTCGCCGACCAGCGCCGTGGGCGCGCCGCCCTGGCGCACGTCCTTGGCGGCCAGCACCACCTCGGTGGCTTCCTCGCCGATCTTCTTGAGCACCGCGTCGTCGCCCTTGTGGAACAGGCGCGACACGTAGGACTGCTCGGGATCGCCGCCCTTGCGGCTGTCGATCACGGCCGCCAGGCGCAGCAGGGTGTCGTGGGTGGTCTGCGTCATTTGTAGATGTGCTCGGGATCTTTCAGCACCGGCTCGACCGCGACCCAGTCGCCGCCTTCCACGGTGCCCTCGAATTTCTGGAAAAAGCAGGAATGCCGGCCGGTATGGCAGGCGATGCCCGATACCTGCTCGATCTTGAGCAGCACGACGTCCTCGTCGCAATCGAGCCGGACCTCGTGCACATGCTGCACATGCCCCGATTCCTCGCCCTTGAACCACAGACGCCGACGCGAACGCGAATAATAGACGGCCCGGCCGGTTTCGACAGTCTTGCTCAGGGCCTCGCGATTCATCCAGGCGAACATCAGCACGTCGTTGCTGCCGAGCTCCTGCGCGATCACCGGCACCAGGCCGTCATCGTCCCAGCGGACCTTGTCGAGCCAGGCCGGCTGCGGCGCCGCCTGGGTGCTTTGCGTGGTCATCAGAGCCTCACCGGAATGCCGCGACCGGCCATGAAGCGCTTCGCCTCGCCGACCGTGTGTTCGCCGTAGTGGAAGATGCTGGCGGCCAGCACCGCGTCGGCGCGGCCATCGACGATGCCGTCGGCCAGGTGCTGCAGCGAGCCGACGCCGCCCGAGGCGATCACCGGCACCGGCACCGCGTCGGACACGCCGCGCGTGAGCGCCAGGTCGAAGCCGGACTTGGTGCCGTCGCGATCCATGCTGGTCAGCAGGATCTCGCCCGCGCCGAGCTCGGCCATCTTGCGGGCCCATTCGATCGCGTCGAGCCCGGTGCCCTTGCGCCCGCCGTGGGTGAAGACTTCCCAGCGCGGCGCCTCGCCCTCGCCCGACACGCGCTTGGCGTCGATCGCCACCACGATGCACTGCGAGCCGTACTTGCCGGCCGCGTCGGCCACCAGTTGCGGGTTGGCGACCGCCGAGGAGTTCATGCTGACCTTGTCGGCGCCGGCGTTGAGCAGGCGCCGCACGTCCTCGACAGCGCGCACGCCGCCGCCCACCGTCAGCGGGATGAAGACCTGCGAGGCGACCGCCTCGATGATCGGCAGGATCAGGTCGCGCTGGTCGGAGGTGGCGGTGATGTCGAGGAAGGTGAGTTCGTCGGCGCCCTGGTCGTCGTAGCGCCGCGCGATTTCGACGGGGTCGCCCGCGTCGCGCAGTTCGACGAAATTGACGCCCTTCACGACGCGCCCGGCGGTCACGTCGAGACAGGGGATGATGCGTTTAGCTAGAGCCATGATCTTGCACAAGTGCCGCAGGTAAGGCCGCCCGCGTCGGCGGGCGGCTCGGGCGAAGACGCAGGCGGTGATCCGCCGCGAGCGGATCAGGCGTCGTCGAGTTCGCCGTTCAGTTCGTCGGCGCGCCGTTGCGCGACCGAAAAGTCGAGATCGCCGGAGTAGATCGCGCGGCCGCAGATCACGCCCTCGATCCCCTCGCCTTCCACCTCGCAGAGCTGCTCGATGTCGTTGAGGTTCGACAAGCCGCCGCTGGCGATCACCGGAATGCCGACCGCCTGCGCGAGCTTGACGGTCGCCTCGATGTTGATGCCCTGGAGCATGCCGTCGCGGCCGATGTCGGTATAGACGATCGATTCGACGCCGTAGTCCTCGAACTTGCGGGCCAGGTCGATCACCTCGTGACCGGTCAGCTTGCTCCAGCCGTCGGTGGCGACCTTGCCGTCCTTCGCGTCGAGGCCGACGATGATGCTGCCGGCGAAGGCGGTGCAGGCATCCTGCAGGAAGCCCGGGTCCTTCACGGCGGCGGTGCCGATGATCACGTAGGACAGGCCCGCGTCGAGGTACTTCTCGATGGTCTCCAGGCTGCGGATGCCGCCGCCCAGTTGCACCGGGATCTCGTCGCCGACCTCCTCGAGGATCGCCTCGATCGCCTCGAGGTTCTTCGGCTTGCCCGCGAACGCGCCGTTCAGGTCGACCAGATGGAGGCGCCGCGCGCCGAGATCGACCCATTTGCGAGCCATCGCCGCCGGGTCCTCGGAGAAAATCGTCGCCTGGTCCATATCGCCCTGTTTGAGGCGCACACATTGACCGTCTTTAAGATCGATGGCCGGAATCAGCAGCATAGCTATCGGAAGTCGTCTGGAAAAAGGAGGGGGGACGCGTCGTTGCCGGCCGAACCGGCACCGCGCCGTTTGCTAGTTTAGTACAAGTCTTTCAGGGTTTTGACGCGCGAGCCCCGCAGCACGGGCATTCTGGGCCCATCCGGCGTGGCGGCCGCGCGACGCTCAGGGCTGCCAGTGCACGAAATTGCGGTACAGCCGCAGCCCGACCTCGGCGCTTTTCTCCGGGTGAAATTGGGTCGCGAAGATATTGTCGCGCGCCACCGCCGACACGAAGGGTTCGCCGTAAGGGGTTTCGCCGGCCGCGTGGGCACGATCGGCGGGCTCCACGTAGTAGCTGTGCACGAAGTAGAAGAAGGCCTCGTCGGGCACGCCGTCCCACAACGGGTGGGCCAGGGTCTGGCGCACGCGGTTCCAGCCCATCTGGGGCACCTTGTAGCGCGAGCCGTCGTCCTGCAGCCGGCCTTCCAGGTCGAAGCGCAGCACCTTGCCCGGCAGCAGGCCCAGGCCCGGCGTGTCGCCCTCGGCGCTCCAGTCGAACAGCATCTGCTCGCCCACGCACACGCCCAGCAGCGGCTTGCTGCGCGAGGCTTCGATCACCGCCTCCTGCAGCCCCGATTCGCCCAGGCAGCGCATGCAGTCGGGCATCGCGCCCTGGCCCGGCAGCACCACGCGGTCGGCCGCGCGGATCTGCTCGGGGCGATCGACGATCGCCACCTCGGCTTCCGGCCCCGCCTTCCTCAGCGCCTGGGCCACCGAACGCAGGTTGCCCATTCCATAATCCACAATCGCAATCGAAGTTTTCATTTCAGTGCAGGCAGTAACGCCTTCAGTCCGTCGACGATGAACTCCACCGCCAGCGCCGACAACATCAATCCCATCAGCCGCGTCGCAATATTAATGCCGGTGCGGCCGATCCAGTGCGCGATCGGCTCGGCCAGCCGCATCGCGACGAAACAGAGGCCCGCGATCACCGCGCCGATCGCGATCAGGCCCAGCCGGTCGTACCAGTGCGCGGCATTGGCCGAGTAGACGATCACCGTGCTGATCGAGCCGGGGCCGGTCAAGAGCGGAATCGCGAGCGGCACCACCGCCACGCTGTTCTTCGACTCGGCCTCGTCGCGCTCCTCGGGCGTGGAGCGCGCGTTGCCCATCTGCGCGTTGAGCATGTTGATCGCCATCAGCAGCATGATGATGCCGCCGCCCACCTCCAGCGAGCCCACCGAGATCCCGAAGAAGCGGATGATCTGCTGGCCCAGCAGGGTCGTCACGACGATCACGAAGAACACCGAGACCGCCGCGATGCGCACCGTGCGGCGCCGCTCCTCGTCGCCCTGCGAGGCCGTCAGGCTCAGGAAGAACGGCACCGCGCCGAGCGGGTTGATCAGCGCGAGCAGCGAGATGAACGATTTGAGCAGGTCCATGGACGGGCCGCATGGCGAACGGGCGAATCGAAAGCCCGGCGAGACCGTCTGGCGGTCCGCCGGGCGCGCATTCGATCAGAGGCTGCCCTTGGTCGACGGGATCTGGCCGGCGGCGCGCTCGTCGAGCTCGACCGCCATGCGCAGCGCGCGGCCGAAGGCCTTGAACACGGTCTCGAGCTGATGATGCGCGTTGATGCCGCGCAGATTGTCGATGTGCAGCGTGACGCCGGCATGGTTCACGAAGCCGCGGAAGAACTCGATCGACAGGTCCACGTCGAAGGTGCCGATCCGCGCGCGCGTGAACGGCACGTGGAATTCCAGGCCGGGACGGCCCGAGAAGTCGATCACCACGCGCGACAGCGCCTCGTCGAGCGGCACGTAGGAATGGCCGTAGCGGCGGATTCCCTTGCGCTCGCCGATCGCCTTCGCGACCGCCTGGCCGAGCGTGATGCCAACGTCCTCCACCGTGTGGTGGTCGTCGATATGGGTGTCTCCATGCGCTTCGATGTCGAGATCGATGAGACCATGGCGCGCGATCTGGTCGAGCATATGGTCGAGGAACGGCACGCCGGTGGCCAGCTTCTGCTGGCCCGTGCCGTCGAGATTGATCTTCACACGGATCTGCGTTTCGCTGGTATTGCGAACGACTTCCGCCACACGCATGGTGATTCCTTGAAATGGCTGAGGTAAAGGGGGCGAGATGGTGCCGGCGCCAACCGAACGATGCCGGGCGCGCCGGCCCGGTTCAGTGCAGCACCCGCCGCAAGGCGGCCAGCAGCAGGTCGTTCTCGTCAGGAGAACCGACGGTCAAACGCACGCAATTCGCGAGCAATGGGTGCATTTTACTCACGTTTTTGATCAATACCCGCTCGGTCAATAACGACTCGAACAGCGCGCTGGCGTCGGGCACGCGCACCAGCAGGAAATTGCCGGCGCTCGGGAACACCGTGGCGCCCGGCAACGCGGCCAACGCCTGCGCCAGCCGCCCGCGCTCGGCGCGCAGCTCGGCGGCCTGCGCGTCGAGCACGTCGAGGTGGTCGAGCAGGTAGTCGACCGCCGCCTGGGTCAGCACGTTGACGTTGTAGGGCGGGCGCACCTTGTCGAATTCGGCCAGCCAGGCCGGTGCGCCGGCCAGATAGCCGAGCCTCACGCCGGCCAGGCCCATCTTCGAGACCGTGCGCATCACCACCACGTTGTCGAACTCGGGCACGCGCGCGAGCCAGCTGCGCTCGGCGAAGGGCTGGTAGGCCTCGTCGATCACCACCAGGCTGGTGCCGGCCGCCGCGATGATGCGGGCGACGTCCTCGTCGCCATAGAGCGTGCCGGTGGGATTGTTCGGGTAGGCCAGGTGGATCAGCGCCGGGCGGTGCTCGGCGATCGCCGCGAGCATCGCCTCGATATCGAGGGACATATCCTCGCGCAGCGGCACGCCGACGAAATCGAGCCCGGCGAAGCGCGCGTACTGCTCGACCATCACGAAACCCGGCACCGGCATCAGCACGCTCGCGCCGGGCCTGGCGCAGGCGATGCAGAGGATGCTGATCAGTTCGTCCGAACCGTTGCCGAGCATCACCTCGAGCTCGGCCGGAATCCCCATCGCCGCGCGCAGCTTGTCGATCAACGCGAGCGGGCGCGGCGGCGGATAGCGGTTCAGCGCGACCTGCGCGAGCCGTTCGCCTAGCCCGGCGGCCAGCGGCGCGGGCAGCGGATACGGGTTCTCCATCGCGTCGAGCTTCACGAAGCCGGTCGCGTCCGGCACCGGGTAGCCCGTCATCGCGAGCACGTCGGGACGGATGATGTCTTGAGGCGTCGTCATGGTGTGCACGGCGTGCTTGGCGCCGTTCCTTGCCGCGGCCGGTCGAGGCAGGCCGCCTGTGGGGTACTGCGGGTCTCGTCGCGTGGGGTGGCGAGGCTTTGGCGCGAGCCGTCTCCTGGCGCGCCACGCTCGCGCCGGCTACACCGGCGCGAGCGTAGTCAGTGGTGGCCGTGGTGGCGCATCCGGTACTCGGCGCTGCGTGCATGCGCCTGCAGGCCTTCGCCGTAGGCCAGCTCGGAGGCGATCTCGCCGAGCGTCTGCGCGCCCTCGGCGCTGACCTCGATCACGCTGGAGCGCTTGATGAAGTCGTAGACGCCCAGCGGCGAGGAGAAGCGCGCGGTGCGCGAGGTCGGCAGCACGTGGTTGGGGCCCGCGCAGTAGTCGCCCAGGCTCTCGCTGGTGTAGCGGCCGAGGAAGATCGCGCCGGCGTGGCGGATCTGCTTGCCCCATTGCTGCGGCTCGAGCGCGGAGATCTCCAGGTGCTCGGGCGCGATGTCGTTGGCGATCCGGCAGGCCTCGGCCATGTCGCGCACCTTGACCAGCGCGCCGCGCCCTTCCAGCGAGGCGCGGATCACGGCCTCGCGCGGCATGCTCGGCAGCAGCTCGTCGATCGCCTTCTCGACGCGCTCGATGAAGGCCGCGTCGGGGCACAGCAGGATCGACTGCGCGAGCTCGTCGTGCTCGGCCTGCGAGAACAGGTCCATCGCCACCCAGTGCGGATCGGTGGTGCCGTCGCAGATCACCAGGATCTCGGAGGGCCCGGCGATCATGTCGATGCCGACCGTGCCGAACACGCGGCGCTTGGCCGAGGCCACATAGGCGTTGCCCGGGCCGCAGATCTTGTCGACCGCCGGCACGGTTTCGGTGCCGTAGGCGAGCGCGGCCACCGCCTGCGCGCCGCCAATGGTGAACACGCGATCGACGCCGCCAAGGTAGGCCGCGGCCAGCACCAGCTCGTTGCTCACGCCGTCGGGGGTGGGCACCACCATCACGATCTCGCCGACCCCGGCGACCCGCGCCGGAATCGCGTTCATCAGCACCGAGGAGGGATAGGCGGCCTTGCCGCCCGGCACGTAGAGGCCGACGCGGTCGAGCGGCGTGACCTTCTGGCCCAGCACCGTGCCATCCGATTCGGTGTACTGCCAGCTATGGCTGCCGCACTCGAGCTTCTGCTTCTCGTGGTAGCCGCGCACGCGCGCGGCGGCCGCCTCCAGCGCCGCGCGGCGCTTGGGCTCGAGCCCGTCCAGCGCGGCTTCCAGCGCGTCCTGGCGCAGCTCCAGCGCGGCCACGCTGGCGGCCTGCAGGCGGTCGAAGCGGTTCGTGTAGTCGAGCACGGCCGCGTCGCCGCGCGCCTTCACGTCGGCCAGGATGGCCGCGACCGAGCGCTCGATCGCGTCGTCCTCGCTCGCCTCGAACGCGAGCACCGCACGCAGGTCGGCCGCGAACCCTTCGCGGCTGGAATCGAGTTTGCGAATCTTGATAGACATGATGCTTCCGTTCCGGTGATGCGCCGGGGCCTCGGGGCGGTCAGGCCCCGCCCTGCTTCGACGCGCGTTCGAACGCGTCGAGGATCGGCTTGAGCGCGGCGCGCTTCAACTTCAGCGCGGCCTGGTTCACGACGAGGCGCGAGGAGATCGGCATGATCTCCTCCACCTCGACCAGATGGTTCGCCTTGAGCGTATTGCCCGAGCTGACCAGGTCGACGATCGCGTCGGCCAGGCCGACCAGCGGCGCCAGCTCCATCGAGCCGTACAGCTTGATCAGGTCGACGTGCACGCCCTTGGCGGCGAAGTGCTCGCGCGCGGTGGCCACGTACTTGGTGGCCACCCGCAGCCGCGCGCCCTGGCGCACCGCGTTGGCGTAGTCGAAGCCGTCCTGCACCGCCACCGACATCCGGCAGCGCGCGATGCCCAGGTCGATCGGCTGGTAGAGCCCGCCGCCGCCGTGCTCGATCAGCACGTCCTTGCCGGCCACGCCGAAATCGGCCGCGCCGTATTCGACATAGGTGGGCACGTCGGTGGCGCGCACGATGATCACGCGCACGTTCGGGTCGTTGGTCGGCAGGATCAGCTTGCGCGACGATTCCGGATCCTCGGCGACCTGGATGCCCGCGGCCGCCAGCAGCGGCACGGTTTCCTCGAAGATACGCCCTTTGGAGAGCGCGAGGGTCAGGGGTGCGGTCATGCGGGACTCCCGGTGAGACGGCGCACGTCGGCGCCTACGGCGTTCAGCTTGGCTTCCATCCGATCATAGCCGCGATCGAGATGGTAAATACGGTCGATGACGGTCTCGCCGTCGGCGCACAGGCCCGCGATCACGAGGCTGGCCGAGGCGCGCAGGTCGGTGGCCATCACCGCGGCGCCCGACAGCCGCGCCACGCCGGTGACCAGCGCGGTATTGCCGTCCACCACGATGTCCGCGCCGAGCCGGTTGAGCTCCTGCACGTGCATGAAGCGGTTCTCGAAGATGGTCTCGACCACGTGCGCGCTGCCCTCGGCCACCGCGTTCAGGGTCATGAACTGCGCCTGCATGTCGGTCGGGAAGGCCGGGTATTCCGAGGTGCGGATCGCCACCGCGGCGGGCCGCCGGTCCATCCTCACGCGCAGCGTGTCGGCCTGCTCCTCGAGCACGGCGCCGGTCTTGCGCAGCTTGCCGAGCACCGCGTCGAGCAGGTTGGCGCGCATGCCGCGCAGCGTGACGTCGCCGCCCGCGGCCGCCACCGCGCACAGGAAGGTGCCGGCCTCGATGCGGTCGGGCACCACCGCGTGGCTCGCGCCGTGCAGGCGCTCGACGCCCTGGATCACCAGCCGGTCGGTGCCGATCCCGTCGATCCGCGCGCCCATCTTCACCAGCAGGTTGGCCAGATCCGTCACCTCGGGCTCGCGCGCGGCGTTCTCGAGGATGGTCTCGCCATCGGCGAGCACCGCGGCCATCAGCAGGTTCTCGGTGCCCGTCACGGTGATCATGTCGGTGACGATGCGCGCGCCCTTCAGGCGCGTGGCGCGGGCCTCGATGTAGCCGTGCTCGATGCTGATCTCGGCGCCCATCGCCTGCAGGCCCTTGATGTGCTGGTCGACCGGGCGCGCGCCGATCGCGCAGCCGCCCGGCAGCGACACCTTGGCGTAGCCGAAGCGCGCCACCAGCGGGCCCAGCACCAGGATCGAGGCGCGCATGGTCTTGACCAGCTCGTAGGGCGCGACCGGCTCGCCCACGTTCGCCGCGTCGAGCACCACGCGCGCGCCGTCCACCTCGCTCGTCACGCCCATCCCGCCCAGCAGGGCCAGCATGGTGCGCACGTCCTGCAGGTCGGGCACGTTGTCGAGCCTCAACGGTTCGGCGCTCAGGAGGCTGGCGCAGAGGATCGGCAGGGCCGCGTTCTTCGCGCCCGACACCTGGATCTCGCCGGCCAGGCGGCGCCCGCCCGTCAATATCAGCCGCTCCCCCTGCCCGTGCGCAACCCGGCCGGCGGCCGGGTCGACAGCCGGGCTCGTCGCGACGCTCTGGACCGCATCGCGTTCTTTTACTGAAACTTGCACGAAGTTCGTCCGTTCTTTATGCGTTCTGCCATTCGGCGGGCGTCAGCGTCTTCATGCTGAGCGCGTGGATTTCCTGCTTCATGCGGTCGCCGAGCGCCGCGTAGACCAGCTGATGGCGCTGGATCGGCCGCTTGCCCTCGAATTCGGCCGACACGATGGTCGCGAAGAAATGCTGGCCGTCGCCTTCGACTTCCAGATGCGTGCAGGCGAGACCGCCCGCGATGTATTGCTTGACCTGCTCGGGAGTCGGCAACATGAAAAAGGCTCCAGTCGATATCAGTGACGCAGCTTGTAGCCGGTGGCCAGGAGCCGCATCGCGACCAGCGCGAGCAGCACGAAGAAACCGGCGACGATAGCGAGGCTCCGCAGCGGATCGATGTCGGAGACACCGAAGAAGCCGTAGCGGAACCCGTCGATCATGTAGAAAAAGGGATTCAGGCGCGACACCTCGCGCCACACGGGCGGCAGCGAGTGGGTCGAATAGAACACGCCGGACAGGAAGGTCAGCGGCATGATCAGGAAGTTCTGGAAGGCGGCGAGCTGGTCGAATTTCTCGGCCAGGATCCCGGCGATCAGGCCGAGCGTGCCGAGGATGGCCGAGCCGAACAGCGCGAACAGCAGGATGAACAGCGGCGCGGCGAAACCGACCGGGATGAACCAGATGGTCACCACGAACACCCCCAGCCCGACCGCCAGCCCGCGCACCACGGCGGCCAGCACGTAGGCCGAGAAGATCTCGGCGTAGGACAGCGGCGGCAGCAGCATGAACACCAGGTTGCCGGTGATCTTCGACTGGATCAGCGAGGAGGAGCTGTTGGCGAAGGCGTTCTGCAGCACGCTCATCATCACCAGGCCCGGTACCAGGAAGCTCACGTACTCCACGCCGGGATAGACGTTGACGCGGCCCGACAGCGCGTGGCCGAAGATCGTCAGGTACAGCAGCGCGGTCACCACCGGCGCGAGCACGGTCTGGAACGACACCTTCCAGAACCGCAGGAGTTCCTTGTAGAACAGCGTGCGAAAACCGCTCATGCCAGACCCTCGATCACGTCTGCCCCGTTCATCACCTGGACGAACACGTCCTCGAGGTCGGCCTTGCGCACCTCGATCTCGTCGAATGCACAGCCCGCCGCGCGGCAGGCCGACAGGATGCGCTCCACCTCGTCGTAGTTGGTGAGGCGCAGCAGGTGCTCGCGCGCGCCGGTCGGTGCCGGCTCGCTGGCCAGCGTGCGCAGCTCGGCGGGCAGCTCGCCCTGCGACAGGCGCAGGTAGAGCTGCAGCCCGGCGAAGCGGCGCAGCAGCGCGTCGGTGCGATCGAGCGCCACCACCTCGCCGCGTCGCAGCATCGCGATGCGATCGCAGAGCGACTCGGCTTCCTCGAGATAGTGGGTGGTCAGCACGATGGTGTGGCCTTCGCGGTTCAGGCGCGAGATGAACTTCCAGAGCGTCTGGCGCAGTTCGACGTCCACGCCCGCGGTCGGCTCGTCGAGCACGATCACCGGCGGGCGGTGCACCAGCGCCTGCGCGACCAGCACGCGGCGCTTCATGCCGCCCGACAGCGCGCGCATGTTGGCGTCGGCCTTCTCGGTCAGGTCGAGATTGGCCATCACCTCGTCGATCCAATCGTCGTTGCGGCGCAGGCCGAAATAGCCGGACTGGATGCGCAGCGTCTCGCGCACCGAGAAGAACGGATCGAACACCAGTTCCTGCGGCACCACCCCGAGCGCGCGCCGCGCGCCGCGGAAGTCGTTCACCACGTCGTGGCCGCGCACCGAGATGCTGCCTTCGTCGGCGCGGGCGAGCCCGGCGAGGATGCTGATGAGCGTGGTCTTGCCGGCGCCGTTCGGCCCGAGCAGGCCGAAGAACTCGCCCTCCTCGACGGACAGGCTGACGCCCTTGAGCGCCTGAAGCGAGGCATAGCGCTTCTTGACGTTGCGGATTTCTATGGCTGACATGACTGAGCGCGGCACCTGAGCGCCGGGACGCCGGATTCTGGTCGTTGGAAACGAATGGGGAAAATGGGGGCCGATTGGACGCCCCGCAAAACGGTTGATTATAGGGCAAACCGGCGGGGCGGTCCGAGGCGGCAAACCCGCATCGGGAGGGGGCATCGCAGGCGCGGGTCGGCGCGGGCCGGCCCGGGTGCGATTCTCAGGCGAGCGTCAATGTCGCTCGGCGAGGAGGGTGTCGATGCCGTAGGCGCGCGCCAGGCTGGCGAGCTTGTCCGGCAGGTTGAGGATGTCGAGCCGCGCGCCGCGCGCCTGGGCGGCGCGCTGCCAGGCGAGCAGCACCGCCAGCGCGGCCGAGTCGAACTGCGCGAGCGCCGCGCAGTCGACCGCGTTCGCGCCGGCGGCGATCCGGCCGAGGCCCTCGTCGAGCGCGGCCTTCGCGCTGGCGTGGGTCAGGGTGGCGCCGGTCGCGAACTGGCTCACGATGCCTTGCCGCCGGCCAGTTGCTGGTTGCGCTCGGTCAGGAACTTGATCAGGCCGTCCACGCCGCTTTGCTGGATCTTCTCGTTGAACTGCTGCTGGTAGGTCTGGATCAGCCAGGCGCCGAGCACGTTCAGGTCATACACGCGCCAGCCTTGCGGCGACTTGTACAGGCGATAGTCGATCTGGGCCGGCTGGCCGTTGGTCTGCGCCAGCGTGCGCACCACCACGTCGGTGGCGCCCGGGTCGGCGCGGAACGGCGGGTACTGGATCTGCTGATCCGGCTTGAGCTGGGCCAGCGCGCCGGCGTAGGTGCGGATCAGCAGCATCTTGAACTGCTCGATCACCTGCTGCTGCTGGTCGGGCGTGGCGGCGCGCCAGTTGCGGCCCATCACGATCTGCGTGGTGCGGCGGAAATCGACGTACGGGAGGATGTCGCGATTGACGATATCGGTCACGCGGCCGATGTCGTTCGGCTTGATCGACTGCGTGCGCACTTCGTTGAGCACCTGCTCGGTGGCGGTCTTGATCAGCGCCTGCGGGTTCGACTGGTCGACCTGCGCTTGGGCCGCGCTGCCGAACGAGAAGAAAGCGGCGGCGACGGGGATCAGAAACAGTTTTTTCATGGCGATGTCCTGCAGAGTGAGTCGGTGCGTCATTTTGAACCGACGACGGGGTGCAAGTTGCATCCGTCGCCGTCACAAACGTTTCCGGCTGTAACGAACCGGGGCCGGATCAGCGCAGCCGCAGGCTGGGCCAGTGCAGGCCGTTCGGCGAGGGCGGCACGACGTTCTGGGCCGGCACGTGGGTCGCGCTGGCCGGATCCGGAACGGCGGCGGACGAGGCGGCATCCGCGCCCGAAGCCGGGGCGGCAGGCGCCGCGCCGGCGCCCGACACCGCGGCACCGGCCGCGCCCGCTGCCGGCGCCGAGCCGTCCTCGGGCACGTCGTACTTCGGCAGCGCGTCGCTGCTGTAGTCGGGCACGCTGGCCGCCGCCTTGCGTCCGCCGGGGCCGCCCGAGGCGGCGATCAGCGATTGGCGGCGCTGCAGGTAGGCGTTGCGCACGAAGGAATACTTGTCGATCGCGGCCGCGTCGAGCACGTCGCCGGCGCCGAGCAGGTTGGCGCGCGTATTGATCAGGTTCACGCCGAACAGGCTCCAGCTCAGCGCGTCCGGGCTCACGTAGGTGAGCGGATTGCCGGCATAGTCGACCGCCAGGCCCGCCGTGTCGCGCACCGTGCTCGGTCCGAGGAAGGGCAGCACCACGTAGGGGCCCGATGGCACGCCGTAGTGACCCATGGTCAGGCCGAAGTCTGCCGTGTGCTTGGGCAGCTTGGCGACGGTCGCGACGTCGAACAGGCCGCCCACGCCGAACACCGTGTTGATCACCACGCGCATGATGTCGCCCACGCCGTCGGCGATGCGCAGCTGCACGAGGTTGTTGGCGGCGATGTAGACGTCGCCGATGTTCGAGAAGAAGTTCGTCACGCTGTCGCGCACCGGCTGCGGCACCGCCCACTGGTAGCCCTTGGCCACGGGCTTGAGCGCGTAGGTATCGACGGTGTCGTTGAACTTGTACATGGTCCGGTTGAAGCCCTCGAACGGATCGCCCTTGGTGGGCGTCTGGACGGTGGCGCAACCGCTCATCGCGGCAACGGCCGCGACGGCCAGAACCGTGTTCCTGAGGCGCATGGTCTGCATGATGGTGTTCCCTCTTCTCTTTTCTCTTGTTTCGCCGTGGGGATGATGGCGCCGCCTAGTGCGCGCCGGCTCCCGATGCCGCGGCCGGTTTCGCACCGCCCGCATCCGCTGCCTTGCTGTACAGGAACTGCCCGATCAGATTCTCCAGCACGATCGCCGACTGCGTCATCGAGATCGTGTCGCCGGCCTTCAGCATCTCGGTGTCGCCGCCGGGCTCGAGCCCGATGTACTGCTCGCCGAGCAGGCCCGAGGTCAGGATCTTCGCGGAGGAATCCTTCGGAAACGGGTATTGCTTGTCCAGGTCGACGGTCACCACCGCCTGGTAGGTATTGGTGTCGAAGCCGATCGAGCCGACCCGGCCGACCACCACGCCGGCGCTCTTGACGGCCGCGCGCGGCTTGAGCCCGCCGATATTGTCGAACTTCATCTTGACGGGATAGGTCGGCTGGAACGACAGCGAGCTCATGTTGCCCACCTTCAGCGCGAGGAACAGCAGCGCCAGGAAACCCAGCACCACGAACAGGCCGACCCAGAAGTCGAGAGCAGTCTTTTTCATCGTCATCTCTGTATTGGCCGACTAGCTGAACATCAGCGCGGTCAGCAGGAAATCGAGGCCGAGTACGGCGAGCGAGGCGTACACGACGGTCTTGGTGGTCGCGCGCGACACGCCCTCGGGCGTCGGCTTCGCCTCGTAACCCTGGTAGAGCGCGGTAAAGGTGACGGCGAAGCCGAACACCACGCTCTTGAGCACGCCGTTGCCGACATCCGACCAGACGTCGACGCCGCCCTGCATCTGCGACCAGAACGCGCCCGGATCGACGCCGATCAGCACCACGCCGACGACATAGCCGCCGAGCACGCCGACCGCGCAGAAGATCGCGGACAAGAGCGGCATGGTGATGATGCCGGCCCACATGCGCGGCGCGACCACCGTCTTGATCGGGTCCACCGCCATCATCTCGAGCGCGGTGAGCTGCTCGCCGGCCTTCATCAGGCCGATCTCGGCGGTCAGCGAGGTGCCGGCGCGGCCCGCGAACAGCAGCGCGGTGACCACCGGGCCGAGCTCGCGCACCAGCGAGAGCGCCACCAGCAGCCCGAGCGACTGCTCGGCGCCGTAGCGGTTCAGCGTGTAGTAGCCCTGCAGGCCCAGCACGAAGCCGACGAACAGCCCCGACACGGCAATGATCACGAAGGAGTAATTGCCGAGGAAATGGATCTGCTTGGTGACCAGGCGCGGGCGGCGCAGCAGCGCGAAGCATTCGAGCACCAGCCGCACGAACAGGCGCGAGGCATAACCCGTGCGTTCGAGGCCACCGACCACGTAACGACCGATTGCACTGATCATCGCCGCCCTCCGCCAAGGCCGAAGTCCGCGTCGAGCGGCGGGCTGGTGTAGTGGAACCGGAACGGGCCGTCGGGCACGCCGTCGATGAACTGGCGCACGCTCGGCTCGGTCGAAGCCCGCAGCTCGTCGGGCGTGCCCTGGGCGAGCACGCCGCCGTTGCCGAGGAAGTAGACGTAGTCGGCGATCGCGAACGATTCGGGCACGTCGTGGGTGACCAGGATCGAGGTCGCGCCGAGCGCCTGGTTCAGCGTGCGGATCAGGTTCGCGGTGATGCCCAGCGAGATCGGGTCGAGCCCGGCGAAGGGCTCGTCGTACATGATCAGCTGGGGATCGAGCGCGATCGCGCGCGCCAGCGCGATGCGGCGCGCCATGCCGCCCGACACCTCGGAGGGCATCAGGTCGCGCGCGCCGCGCAGGCCGACCGCGTTGAGCTTCATCAGCACCAGGTCGCGGATCAGCGGCTCGGGCAGGTCGGTATGCTCGCGCAGCACGAAGGCGACATTGTCGAACACCGACATGTCGGTAAAGAGGGCGCCGAACTGGAACAGCATGCCCATCTTGCGGCGCAGCGCATAGAGGCCGTCGCGCGACTGCGCGCCGACATCGGCGCCGTCGAACAGCACCTGGCCGCGGCTGGCCCGCACCAGGCCGCCGATCAGTCGCAGCACCGTCGTCTTGCCACAGCCGGACCCGCCCATCACCGCCACCACCTGCCCGCGCCCGAAGCGCAGGTTCAGATTCGACAGGACGAGCCGGTCACCGCCATAGCCGAAATCGACGTCGCGAAGTTCCAGCAGGGACTCGGAAGGAGAGCTCACGGAGCTGACAATCCTGTTACGCAGAACGCCGAATTATAGGGCCTGCCTTGAATTGCTGTCGCGCACGTGTGCGGCGCGGCAATTTCGGCGTCGCGCCAATCGTTACACGATGTAACCGGGCGACGCCCCGGCGGGCCCGCTCGACAAGGGCCGGAGCAGCCCGCGGAGCATGCTGCGGCGCGGTACGACGGGGTTCGCGCCGGCCGGGCGGGAGGTCCGACCGGGCGCTTCCGGCGCCGGCCGACGACGTGCCATGAAACGCTGCGTCACGGAAATCGCGACAATCGGCGCCGCCCATCCGAGGCGGCGGCGCCGCCGCCGGCTCAGGCCTCGAAGCAGGCGCCGAGCGAGGCGACGGCCGCGCGCGGATCGGCCGCCGCCGTCACCGCGCTGACCACGGCGACGCTGCCCACGCCGGTCGCGATCACCGCCGGCAGCGTGGCGGCGGTGACGCCGCCGATCGCCACCAGCGGCACGCGCCGCCCGGCCAGCCGCGCGTAGCGGGCGATCCGCGCCAGCCCCTGGGGCGGCGCGGCGACCGCCTTGGTGGTGGTGGCGTAGACGGGGCCCAGCGCCAGGTAGCTCGGGCGCAGGCGCAGCGCCACCAGCATCTCGTAGTAGCCGTGGCTGGACAGGCCCAGGCGCAGCCCGGCCGCCGCGATCGCGCCCAGATCGGCCGTCTGCAGGTCCTCCTGCCCGAGGTGGACGCCATAGGCGCCCGCCTCGATCGCCAGCCGCCAGTGATCGTTGATGAATACACGCGCATCGGGATGGCGGCGCCCCGCCGCGACCGCGCGCGCCACCTCGTCGGCCAGTTGCCCGGCCGGCACGCCCTTCAGGCGCAGTTGCACGGTGCGCGCGCCGTAGTCGAGCACGCGCTCGACCCAGTCCGCCGACGGCACCACCGGGTACAGGCCGAGCCGCGCCGGGCACGGCGCGAAGGCCGGCTCGGGCGCGGCCGGCGCGCCCGCGATCGAGGGAAAACGGGCCGGATCGACCGGCCAGGGATCGCCCGCGGCGGCCTCGTCGCCGTCGCGCCAGGCCAGCGCCAGCACCAGCGCGTCGTGCGGCTCGAACCCGCAGTCGAGGAAGGCGGCCAGCGCGGCGATCCAGTCGTCGGCGAGTTGCGCGGCGGCCGTCAGCGCGTGGCGCGCCGCGCCGCTCACCAGGGTGGCGTGACGCTCGTCGATCGCGATGACGGCGCCGCCCGCCGCGATCACGCCGGCGGCGCGCGCAGCCTCGGCTTCCGCGTCGCCGGCGGTGACGATCAACAGGTCGCCAGCGGCCGGATGTTCGGGTGCCGCGACGCAGATTCGCATCGGCGCGGCGCGGGCGGGCCAGTCGCCGAGCCGCGCGCGGATCCGCTCGGCGGCCGCCGCGAGCTCGTCGGCGGGCGGCCAGAACAGCTCGGCGAAATGCGCGGGAGTGGAGGCGCCGCGGCTCATGACGCGCTCCCGTCCTGGTGCCAGAACGGCATGCCGACCACCGGCGTGCTCGCGTGGGCGGTCTCGCGCGGGTCCATCGGCCCGCCCAGGAAGGCGGCGCGGCCCGCCTCGACTGCCTGGGCGAAGGCGCGCGCCATGATCTCCGGATGCGTGGCCTGCGATACCGCCGTGTTCAGCAGCACGCCGTCGAAGCCCCATTCCATCACCTGGCAGGCATGCGAGGGCACGCCGAGCCCGGCGTCGACGATCAGCGGCACGTCGGGCAGGCGCTCGCGCAGCACGCGCAGGCCATAGGGATTGACCACCCCCTTGCCGGTGCCGATCGGCGCGCCCCAGGGCATCAGCGCCTCGCAGCCGGCGTCGAGCAGGCGGCGGCCGATCACCAGGTCCTCGGTGCAGTAAGGCAGCACCTTGAAGCCGTCCTTCACGAGCAGGCCGGCTGCCTCGATCAGGCCGACCGGATCGGGCTGCAGCGTGTAGTCATCGCCGATCAGCTCGAGCTTGATCCAGTCGGTCTCGAACACCTCGCGCGCCATCTGCGCGGTGTTGACCGCCTCGGCGACGCTCTGGCAGCCGGCCGTGTTCGGCAGCAGCGGCACCGCGTGGCGCTTGAGCAGGTCGAAGAAGCCTGCCTCGGCGGTGCCGGCGTTCATCTGCCGGCGCAGCGCGACGGTGACCATGCCGGGCAGCGAGGCGGCGATCGAGTCCGACAGCGATTGCAGCGACGGATAGCGCGAGGTGCCGAGCAGCACGCGGCTCTGGAACGGCGTGCCGTACAGCGTCAGCGCATCGGTGGTGGGAAGCGGCGTCATGGGAAAGTCCTGTAAGAATCGGTCGCGCGGGCCGGCGGGGCTCAGCCGCCCGCCACCGGGTGCACCACGTCGAGCCGGTCGCCGGCCGCGAGCGTGTGCGCGGCGTGCCGCGCGCGCGCCACGAAGGCGCCGTTGACGGCCACCGCGAACGGCGGCCTGGCCTGGTAGGCGGTGAGCGCGTCGGCCACGGTGGCACCGTCGGGGAGCGTCAGCGTCTGCTGGTTGATCTGGATGTCCATGGGGCAATCGTAGAGAGTGGGTCGACGTCAGGCCCGGGCCTGCGCCGTATCGGTCTCGGTCCGGAACAGCGCCGGCCAGCGCGCGGCCGCGCGCCAGGCGGCCAGTGCCTCGGGCTCGGGCTCGGGCTGCCCGGCATTGCCGAGCGCGCCGCCGAACCAGGCCTGGACGAACTCGACGGCCGCCTGCGCGACCTCGGGCGCGATCATGAAGCCGTGCCGGTAGAGGCCGTTGACGGCCAGCGTGGCCTCGCCGCGCCAGGCGATCGCGGGCCGGTGGTCGGGCAGGGTCGGCCGGCACTGCGTGCCGAGTTCGAGGATGCGCGCCTCGCCGAAGCCGGGATGCACCGAGAAGGCCGCGCTCAGCAGTTCGAGCGCGGAACGCACGCTGACCGGCGACATGTCCTCGCCTTCGACCTCGGTCGCGCCAATCACGTAGAGATCGTCCTGCTTCGGCGCGATGTAGAGCGGATAACGTGGATGCAGCAGGCGCACCGGCCGCCTCAGATCGATGCCGGGCGCCCGCACGCGCGCCACCTCGCCGCGGATCCCGCGCAGCCCGGGCAGCACCGGCTTGGCGCCGAGCCCACGGCAATCGACGGTGAGCCGCGCGCGAGGTTCGGGCGCGTGCTCGACGGCGGTGTTCCAGTGGCATTGCACGCCGCGCTCGGCCAGGCCCGCGGCGAGCGCGGCGAGCGTCTGGCGGTTGTCGAGCTGACCCTCGCGCGGCAGCAGCAGCCCGCGCGGGAAACGCCCGGCCAGCGCCGGTTCGGCCGCATCGAGCTGGGCTCCCGCGAGCGCGACGAAGCCGCCTTCGACGAGCTCGGCCGGCGCGTTGGCGCGCACGCGCCGCTCGAACAACGGCGCCTCGGCGCGATCGGCCTGATGCCAGACCACCAGGGTGCCGTTGTGCTGGAAGAACACCGGCTCGGGCAACTCGGCCAGCCACTGCGGCCAGCGCGCCAGTGAGGCCGCGCCCAGCTCGGTGATCAACAGCTCGGCGCTGGCCGCCTCGGCCAGCGGCGCGAGCATCGCGGCGGCCACCCAGGCGGCAGCGCCCGTACCGGCCGCGTCGCCACGCTCGTAGAGCGCAACGCGCATGCCCAGCCCCGCCAACCGCCAGGCGATCAGACGACCGACCAGGCCGCCGCCCAGCACGGCGATATCGGGGCGCTCGCCGGCGGCGCGGCTCATCGCACGCGCTCCGCCGCGAGGTCGGCGCGAATGCCGTCGCCGGCAAGCACGCGAGCGCAAGCCGACCACGGCGGGCAGCACCGCGAAGCATCGGAATCAGGGGGAAACGGCTGGACGTGAAGAACGGGCATGGGCTCCTTCCGTGACGCGCGAGGGCGTGATCGAACGGACGAAACCGGCGGCCTGGGCCGACCGGGCGGCGCCCATGTCGAACCATCGCAATGGATGGCAAGAGCATGGCGACAGCGTGGAAACAGCGCGCGACCCGGTGGTATCGGAAACTTCCCGCGCCGGTATTACCCGGATCGGGTGCGAAGGGTCTCTCTCAGCCTTGCCGCCGCATCGCCCGAGGTCCGTTTCCGGCTCCGGCGGGCAGCAAAGCACCCCTGTTTCGTCAGGCGGCCATTAGACCACAGAAGCCCGGACGCTCGCAAACCGCGCCGCCGCATCGCGCGGCAGGCGGCGGCCGGTTCCGGCGAGGCGCCTGGCCGGGTACGGTGGTTCGGCGCCGATCTGCGCGCCGTCATGCGGTGCTGGCACAATGACCCCTGTTTCGGCCGGCCGCCGGATTCGCCCCGAGGGCGGCCCGGCGCGGTTAAGAGCCGTTTAAGCGAGGCGCCGCACAATCCGCGGCAAGCTGTCGCCAACTGGCACGATTTTGTTTGGATGCGCGGCCTGGCTCGCGCATCGCTTCGACAACCCGGCATCGCGCCCCCCAAACGCAGGAAACCCATGACGCCCTCGTCCCCCGCCGCCCGCGCCGCGAACGACGCGCCGCCCGACGACGCCCGCATCTCCGCGTGGAGCCTGATCAAGCCCTACTGGGTGTCCTCGGAATGGAAGCTGGCCTGGTCGCTGCTGATCGCGATCATCACGATGAATCTCACGGTGGTCTGGATCAACGTCCGGCTCAATGCCTGGAACGGCGCCTTCTACAACGCGCTGCAGCAGAAGAACGCCGCCCAGGTGCCGCACCTGCTGATGATCTTCGCCGGCTATGCGTTCTCCTTCATCATCATCGCCGTCTACAGCCGCTACCTGCGACAGTTGCTGGGTTTCCGCTGGCGGCAATGGATCACCACCCAGGCGCTCGACGACTGGTTCGGCGACCGCGCCTTCTACCGCATCGAGCGCGACCGGCTGGCCGACAACCCCGACCAGCGGATCACCGACGACCTGAATTCGCTCGCCACCAGCACGCTGTCGCTGACGCTCGACCTGCTCTCGACGGTGGTCACGCTGTTCTCCTTCATCGTGATCCTCTGGTCGATCGCGGGCGCGGCGACCATCTCGCTGGGCGGCACCAGCTTCGTGATTCCCGGCTACATGGTCTGGGCCGCCGCGATCTACGCGCTGATCGGCTCCTACGTGACCTACAAGGCCGGCCATCCGCTGGTCTCGATCACCTACCAGCAGCAGCGCGTCGAGGCCGACCTGCGTTTCGGCCTGATCCGGATCCGCGAGAACGCCGAGCAGATCGCCTTCTACGACGGCATGTCGCGCGAGCGCCAGGGCGCGCTCGACCTGTTCGGCCATATCCGCGAGAACTGGCGGCGCGTGATGTCGATCACCAAGCGCATGACCTTCGTGATCAGCTTCTACGCCCAGCTCGCCAACATCTTCCCGATCGCCGTGGCCTCGCCGCGCTACTTCGCGGGCGCCTACTCGTTCGGCGTGCTGATGCAGATCGTCGGCGCCTTCGGCACCGTCAGCGACTCCTTCTCCTGGTTCGTGAACAGTTACGGCACCCTGGTGGACTGGCGCGCGACCGTCAATCGTCTGCGCGAATTCAAGCGCGTCACGCGCGCCTCGCACCTGAAGGAATCGATGTCGCCGGCCACCGAGCACGGCGGCATCAACCTGCATTACGTGGACGCGCAGAACCTCGCCACCCACGGCCTGCGTCTCGCCCTGCCCGACGGCAAGCCGCTGTCGCGCATTGAGGACATCAGCATCGAGCCGGGTTCGCGCTGGCTGGTGCGCGGCCCCTCGGGCGCCGGCAAGAGCACGCTGATGCGCGCCATGGCGGGCCTCTGGCCGTTCGGCGAGGGCGCGATCGACGCGCCGGTCGGCGCCGCCATGATGTTCGTGCCGCAGCGCAGCTACCTGCCGATCGGCACGCTGAAGGGCGCGCTGGCCTATCCGTCGGCGGTGGAGCGCTTCAGCGACGAGGACTGCCGCGCGGCGCTGCGCGACAGCGGGCTGGAGGACTACGCCGGGCGCCTGGAGGAATCGGGCCACTGGACCCAGATCCTCTCGCCTGGCGAACAGCAGCGCCTGGCCGGCGCGCGCGTGCTGCTGCACAAGCCCGACTTCCTGTTCCTCGACGAGGCCACCAGCGCGCTCGACGCCGAGAACGAGGCGCATCTCTACGGCCTGCTGGCGGCGCGCCTGCCGGGCGCGGCGATCGTCAGCATCGCGCACCGCGAATCGCTGGCGCAGTTCCACGACCGCACGCTGGAGGTTCGGCGCGACGAGGCCGCCGCGTAAGCGCATTCGCAGCCGGCCCCGCAGCAAGGAAAAAGAGCACGCCGAAGCGTGCTCTTTTCACATCCACGGCGGGACGCCGGCTGGCGTCCCGCGCGTCGCCGCTCAGCGCGGCAGTTCCGAATGGCCCATCAGGAACGCGTCGACCGAGCGCGCGCACTGGCGGCCTTCGCGGATCGCCCAGACCACCAGCGACTGGCCTCGACGCATGTCGCCGGCCGCGAACACCTTGTCGACCGAGGTGGTGTAGGCGCGCTCGCCCTCGGTGGCCGCGCGCGCGTTGCCGCGCGCATCCTTGGCCACGCCGAAGGCATCCAGCACCGGCGCGGCCGGCTGCGTGAAGCCCATCGCCAGCAGCACCAGGTCGGCCTTCATCTCGAACTCCGAGCCCGGCACCTCGACCATCTTGCCGTCCTTCCACTCGACGCGCGCGGCGATCAGCTTCTCGACCTTGCCGTTCTTGCCTTCCAGGCGCTTGGTGGCGACCGCCCAATCGCGCTCGCAGCCCTCGTCGTGCGACGAGGAGGTGCGCAGCTTGATCGGCCAGTACGGCCAGACCATCGGCTTGTTTTCCTGCTCGGGCGGCTGCGGCAGCAGCTCGAACTGCGTGACCGACTTCGCACCGTGGCGGTTCGAGGTGCCCACGCAATCCGAACCGGTATCGCCGCCGCCGATCACCACCACGTGCTTGCCCTTGGCGAGCAGCTGGTCGACCACCTTGTCGCCGGCATTGACGCGGTTCTGCTGCGGCAGGAAGTCCATCGCGAAATGCACGCCCTCGAGCTCGCGGCCGGGCACCGGCAGGTCGCGCGGCGTTTCCGAGCCGCCCGCGATCACGATCGCGTCGAACTCTTCCTTGAGCGTGTCCGGCGAGATGGTTTCCTTCGCCAGGCTGCCGATCTGCGGCGGCAGCGGGTCCTTGCCGATGAACACGCTGGTGCGGAAGGTCACGCCCTCGGCTTCCATCTGGCGCATGCGGCGGTCGATCAGCCACTTCTCCAGCTTGAAGTCGGGGATCCCGTAGCGCAGCAGGCCGCCGACGCGATCGTTCTTCTCGAACACCGTCACCTCGTGGCCGGCGCGAGCGAGCTGCTGCGCGGCCGCCAGGCCCGCCGGGCCGGAGCCGACCACCGCCACCTTCTTGCCGGTCTTGTGGGCGGCCGGCAGCGGCTTGACCCAGCCTTCGGCCCAGGCCTTGTCGATGATCGCGTGCTCGATCGACTTGATGCCGACCGGGTCGTTGTTGATGCCGAGCGTGCAGGCCGCCTCGCAGGGCGCCGGGCAGATGCGGCCCGTGAACTCGGGGAAGTTGTTGGTCGAGTGCAGCACCTCGATGGCCTGCTGCCAGTCCTGGCGATACACCAGGTCGTTGAAGTCCGGAATGATGTTGTTGACCGGGCAGCCGTTGTTGCAGAACGGGATGCCGCAGTCCATGCAGCGCGCGCCCTGGATCTTCGCGTCGTCGTCGGACAGGGCCGCGACGAATTCCTTGTAATGCTTCACACGGGTGAGCGGAGCCTCGTACGCCTCGTGGCGGCGTTCGAACTCGAGAAAACCGGTTGCCTTGCCCATAAGGTTCTCGTCTGAATCGGGGATGGTTCGGGTGGGGACCCGCGCCCGCCGCATCGAGCGGCGGGCACGTTCGCTAGTTCGTTTCGATCGTCGTCGGTGTCAGGCTGCGACGGCTTCCTTCGCGGCCTTGGCGGCCGCGATCTCGCCGAGCGCGCGCTTGTATTCGTGCGGGAACACCTTCACGAACTGGCGGCGCGCCGCATCCCAGTTTTCCAGCAGCGACTTCGCGCGCGGCGAGCCGGTGAACTGGAAGTGACGCTCGATCAGCCCCTTCAGGAGCGCCTCGTCGGTCTGGCCGGCGTGCCAGATCGCGCGGTCGACCGTGCGTTCCTGCTCGACCTGCTGCAGCACCGGATCGAGCGCGACCATCGCCTTGTTGCACTTGGCCGCGAAGCTGCCGTCCGGATCGTAGACATAGGCCAGGCCGCCCGACATGCCGGCCGCGAAGTTGCGCCCGGTCTCGCCGAGCACCACCACCGTGCCGCCCGTCATGTATTCGCAGCCGTGGTCGCCGGTGCCCTCGACCACCGCCGTGGCGCCCGAGTTGCGCACGCAGAAGCGCTCGCCGGCCACGCCGCGGAAGAAGGCCTCGCCTTCCAGCGCGCCGTACATCACCGTGTTGCCGCAGATGATGTTTTCCTCGGACTTGCCGCGGAAGTCGTTGGTCGGGCGGATGATGATGCGCCCGCCCGACAGGCCCTTGCCGACATAGTCGTTGCCGTCGCCGACCAGGTCGAGCGTGACGCCCTTCGCGAGGAAGGCACCGAAGCTCTGGCCCGCCGTGCCCTTCAGCTGGATGTGGATGGCATCGTCGGCCAGGCCGTCGCGGCCGTACTTCTTGGCGATCACGCCCGAGAGCATCGCGCCGACCGTGCGGTTCACGTTGCGCACCGGCTGGATGAAGGACACGTGCTCGCCGCTCTCGATCGCCGCCTTCGACTTCTCGATCAGCGTGTGGTCGAGCGCGCGCTCGAGGCCGTGGTCCTGCACGTCGACGTGGCGCGTCGAGGCGTTCTCGACTTGCGGCTGATAGAACACGCGCGAGAAGTCGAGGCCCTTGGCCTTCCAGTGCTCGACGCCCTTGCGCGTGTCGAGCAGGTCGGCGCGGCCGATCAGCTCGTCGAACTTCGCGATGCCGAGCTGGGCCATGATCTCGCGCACTTCCTCGGCGACGAAGAAGAAGTAGTTCACCACGTGCTCGGGCTGGCCCGAGAACTTCGCGCGCAGCACCGGATCCTGCGTGGCGACGCCGACCGGGCAGGTGTTCAGGTGGCACTTGCGCATCATGATGCAGCCCTCGACCACCAGCGGCGCGGTGGCGAAGCCGAACTCGTCGGCGCCGAGCATCGCGCCGATCGCCACGTCGCGACCGGTCTTCATCTGGCCGTCGGCCTGCACGCGGATGCGCCCGCGCAGCCCGTTCAGCACCAGGGTCTGCTGGGTTTCGGCCAGGCCCAGCTCCCAGGGCGTGCCGGCATGCTTGAGCGAGGACAGCGGGGAGGCGCCGGTGCCGCCGTCATGCCCGGCCACCACCACATGATCGGCCTTGGCCTTGGCGACACCCGCCGCCACCGTGCCCACGCCGACTTCCGAGACCAGCTTCACCGAGATGCTGGCCACCGGGTTGACGTTCTTCAGGTCGTGGATCAGTTGCGCCAGATCCTCGATCGAGTAGATGTCGTGGTGCGGCGGCGGCGAGATCAGGCCGACGCCCGGCACCGCGTAGCGCAGCTTGCCGATGTATTCCGAAACCTTGTGGCCGGGCAGTTGGCCGCCCTCGCCGGGCTTCGCGCCCTGCGCCATCTTGATCTGGATCTGGTCGGCCGAGGACAGGTACTCGGCCGTCACGCCGAAGCGGCCCGAGGCCACCTGCTTGATCTTCGAGCGCAGCGAATCGCCGTCCTTGAGCGGGATGTCGCGCACCACTTCCTCGCCGATCACCGAGCGCAGCGTCTCGCCGCTCTTGATCGGGATGCCGCGCAGCTCGTTCTTGTAGCGGTTGACGTCCTCGCCACCCTCGCCGGTGTTCGACTTGCCGCCGATGCGGTTCATCGCCACCGCCAGCGTGGCGTGCGCCTCGGTGCTGATCGAGCCCAGCGACATCGCGCCGGTGGCGAAGCGCTTGACGATCTCCTTGGCCGATTCGACATCGTCGATCGGGATCGCGCGGGACGGATCGACCTTGAACTCGAACAGGCCGCGGAAGGTCATGTGACGGCGCGTCTGGTCGTTGATCAGGTGCGCGTATTCCTTGTACGTCTGGTACGAGTTGCTGCGCGTGGCGTGCTGCAGCTTGGCGATCGAATCCGGGGTCCACATGTGGTCCTCGCCGCGGATCCGGAACGCGTACTCGCCGCCCGCGTCGAGCATGTCGCGCAGCAGCGGGTTGTCGCCGAAGGCGTCGCGATGCAGGCGCAGCGCCTCCTCGGCCACTTCGAACAGGCCGATGCCGCCGACCTTCGAGGCCGTGCCCTTGAAGTACTTGTTGACCAGCTCGCCGGCCAGGCCGACCGCCTCGAAGATCTGCGCGCCGGTGTAGGACATGTAGGTCGAGATGCCCATCTTCGACATCACCTTGTAGAGGCCCTTGCCGACCGCCTTGGTGAAGTTGTAGATCGCCTTCTCGGCCGACAGGTCGCCCGGCAGGCCTTCGGCCATCTTGGCCAGCGTTTCCATCGCCAGGTACGGGTGGACCGCTTCCGCGCCATAACCCGCCAGCAGCGCGAAGTGGTGCGTCTCGCGCGCCGAGCCGGTCTCGACCACCAGGCCGGTGCTGGTGCGCAGGCCCTGGTCGACCAGGTGCGAGTGGATCGCCGAGGTGGCCAGCAGCGCCGGGATCGCCACCGTGTCCGCGTCGGTCTTGCGATCCGAGACGATCAGGATGTTGTAGCCCGACTTGACCGCGTCGACGGCTTCCGCGCACAGCGACGCCAGGCGCGCCTCGATGCCCTCCTTGCCCCAGGCGGCCGGGTAGCAGATGCTCAGCTCGTAGGCGCTGAACTTGCCGCCGGTGTACTGGTCGATCGAGCGGATCTTGGCGATGTCCTTGAAGTCGAGCACGGGCTGCGAGACTTCGAGGCGCATCGGCGGGTTGACGTTCTGCGTGTCGAGCAGGTTCGGCTTCGGACCGATGAAGGACACCAGCGACATCACCATGTTCTCGCGGATCGGGTCGATCGGCGGGTTGGTGACCTGCGCGAACAGCTGCTTGAAGTAGTGGTAGAGCGTCTTGTTCTTGTTGGACATGACCGCCAGCGGCGAGTCGTTGCCCATCGAGCCGACCGCTTCCTCGCCCTGCTGCGCCATCGGCGCCATCAGGAACTTGAGGTCTTCCTGGGTGTAGCCGAAGGCCTGCTGGCGGTCCAGCAGCGTGGCGGCCGCGCGGCGCTCGGCGGCGACGTCCTCGTCCTTCGGCTCGATCTCGTCGAGCTTGATGCGCACCGCGTCGATCCAGCTCTTGTAGGGCTTGGCGTTGGCGAGGTTGTCCTTCAGTTCCTTGTCGTCGATGATGCGGCCGTGCTCCATGTCGATCAGGAACATCTTGCCCGGCTGCAGGCGCCACTTCTTGACGATCTTCGACTCGGGGATCGGCAGCGTGCCGGCTTCCGAGGCCATGATCACCAGGTCGTCGTCGGTGACGATATAGCGCGCCGGACGCAGGCCGTTACGGTCCAGCGTCGCGCCGATCTGGCGGCCGTCGGTGAAGGCGATCGCGGCGGGGCCGTCCCACGGCTCCATCATCGCGGCGTGGTACTCGTAGAAGGCGCGGCGGTTGTCGTCCATCAGCGTGTGCTGTTCCCAGGCTTCCGGGATCATCATCATCATCGCGTGGACCAGCGGGTAGCCCGCCATCACCAGCAGCTCGAGACAATTGTCGAACGAGGCCGTGTCCGACTGGCCCGGGTAGATCAGCGGCCAGAGCTTGGGCAGGTCGTCGCCGAGCACGTGGCTGGCGATCGCGCCGGTACGCGCGTTGAGCCAGTTGACGTTGCCCTTGACGGTGTTGATCTCGCCGTTGTGGGCGATCATCCGGTACGGATGGGCCAGCTCCCAGGCCGGGAAGGTGTTGGTCGAGAAGCGCTGGTGCACCAGGGCCAGCGCCGAGACCACCCGCGCGTCCTGCAGGTCGCGGTAGTAGACGCCGACCTGGCCGGCCAGCAGCAGGCCCTTGTAGACGATGGTGCGCGCCGACATCGACGGCACGAAGTATTCCTTGCCGTGCTTGAGCTTGAGCGCCTGGATGCGGTGGCTGGCGGTCTTGCGGATCACGTACAGCTTGCGCTCGAGCGCGTCGGTGACGATCACGTCCTTGCCGCGGCCGATGAAGATCTGGCGGATCAGCGGCTCGGAAGCCTTCACCGTCGGCGAGATCGGCATGCTCGAATCGACCGGCACGTCGCGCCAGCCCAGCACCACCTGCCCTTCCGCCTTGACGGTGCGCTCCAGTTCCTGTTCGCAGGCGATCCGCGAGGCGTTTTCCTTCGGCAGGAAGATCATGCCGACCCCATATTCGCCGGCCGGCGGCAGCGTCACGCCCTGGCGCGCCATTTCCTCGCGATAGAACGCGTCCGGAATCTGGATCAGGATGCCCGCGCCGTCGCCCATCAGCGGATCGGCGCCGACCGCGCCGCGGTGATCGAGGTTCTCCAGGATCTTCAGACCCTGCTCGATGATCTCGTGGCTCTTCTTGCCCTTGATGTGAGCGACGAAGCCGACGCCGCAAGCGTCGTGCTCGTTCTGCGGGTCGTACAGACCTTGCGCGGCGGGGACCGCGCGCTGCGGCTCTTGGTGGTCGTTCATGGGGACACCGTCTGAGTAAGGGCCTCGCGGCCGTTGAAACATCTGCTTTTGGGCCCGCCGCTTCGGCGGCGGCGTGGCGGGCCAAAGCCGGACACAGTTGCGCCCGGCTTGCCGGAATTCGGAATATACGCGACGAATCAACGGAATAGCAAATAAAACCGCTTGCTCTGACACCAATTAAATGGATGTTTCGATTTGGTGCCTTTTTATTGGGGACGTATTAATTTGGTGCAAAAAAAGCGGCATCCGAAGATGCCGCCTTTCGATCCGCCGGCCCGGCTTACTGGTGCGCGGGCGGGTTGTGTGGGCCGTTGTTTTCACGTACCTTACGCGGCCGACCGCGCGGCAGGGGCGAAACGCGCCGATTGGCGGTGCGCGCGGCCCATTCGCGATAGGTCTCGCCGCCCAGCACCCAGCCCTTCAGGGTGGCCTGCTGGAGCTGCTCGGTCTGGCGCTCGTCGAGCGGCTGCTCGCAGAGCTCCTTGTAGGCGCGCTGCCGTTCGAACGGCGTATTGCCGAGTGCCCAGTAGAGCGGGTGGTCGGTGATCAGGCTGTCGACGGTCAGGCCGATGTGGTGGCGGTAGCTCGACCAGCGATAGGCCTCGGCCGCCTGCACCAGCTGCGCGCGCACCGGGCTCAGCTCCACCACGCGGCTGGCGAGCAGGAAATAGCGCTCGCCCTCGATCACGGTGGCACGGTAGCGGCCTTCCCACAACGTGCCGCGCCGCGAGTAGCGTCGGTTGAAGTGCGCGACGTAACGCCGGCCTACCGCCTGCATCGCCTTTGGCAGGCTCGCTTCGTCGCTCGGGGTGACGAGCAGCTGCACCTGCCGCGGCAGCAGCACGTAAGCATGCACCGCCAGTTGATGATCGCGCGCCGCCGCCTTCAGGCAATCGATGAACAGCTCGTAATCCTGATCGTCGACGAACGCCGGTTGCTGATCGAGGCCGCGCAGGATGACGTGCTGCGGCTGATCGGGAACATAGAGTCGTGCTAGCCGTGCCATGCTGAATGTCCGTTTGATCGCGTTAGGAAAAACCCGAAGGCCCGAATGACTGCATCCGCGCAGAGCCCCGCGCGGCAGGGAGGAATCGCACGTTCGTACGAAACCTAGGGAGATTGCTCTAGCTTACAAGCCTGTTCCGTTTGAAACGCCGTGGTCATAATGAGCACGCCTTAAATCGAGGAGGAGACACACCGATGAAACAAAAATTGGCCATTACGGGGGCCGTTGCGCTCGCATTCATGACTGCCGGCACCGCCGCGCAAGCGCAATCGGCAGGTAGCTTCTACGTCACCACGGGCTGGTTCCACCTCGCCCCGCAGGACTCGAGCGATCCGCTCAAGGTGATGTCCGTCGGCGGCACGCCCGTCAACCAGTCGGTGCCCAACACCGGCGCCGGCATCAGCGACTCCGACACGCTCGGCTTCACCGCCGGGTATTTCGTGACCGACCACATCGCTGCCGAGTTCGTCTACGGGATCCCGCCAAAGTTCAATCTGGACGGCAAGGGTTCGTTCGAACGGTTCGGCACGCTCGGCCGCGCCTACCAGTGGAGCCCGGCTGTCCTGCTCAAGTACTACTTCAACAGCGCCGAGGCCAAGTTCCGTCCCTACGTGGGCGTGGGTGCATCGTACATCTACTTCACCGGTGCCAAGCTGACCAACAACGCCTTCGAACGCGGCGTGCTGGGCGGCCCGACCAACGTCACCACCAGCAACCAGTGGGCGCCCGTGTTCAACGCCGGCTTCAACTACAACTTCAACAAGCACTGGTTCGCGGGCCTGTCGATCTCGTACATCCCGGTCAGCCTGACCGCCACCCTGACCACGCAGGCCGCTACCCAGGTCGGCACGCTCACGCGCACGTCTCAAGCTCACATCAAGCTCGACCCGATCGTCAGCTACGTCAACATCGGGTATCGCTTCTAAGCGTAGTCGAATATTTGGGGAATGGTTAATTTCGCTGCAATTTGTAGCGATTTTTTCCTGACGTTACGAAAGCGGGCTGCGAGCATGCCTTGCAGCCCGCTCTTCGGAGTAGATTCCTACCCCAAATAGCCAATTGGCGATATTTTCATTTTTTCCGGCTGGCGGCTTGGGCCAAAAAATCGTTCCGATTTCGAGGCAGTGCTCGGCCCGGCGGATCATTCACCAGCGATCTGGCCCGCTATCGTTAAGCGGTGATGGATAGGTGAGATCGACAAGCGGCCTTGCCGCTTGCCTCAGTTGAAATCAATCAGCCAAAATCGGGACCGATCAGGTCGATGCGATCGGTGCAGATCAGGTCGACGCCCCAGTCCATCAACTCGCGGGCACGCGCCGGCTCGTTGACCGTGTAGGCCAGCATGCGCAGGCCCGCGGCGCGGATCTCCGCCACGCGGGCCGCATCGAATTCGCGATGGTTGGCATGCAGCGCGACGCAGCCGAGTTCGGCCGTGAGCGCGCGCCAGTCGTCCGGCAGGGTCTCGACCAGCAGGCCGCGCGGCAAGTCCGGCACCGCGCGACGCGCCGCATCGAGCGCATCCACCGAGAACGAGGACAACAGCGGCGGCACCGCCGCGCCGCGCCAGTAGCGCGCCGTGTCGAGCGCCACCCGCTCGCCCGTCTCGACCTCGCGGCCCGGGCAGGGCTTGATCTCGACGTTGGCCGCCAGGCCGAGCGCGAGGCAGCGCGCGGCGGCCGCCTCCAGCGTCGGCATCCGCTCGCCGGCGAAGCGCGCGTCGAACCAGGCGCCCGCGTCGAGCGCGGCCAGTTCCTGGTAGCGCATCGCGGCGGCCGGGCCCCGGCCGTTCGAGGTGCGCTCGACGCCGTCGTCGTGCAGCAGGAAGCTCACCGCGTCGGCGGACAGCTTGGCGTCGAATTCCACCATGCGATGGCCGCGCCGCGCGCCCTCATCGAGCGCCGCCAGGGTGTTCTCGGGCGCGAGCTTGCCGCCGCCGCGATGCGCGACGATGCGCGCGATACCCTCGTAGGGCCAGGATTTCGGATCCGTCATCGTCTCGTCCCCGCGTATCAGTTGGCGCGCCGGCCCGTGACCGGATCGAAGAAGTGCAGCCGGTGGGCCGGCAGCGACACCGGCAGCGCCGTACCCGGCGCGGGGCGATCCGCATGCGGCAGCCGCACCACCACGTCGCCTGCGCCCCAGCGACCGTGGACGAGATTGTCGGCGCCGAGCAGCTCGCAGGAGTCGACCGTCAACGGCGCGACCGGCATGCCCGGCTGCGGCGTCATATGCTCGGGCCGCACGCCGAGCACCCACTCGGCGCCCGGCGCCACCTCGCGGCCGATGCCGGGAGCGCCGGCCACCGGCAGGCGCGGGCCGCCCTCGGCCACCTCGAACACGCTGCCGTCGGCCGACAGCCGGCCGCGCAGCAGGTTCATCGCCGGCGAGCCGATGAAGCTCGCCACGAACAGCGTCGCCGGCTTCTCGTAGACCTCGACCGGCGCGCCGATCTGCTCGGCATGGCCGCGATTCATCACGATCACGCGTTGCGCCAGCGTCATCGCCTCGATCTGGTCGTGCGTGACATAGACGCTGGTGGTGCGCAGCCGTGCATGCAGGCGCTGGATCTCGAGCCGCATCTGCACGCGCAGCTTGGCGTCGAGGTTCGAGAGCGGCTCGTCGAACAGGAACACCGCCGGCTCGCGCACGATCGCGCGCCCCATCGCGACGCGCTGGCGCTGGCCGCCCGAGAGCTCGCGCGGGCGCCGCCCGAGCAGCGGCTCGAGCTCGAGGATCTTCGCCGCCGAGGCCACCCGCGCCTCGATGGTGGCGCGCTCGATGCCGCGGATCCTCAGGCCGTAGCCCATGTTCTGCGCCACCGTCATGTGCGGATAAAGCGCGTAGTTCTGGAACACCATCGCGATATCGCGATCCTTGGGCTCCAGCGTATTGACCACCCGCCCGCCGATCGCGATCTCGCCCTCGGAGACGCTCTCAAGGCCGGCGATCATCCGCAGCAGGGTCGACTTCCCGCAGCCGGACGGCCCGACCAGCACGATGAATTCGCCATCCTCGATCTGGACATCGATCCCGTGCAGGACGACGTGCTTGCCGTCATAGGTCTTCCTGACGCCATTCAAGCTCAGTGCAGCCATGCTTCGAAACTCTCCGGATAAGCGGTTATTTTTCGGTGTCCACCAGGCCGCGCACGAACCAGCGCTGCATGGCCAGCACCACCACCAGCGGCGGCAGCATGGTCAGCATGGTGGCGGCCATCACCAGGTGCCATTCGGTGGCCGCGTCGCCGCTGGCGATCATCGACTTGATGCCCACCACCGCGTTCGACATCGCGCCGTCGGTGGCGACCAGGATCGGCCACAGGTACTGGCTCCAGCCGTAGATGAAGGTGATCACGAACAGCGCGGCGATGCTGGTGCGCGACAGCGGCAGCACCACGTCCCAGAAGAAACGCAGCGGCCCGGCGCCGTCGATGCGCGCGGCCTCCATCAGCTCGTCGGGCAGGGTCATGAAGAACTGCCGGAACAGGAAGGTGGCGGTGGCCGAGGCGATCAGCGGCAGCGTGAGACCCGCGTAGCTGTTGGTCAGGTGCAGCGTCGAGACCACCTGCACGGTCGGGAAGATGCGCACCTCGACCGGCAGCATCAGGGTGACGAAGATCAGCCAGAACGCGGTGTTGCGAAACGGGAAGCGGAAATAGACGATCGCGTAGGCGGACAGGATCGACACCGCGATCTTGCCGATCGAGATCACCAGCGCCATCACCAGGCTGTTCATCAGCAGGATGCCGAACGGCGTGGTGGTCGCGCCGCTGCCGCGATGCCAGATGGTGGCGATGTTCTCGAACAGGTGGGTGCTCGGGATCAGCGACATGGGCACCCGGAACACCTCCTGCGCGTTCATGGTGGCGGCGCAGAAGCCCACGTAGACGGGGAACAGCACCAGCACGGCGCCCACGATCAGCACCGCGTGACAAAACAGGTCGAAACCCTTGCGATTCTCGATCATGAGTATTGCACCCTGCGTTCGACGAAGCGGAACTGCACCACGGTGAGCGCCACCACGATCGCCATCAGCACCACCGATTGCGCGCCCGAGCTGCCGATGTCGAGCCCCTGGAAGCCTTCGGTGAAGATCTTGTAGATCAGCGTCTTGGTGCTCTGGCCGGGACCGCCGGCGGTGGCCGCGTCGATCACCGGGAAGGTGTCGAAGAAGGCATAGACCAGGTTCACCACCAGCAGGAAGAAGCTGGTCGGCGAAAGCAGCGGCAGCGCGATGTTGAAGAAGCGTCGCACCGGGCCGGCGCCGTCGATCGCGGCCGCCTCGATCAGCGAGCGCGGGATCGCCTGCAGACCGGCGTAGAAGAACAGGAAGTTGTAGCTGACCTGCTTCCAGATCGAGGCCACCACCACCAGCGCCATCGCCTGGTTCGCGTCGAGCGCGTGATTCCAGACGATGCCGAGCCGGGCCAGCGCATAGGTGATCACGCCGATGCTCGGATTGAACAGGAAGGCCCACAGCACGGCCGCAATCGTTGGCGCGACCGCGTAAGGCCAGATCAGCAGGGTGCGATAGCTGCGCGCGCCGCGCACCACGCGATCGGCGCAGGCCGCCAGCAGCAGCGACACTGCCAGCCCGCCGATGGTGACCAGCGCGCTGAACACCAGGGTGGTGCGGAACGAGTCGAGGTAGAGCGGATCGCCGAACAGGTGCGCGAAGTTCGCCAGGCCGACGAATTCGCTGGTGGTGCCGAACGCGTCCTGGGTCTGGGTCGACTGCCAGAGCGCGACGCCGGCCGGCCACAGGAAGAAGATCGCCGTGATCGCGAGCTGCGGCGCGACCAGCAGGTAGGGCAGCACGCTCGTGCCGAAACGGGAGCGGGATGACATCGGAGGAATTCCGTCGAAGGAAACGAAACGCCGCCGCGCCGGGGCGCGGCGGCGGGCCGGGCTCAGGAGCCCTGCTTCTCGAAGCGGCGCAGCAGCTCGTTGCCGCGCGAGACGGCCGAGTCCAGCGCGGCCTGCGGCGTCTTCTTCTGCGCCCAGACCTGCTCGAGCTCCTCGTCGACCACGGTGCGGATCTGCGGCATGTTACCCAGGCGCAGGCCCTTGGTGAACGGCAGCGGCGGCTTGTTCAGCATCTGCTTGGTCGCCGTGTCGGCGCCCGGGTTCTTCGCGTAGAAGCCCTGCTCGCGCGTCAGGTCGTAGGCGGCCGTGGTGACCGGCAGGTAGCCCGTGTCCTGGTGCCACTTGGCGGCCACCGGGGCCGAGCTCAGGTAGGCCAGGAACTTCGCCACGCCCTTGTAGGTGTTGGCGTCCTTTCCGCCCAGCACCCACAGGCTCGCGCCGCCGATGATGGCGTTCTGCGGCGCGCCCTTCACGTCGGCGTCGTAGGGCATCATGCCGGTGCCGAAATCGAACTTCGCGTACTTGCGGATGGTGGCCAGCGCGCCCGACGAAGTGGTCATGATCGCGCAGTCGCCGCTGTAGAACTTGCCGGTGGCCTCGTCCTTGCGGCCGGCATAGGTGAAGCTGCCTTCCTTGGCCATGTCCTGCAGGAACTGGATATGGGCGACCTGCCGCGGCTTGTTGAATTCGAGCACCGCGTCGGTACCGTCGAAGCCGTTGTTGCGCGTGGCGAACGGCAGGCCATGCCAGGCGCTGTAGTTCTCGAGCTGGATCCAGCCCTGCCAGCCGGTGGTGTAGCCGCAGGTCGAGCCGGCCTTGCGCAGCTTCTCGGCATCGGTCTTCAGCTCGGCCCAGGTCTTGGGCGGCTGGTTCGGATCGAGCCCGGCCTTCTTGAACATATCCTTGTTGTAGTACAGCACCGGCGTCGAGCTGTTGAACGGCATCGACACCAGGTGGCCCGTCTTCGCGTCGCTGTAGTAGCTGGCCACGGTCGGCACGAAGGATTTCTCGTCGAGCGGCATGCCGGCCTGCTTGAACACCTCGGAGACCGGGATCACGGCCTTCTTGGCCTGAATCATGGTGGCGGTGCCGACTTCATACACCTGGAGGATCGCCGGCGCGTTGCCGCTGCGATAGGCCGAGATGCCGGCGGCCAGCGCCTGGTCGTAGGTGCCCTTGAACACCGGCACGATCTTGTAGTCGCTCTGCGAGGCGTTGAACTGATCGGCGATCGCGTTGACCTTGTCGCCGAGCGCCGCTTCCATCGCGTGCCAGAACTGGATCTCGGTGGCGGCGAAGGCGGCATTCTGCATTCCGAACCAGATCACGCTGCCGGCAGCCAGCGAGCGAACCAGTGTGTTGACTCTCATTGACCCATCTCCAAATGGTGTGCGGCCAGCTCGAATGTCCGACCGCTGTTGTTGGCCGCCGCGTTGTCCCGTCGAGCCAAAACGCGGCAGTCTAATTCTCGTCCATGACAAAAAGGCGTTGATATTCCTTCAGAGCGAAGCGGTCCGTCATGCCGGCGATGTAGTGCGCGACGAGCCGCGGCTGGGCGGCCGCGTCGTCGCTCTGGTAGGCCGGCGGCAGCAGGCGCGGATCCCCGGTGAAAGCCTCGTAGAGCCCCTTGACGACGCGCTGCGCCTTGTTGGCCATGCGCATCACCTTGTAGTGGCGATACAGGTTGCGGAACAGGAAGCGCTTGAGCTCGGCCGCCTCCTCGGCGATCACCTCGCTGTGCGCGACCAGCTGCGGGCAGCGCCGCACGTCGTCGAGCGAGGCCGGCGCGTGCTCGGCCAGGTTGCGCGTGGTCGCGTCGATCAGGTCGACGATCAGCGTGTTGATGATGCGCCGCACCGTCTCGTGCACCAGCCGGCGGCCTTCCAGCGAGGGGAAATCGGCCAGCGCGGCATCGTGGTGGCGGCGCCAGAGCGTCACGCCCGCCAGTTGCTCGATCGAGATCAGGCCCGAGCGCAGGCCGTCGTCGACATCGTGGTTGTTGTAGGCGATCTCGTCGGCGATGTTGGCGATCTGCGCCTCCAGCGAGGGCCGCCGGCCGTCGAGGAAGCGCTCGCCGAGCTCGCCGAGCCGGCGCGCGTTCTCCCTCGAGCAATGCTTGAGTATGCCCTCGCGCGTCTCGAAGCAGAGATTCAGGCCGTCGAAGGCGCCGTAATGCTCCTCCAGCTCGTCGACCACCGCGAGGCTCTGCAGGTTGTGCTCGAAACCGCCGTGCTCGCGCATGCACTCGTTGAGCGCGTCCTGCCCGGCATGGCCGAAGGGCGTATGGCCGAGGTCGTGCGCCAGCGAGATCGCCTCCACCAGGTCCTCGTTCAGGCGCAGGTTGCGCGCCACCGAGCGCGCGATCTGCGCGACCTCGAGGCTGTGCGTCAGGCGCGTGCGAAACAGGTCGCCCTCGTGGTTCACGAACACCTGGGTCTTGTATTCGAGGCGGCGGAAGGCCGTCGAATGGACGATGCGGTCGCGGTCGCGCTGGAATTCGGTGCGCGCGGCGGGCGCCGTCTCGGGATGGCGGCGGCCGCGCGTGTTCGCGGAATGGGCCGCGTAGGGGGCGAGGTGCGCTTCGAGCGCGGCGACGGTGGGCGCCGCGACGGGGCCGGCCGAGCTACCGGAGCGCCCTTGGCGGGAAGCGTCGGTGGGGTGTGGCAACTCGCGGGGTGTTTCGCTCACTGTCTCCTCCGCTGCGGGGGCGCCGGCCGATCCGGCACCCGGTACATGGCCGGCTCGATGCGGAAACCACACCGGCCCTGGCAAGGCGCCGGCGCCGGATCGCGCCGGGATGCGACCGATGTTAGCCGATGGCGGCGGCGAGCGTGGCCTCGACGATCTCGTCGGGCGCCGCGGTGATGGCCGCCGTGCCGAGCCCGTCGAGCACAATGAACTTGATCGCGCCGGCCTCCGCCTTCTTGTCGACCTGCATCAGCTCGACATAGCGCGCGGCGCCCAGGTCGGGCGCGCGCACCGGCAGGTGGGCAGCCGCGATCACGCGGTCCAGGCGCCGGCGGGCGGCGTCGTCGAGCCGGCCCAGGCGCACCGAGAGATCGGCCGCCATCACCATCCCGCAGCCGACCGCCTCGCCGTGCAGCCACTCGCCGTAGCCCAGGCCTGCCTCGATCGCGTGGCCGAAGGTATGGCCGAAATTGAGGATCGCGCGCAGCCCGCCCTCGCGCTCGTCGGCGGCCACCACGCTGGCCTTGATCTCGCACGAGCGCTTGACCGCCTCGGTCAGCGCGGCCGGCTCGCGACGGTTGAGCGCCTCGATATCGGCCTCGATCCAGTCGAAGAAAGCCGCATCGGCGATCGCGCCGGTCTTGATCACCTCGGCGATGCCGGCCGCCAGCTCGCGCTCCGGCAGCGTGCGCAGCGCGCCGATGTCGGCGATCACGGCCTGCGGCTGGTAGAACGCGCCGATCATGTTCTTGCCGAGCGGGTGGTTGATGCCGGTCTTGCCACCGACCGAGGAATCGACCTGCGAGAGCAGCGTGGTGGGCACCTGGATGAAGGGCACGCCGCGCATGTAGCAGGCCGCCGCGAAGCCGGTCATGTCGCCCACCACGCCGCCGCCCAGCGCGATCAGGGTGGTCTTGCGGTCGGCGCGCGAGCCGAGCAGCCCGTCGAAGATCAGGTTCAGCGTTTCCCAGTGCTTGTAGGATTCGCCGTCGGGCAGCACCACCGTGTTGACCTGCTTGCCGAGCGGCGCGAGCGCGGCGCGCAGCACCTCGCCATAGAGCGGCTCGACGGTGGTATTGGTCACGATGGTGACGGACGTGCCCTTGATATGCGGGGCAAACAGCTCGGTGCGGCCGATCAGGCCATCGCCGATATGGATCGGGTAGGCGCGATCGCCCAGGTCGACATTGACGGTAATCATGCTTGTAGCGGCTTGGCGACGATGCCGGCCAGCTCGAGCTGCATCAGCACCATGTTGACGAGCCCGTTGACGGACGGCCGCCCGGTTTCGATCACGAAATGCGCGCATTCGCGATAGAGCGGATCGCGCGTCTCGTAGAGCGCCTCGAGCCGGGCCTTGGGATCTTCCGTCTGCAGCAGCGGGCGGTTCTTGTCCTTGCGGGTACGCAGCCAGAGATCGTGAGGATTGGCGCGCAGATAGACGACGATGCCGCGCGATCGCAGGGCGTCGCGATTCTCGGGACGGATCACCGCGCCGCCGCCGGTGGCCAGCACGACATTGCCGCGCTGCGTCAGCTCGTCGATCATCTTTCCCTCGCGATCGCGGAAACCCGCCTCGCCCTCGAGTTCGAAGATAACCGGGATGCGCGTGCCGGTGCGGGCCTCGATCTCGTGGTCGGAATCGAAGAACGGCCTGTCGAGACGGCGCGCGACCGCACGACCCACGGTGGTTTTACCCGCTCCCATGAGTCCGACGAAAAATACGCTTGCGTGTGGGTCCCGCGCTTGCAACGGCTTCCTCTGCTTCAATCTTGCTGGTGTGTGCGGCAGCTTACTGGCAAAGCGCCGGCCTTGTCGAGCGCGGCCGGCCGCCGCTCAATGCGGCTGCGCCGGCGCCTCCGTCGCTTCCGGGGCGCCGGGCGGGCCCGCGGCCGGATCGGGGGGAGGATCGCCCGGTTCGCCGTCCGCGTGCTCGGCGGTGCCGAGCACGCGCGGGGTGATGTAGACCACCAGCTCGCTCGACCGCTCGCGCCGCGCCTTATGGCGGAACAGCGCCCCCAGGACCGGTATTTTGCCCAAGACCGGCACCCGAGTCACATCGTCCCATTCATTGCGCTCGTAAATACCGCCGATCGAGACCGTGCCCCCATTTTCGACCTCGACCCGCGTGCGCACGTGCTTGGTGTGGATCGCAGGCCCCGCGTCGGTCTGCTCGCCCACGCTGTCCTTGGCGATATCCAGGTCGAGCACCACGTGGCCGTCGGGCGTGATCTGCGGCTCCACCTCGAGCTTGAGCGTGGCACGCCGGAACTGCACGCCGGACACGCCGCGCCCCACCTTGGCCTGGTAGGGCAGCTCGGTGCCCTGCTCGATCAGCGCCGGCGCGCGATCGGCCGTCACCACGCGCGGCCGTGAGACGATCTGGCCCCGGCCCTGGGATTCGAGCGCGCTCAGTTCCAGGTCGAGCAGGCGGCTGGCGCCGGCCACGAACAGCGTGAGCCCGGCGGTGGCGGCCTCGAAGCCGCCGATCGGTCGCGCCGCCAGGTCCGCCAGGCGCCCTTCGGGACCACCCACCAGGCCGGTGGCCGGCGGCTTGCCGCTTCCGGCCGGCGCGCCCTCCCCGGCCGCCGGCTGCGCCGGGCCCGGCGCGCCGCCGCTGCCCGCCCCCTCGCCGCGCGCCAGCGAGCGCGTGGTGCGCAAGGCGATCCGCGCGCCCAGCTCGCGCGAGAAACCGCGCTCGCCCTCGACCACGCGCGCCTCGATCAACACCTGGCGCGAGGGCCGGTCGAGCTGCGCGACGAGGGCCGCGATCTGCGCGAGCCGGCCGTCCAGGTCGGTGACGAACAGCAGGTTGGTGCGCGCATCGGCCAGCACCGAACCGCGCCGCGACAGCACGCGCTGGTTGGCCGCCGCGCCGGTCAGCAGGCGCGCGACATCGTTGGCGCGCGGGTAGCGCAGCAGGAAGGTGCGGCTCGCCAGCGGCTCGAGGTCGGCCATCCGCGCATGGGCCTCGAAGCGCGCGCGCTCGCGCGCCGTCAGTTCGGCCGCCGGCGCCACCCAGATCACGTCGCCGCGCATCGCCATCGCCAGGCCGTTGGCGTCCAGCAGCGCATCGAACGCGTCGCGCCAGGGAACGTCGTGGATGCGCAGCGTGGCGCTGCCCTGCACGCGGCCGCTCAGCACCACGCTCTGGCCCGTGAAACGCGCGAAGGCGTCGAACACGGCCGCGAGCGGCGCCTGCCGCAGGTCGAGCGAGATCCTGCGCCGGTCGGCAGCCGCGCGCGGGACGACGACGGGACCGGACAGCCGCTCGGGCGGGGGCAACGGAATCGGCGGGCCCTCGAGGGCGGGTGGCGGGAGGTCCTGCCGGGTGGCTTCGGACGGTTTGCCGTCGGCACGCGTGGCTGACGTAGGCGCCTCGCCCATCACCTGACTCGCCCCGGTCGCGAGCGGGAGACCGCCCTGCGGTCCCGGCTCCTTCGGTTCGCCAGCCGGCAAGGGCGAAATGCCGGCGGCCGAGGCAGCCATGCCCTCACCGCCGTATCGCTCGGCGGCGGCCGGAGCCATGCCCGTGCCCTCCGGGTCCGTCAGCGCACTGCCGCCGCCCACGCGCCCCGCCTCGGGATCGAACCAGCCGATGCCGTCCAGCGCCGCGGCCGGCATCACCATCGGCAAGGGCGGCCGCAGCATCGCCCGGGCCGGCGACGAATGGCCGATCGCCAACCAGAACGCACACGGCGCAACAAGCAGGCGCGCAAACCTTCCTCGATCGTGTGTCATCGCTCCGCCTCCCCGCGCAAAACCATGCGATGCCGCACACCGCCGCCATCGTCGAGACCCAGCCAGACCCCATCCGCATCGATGCGCGTGATGCGTTCGGCACCGACGCGCTCGCCCACCGAAGCGGACCAGGCCCCCGCCTCGGCATCGAACAGCACGAGCCCGCGACGCGCATCGCGCACGATGCCGGCCACGCGCGGCATCGCCGCCGGCTCGCGGCCGCCGAAATCGGCGCCGGCCTCGGCTGCGCCCGGGCCGGGCGCAGCCATCGCCACCGGTCCAGGCGCGACATCCGGCGCGTCCGGCCCGGACGGCGACACGGCCAGACGCGCCGAGAAACTCGCCCCGTCTGCCTGCCGCTGCACCTCGATGCCGACCGGCACCACGGCCATCGGCAGCGCGGCGAGCGAGCGGACCCAGGCGCCGATTGCCCCGAAGCGGCCATCGCCGGCGACGTCGTAGTACCGCATGCCGCCAGCGGCTGCCTCGGCTCCAGCCTGCTGCGCGGGACCGAGCCGGCGAATTCGCAAGCCGTTGTCGTGGGCGCTGGCGATCAACTGCCAACCGGGATCGAGCAGCGGCTCACCTTCGTTGCGCCGGTTTTCGGGCAAGGCCGGGGATCGGCCCGCGCGATCGTCGAGCGAGGATTGCCCCGGCACTTCCTCCTGGCGCGATGGCTCCGGTTCGATCAATCGCGGGTCTTGCCGCGAGTCTTGCTGCGAGTCTGGCGGCAAATCCAGCCGCCGTTCGGCCAGTTCCCGCTGCGCCAGCACTTCACCGTGCTGGGCGCGGGCCCCGGCGATACCGCTCCAGTCGCGCTCGCCGGACACGGCCCACAACCCGCCGAACACGGCCGACGCGACACCGACCAGGGCCAGCAGCCGGTGCGCCCCCGCATGCGGGCAGACCCGCGCGACGATCGCCTTCATCATCGCCGCCCTCCCCGCGCTACGGAGAAATCGGCACGAGCCGCGCGAGGCAGCGGCACCGCGTCGGGCCAGCGGATCCGCACCGCGAAGCGGATCGTGCCCGTCGTGCCCTGGCCCGGCTCCCCCTCGACGCCCGACATCTCGACCTGCCAGTCGGAGCGCGCCTCGCGCAAGCGCGCCAGCCAGCGCGACGCGGCCAGCGAATCGCGGGCACGCGCATCGATCCTCACCCCGCCCTCGGCCTGCCGCAGCGCGATCAGCATCACCGCGCGATAGTCGAGCCGGTGCAACACCTCGAACAGGGTGATGGCGCGCAGCAACGGCCGCGTCAGCTCGGCCGCCGCCGCGGCCCGGGCCCGCCGCGTCTCGCGCTCGCGCCCGGCGGCCTCGGCCGCCTGCAGGCGCGGCGCCCAGGCCACCAGTTGCTGCTCGAGCACCAGCCGCCGCGCGTCGATACGCTTGCGCTCCAGGCCCTGCATCGCGCAGGCCAGCGCGACGCCCGCCACGCCCAGGCCGACGGCGCCCGCCAGCTCGAGCAGCCGCCGGCGCCGCTCGCGACGCGCATCGCGGCGCCGGTAGGGCAGCAGGTTGAAACCGCCGAGCCAGGCGCGGCGCCTGACCGGATCGCGCAGCACCGCGCGCGGCGGCAAGAGCGGCGCCCGCCGCCGCGCGCTCATTCGTACACCCCGCGCAAGGCGAGGCCGAACGCGACCGCGAGCACCGGCGAATGACGCGCGGCGGCGTCGATGTGCGGATTACGGCAGTAGGGGGCGCATTCGAAGGGCAGCACCAGGCAGCCGAGCGGATCGGCGATCTCGGCGAACATCGCGGGCGGCATGTCGCCCGCCATCGCGAAATTGCCGCCGACGAAGGCGCATTCGGCCAGGCCGCGCCCGGCCAGATCGCGCATCAGCTCGGCGAGATTCGCATGCGAGGCGGAAGGCGCGCTCAGGTGCGTGGCCACCGTCATGCCCTCGACGCGCCAGGCATCGACGCTGCCCTCGCCGATCCAGATCGCCACGTAGGGCTCGTCGGGCTCGGTCTCGGCCACGGCGACCTGCCGGATCGCGCGCAGCGCCGCATGCGGCTCGCCGTCGATGCCCGTCAGCATAAAACCGGCGGCGGCCACCGCGTCGACGCGCAGGTCGATGCGTGCCTGGTCGGTGGAGGCGATCACCAGGCGGCCCGGGTAGAGGATGTCGTTGACGCACCAGTCGATCGCCAGCGAATCGCGGGGCATGCCCGTGCTGCGCTCGGCCTCGGCATACACCGCCTGCTCGAGCGCCCCGTGGCGCGCGACCACCGGATCGAGCGTGCTCATCACCACCTCGCGGTACGACAGCGCCATCGCCGCCGCCATGCCGCGCACCGGCAGCCGGCCGCGCACCCGCTGCGAAATCGTCTCCAGCGCGCGCGTGACCTCGGACCAATCGGCGCTCGTCACGTCGTAGGGCGCCGTGAACGGCTCCACCTCGAGCGCCTCGATCCCCAACGCGTTGCCGCAGCGGCTCACGAACGCGACACGCACCGCGTCACGCCCCACGTCGATCCCGGCGGCCACGCGCCGCCCCCTCATGCTCCATCCTCGCCGACTCCTCATCCCGGTCCTCCCGTGCCGCGCGACACGGGCGCGGCCTGCCAAGCATTCTCGGGATCCGCGGCCGGCTCGGGCAGTCGTCCGGATGGCCGATGCGCGGTGCCGATCGACGCAGATCGACACCAGTCGACCTGCATTGGCCGCACCGCCGACGCGCCTCGCGGCGCACACGCCATGACGGAGGAAGCAGGGCGCCGCGAAGGCCGCGCGAGGCGATCGCGCCCCGCACCGCGCTGCACCAGGAAGGCGCATAGCGGGCGTTTATAATCGCGGGACTGTTTTCCGGTATGCCTATGCAACCCACCAATCCCACGTCCCCGCCGCCGTCGGCCGCCGAACCTCCGTCGCCCCCGCCGCCGGCCGCCGAACCGCCGCCGCCTCCGCCCCCGCCGCCGCGCAAGCGACCGCTGTGGCTCAAGCTGCTGCTCGGCCTGGTCGGACTGTGCGCCGCGCTGGCACTGAGCGCGGCCCTGGTGCTCGGCTACGCGCTGGTGGTGGCGTGGCCGAACATGCCCTCGCTCGACGCGCTGACCGACTACCGGCCGAAGGTGCCGCTGCGCATCTACACGGCCGATCACGTGCTGATCGGCGAGTTCGGCGAGGAACGGCGCGACATCGTCCATATCCAGGACGTGCCCGACTCGCTGAAGAACGCGATCCTCGCGATCGAGGACGCGCGCTTCTACGAACACGGCGGCGTCGACCTGACCGGCATCGTGCGCGCCGGCGTGGTGGCGCTGACCAACGGCCACGCGACCCAGGGCGCCAGCACCATCACCATGCAGGTGGCGCGCAACTTCTTCCTGTCGAGCGAGAAGACCTACACGCGCAAGATCTACGAGATGCTGCTGGCCTACCGCATCGAGCGCGCGCTGAGCAAGGATCAGATTCTCGAGGTCTACATGAATCAGATCTATCTCGGCCAGCGCGCCTATGGCTTCGCGAGCGCGGCGCGCGTGTATTTCGGCAAGGACCTCAAGGACCTGACGCTGGCCGAGGCGGCGATGCTGGCCGGGCTGCCCAAGGCGCCCTCGGCCTACAACCCGGTGGTCAATCCCAAGCGCGCCAAGGTGCGCCAGCAGTACATCCTGGAGCGCATGCTGGAGCTGAACTTCATCACGCGCGAGCAGTACGACGAGGCGGTGGCGCAGCCGCTGGTGGTGAAGAGCGCGACGCGCGAGTACAGCGTGCACGCCGAGTACATCGCCGAGATGGTGCGCCAGATGATGTACGCGCAGTACAAGGACGAAACCTATACGCGCGGCTTCAACGTGGTGACCACGGTCGATTCGGCCGACCAGACGCTGGCCTACCAGGCGCTGCGTCGCGGCCTGATGGACTACGAGCGCCGGCACGGCTATCGCGGCCCGGAAGCCTTCATCGAACTGCCGGCCGACGCCACCGAGCGCGAGCAGGCGATCGACGACGCGCTGCTCGACCATCCCGACAATGGCGAGCTGATCGCCGCGGTGGTCACCGACGCGAATCCGAAGCAGGTCCAGGTCAGCTTCGTCGACGGCAGCAGCGCCACGCTCGCCGGCGCCAACCTGCGCTTCGCCGCGGCCTCGCTGGCGGCCAACGCGCAGCCGAACCGGCGCATCCGTCCCGGCGCGATCGTGCGCGTGGTCAAGACCGACAATGGCGAATGGGCCATCACCCAGTTGCCGCAGATCGAGGGCGCCTTCATCTCGATCGTGCCGCAGGACGGCGCGATCCGTTCGCTGGTGGGCGGCTTCGACTTCAACAAGAACAAGTTCAACCACGTCACGCAGGCCTGGCGGCAGCCCGGCTCGAGCTTCAAGCCCTTCATCTACTCGGCCTCGCTCGACAAGGGCCTGGGGCCGGCCACCATCATCAACGATGGCCCGCTGTTCTTCAGCGCCGCCGAGACGGGCGGCCAGCCATGGGAGCCGAAGAACTACGGCGGCGGCTTCGACGGCCCCGAGCCGATGCGCACCGCGCTGATGCGCTCGCGCAACCTGGTGTCGATCCGGATCCTGAACTACATCGGCACCAAGTACGCGCAGCAGTACATCACGCGCTTCGGCTTCGACGCGGAACGCCACCCGGCCTACCTGCCGATGGCGCTCGGCGCGGGCCTGGTCACGCCGCTGCAGATGGCGGGCGCCTACGCGGTGTTCGCCAACGGCGGCTATCGCGTCAATCCCTACCTGATCGCCGAGGTGACCGACTCGAGCGGCAACGTGGTGGCGCGCGCCCAGCCGCTGGTGGCCGAGCAGAACGCGCCGCGCGCGATCGACGCGCGCAACGCCTACGTGATGAACAGCCTGCTGCAGAGCGTGGCGCAGCGCGGCACCGGCGCCAAGACCAACGTGCTCAAGCGCACCGACCTGGGCGGCAAGACCGGCACCACCAACGATTCGCGCGACGCCTGGTTCGCCGGCTACCAGCACACGCTGGCCGCGATCGCCTGGATCGGCTACGACAACCCGCGCAGCCTCGGCGACCGCGAGACCGGCGGCGGCCTGGCCCTGCCGGTCTGGATCGACTACATGGGGCCCTCGCTGAAGAACGTGCCGGCCTATCGCATGCCGATGCCGGACGACGTGACCACCATCGGCGACGAGCTGTACTTCTCCGAGTTCACGCCGGGCCACGGCTTCGTCTCGACGGTCGGCGTCGCGCAGGCCGCCTCGCCGCTGGACGCGTCGGTCCCGCACGTGGACGAGCAGGAACGGCAGGACATCATGAACCTGTTCCAGGGCGGCAACTGAGCGAGCGGCCAGCCGCCCGCAAGCAAAAGAGCGACCCGCGGGTCGCTCTTTTTAATTCGGGGGCGGCATCGGGAGATAGCGGAAGGCAGCCGCCCCGCCGCTGCGTTCAGGCGCTGAACTTCACCGGCTCGCCGGCCTGCTCGCTGGCATAGCGCGTGAGCGCCTCGAAGAACTCGTCGCCCGAGCGCGTGTCGCGCCAGGCGCCGTCGAGGTAGCGGTAATGGAAGCCGCCCGACTTGGCCGCGATCCAGACCTCCTTCATCGGCGGCTGCAGGTTCACGATGATCTTCGTGCCGTTCTCGAAACTCAGCGTGACCACGCTGCCGTTACGGCCGAGATCGATGTCGAGATCGCCCTCGTTGGCCTCGTCCACGCAGCGCTCGACGGCCGCCAGGACGGCCTCGGCGCGGGTCAGGTATTCGGTGTCGCTCATGCTAAACTCTGTCGATTCAATTGTTTAGGGACGATCATGCGTGTCGTTTTCCAGATGAGCGCGATTGTAGCGGCTTTGGCGCTGGCCGGCTGCGGTCAACGCGGCGCGCTCTATCTGCCCGTCGTGCCGCCCTTGCCCGCGAAACCGACCGTCGAGACCGTGCCCGCCACCGAGGATGCCGCCTCGGACGCCAGCGCCGCGTCCGGCGCCGAGCCGATCTCCGCCTCCGCCGGCACCACGCTGCAGCTTTCGCCGGCGCTCGCCGCGCCGGCCCCGGCCTCCGCCGCCACCCCCACTCGATGATTCCGGATGACTCACCCCGTTTTTGATTACGTCAACGGCACGCTGCATGCCGAGGGCATTCCGACCGACAAGCTCGCCGAACACTTCGACACGCCGCTCTACGTCTATTCGCGCGCCGCGCTGACGGCCGCCTACCAGGCCTATGCGCAGGCCTGCGAGGGTCGCCGCGCCGCGATCCACGTGGCCGTCAAGGCGAACAGCAACCTCGGCGTGCTGAACGTGTTCGCGCGCCTGGGCGCCGGCTTCGACATCGTCTCGGGCGGCGAGCTCGCGCGCGTGCTGGCGGCCGGCGGCAAGGCGGAAAACGTGGTGTTCTCGGGCGTCGGCAAGAGCGCCGAGGAAATGCGTGTGGCGCTGCAGGCCGGCGTGAAGTGCTTCAACGTCGAGTCGATCCCCGAGCTCGACCGCCTCGACGAAGTGGCCGGCTCGCTCGGCAAGCGCGCGCCGGTCTCGCTGCGCGTGAATCCCGACGTCGACCCGAAGACGCATCCCTACATCTCCACCGGCCTGAAGGCCAACAAGTTCGGCGTGGCCTTCGCCGAGGCGCGCGCCAGCTACCGCGCCGCGGCCGCGCTGCCGAACCTGCAGGTGGTCGGCATCGACTGCCACATCGGCTCGCAGATCACCGAACTGAGCCCCTATCTCGACGCGCTCGACAAGGTGCTCGACCTGGTCGAGCAGATCGAGGCCGACGGCATCCCGATCCATCACGTCGACATCGGCGGCGGCCTGGGCATCACCTATGCCGACGAGACGCCGCCCGCGATCGGCGAGTTCGTGGCGGCGCTGTTCGCCAGGCTCGACGCGCGCGGCCACGGCCAGCGCGAGGTCTATTTCGAGCCGGGCCGCTCGCTGACCGGCAATGCCGGCATCCTGCTCACGCGCGTCGAATTCCTCAAGCCGGGCGAGGAGAAGAACTTCGCGATCGTCGACGCGGCCATGAACGACCTGGCGCGCCCGGCCATGTACGAGGCCTATCACGCCATCGTGCCGGTCAAGGAGCAAAGCGGGCATGCCAGCGCCGTCTACGACGTGGTCGGCCCGGTCTGCGAGAGCGGCGACTGGCTCGGCCGCGAGCGCACGCTGGCGATCGCCCCGGGCGAACTGCTGGCGATTCGCTCGGCCGGCGCCTACGGCTTCGTGATGAGCTCGAACTACAATACGCGAGCGCGCGCGGCCGAGGTGCTGGTCGACGGCGTCAACGCCTACCTGGTGCGCCCGCGCGAAACCATCGAAAGCCTGTTCGGCGACGAGGCGATCCTGCCCGACGCGGAATGAGCGGCCGCGACGCCGTCTGAAAAAAAGCGATGCGAACCGTGAGGCGCATCGCTTTTTTCTTGACTACAGCCGGCAGCGCCAGGCGTTCGGCACCGGCGCTGCCGGCTCGCCGATCTCAGACGCCGCGCCGCCTCGCGCGCAGCGCGGCCACCACCCGCCAGCCCAGCAGCACCAGCACGATCGCGCCATACAGCTTGGGCAGCGCGAGGTCGTGCTTGCCGGCCCGCATCCACCAGAAGTGCAGGATCGCCAGCACCGCGATCGCGTAGATCAGCCGATGCAGGCGCTGCCAGTGGCGCCCCAGCCGGCGCGCCGCGGCGCGCGGCGAGCTGAGCGCCAGCGGGATCAGCAGCAGGAAGGCCGCGAAGCCGACGGTGATGAAGGGCCGCTTGAACACGTCCTTCAGGATCGCCGGCAGGTCGAACCACTTGTCGAACCAGAAGTAGGTGGTGAAGTGCAGCAGCGCGTAGAAGAACGCGAACAGCCCGATCATGCGCCGCAGCCGCAGCAGCGCGTTGATACCGGTGAGCCGCCGCAGCGGCGTGACGGCCAGCGTCACGCACAGGATCACCAGGGTCCAGAGCCCGGTCGAGCGCGTGACGAACTCGATCGGATTGGCGCCGAGCCCGCCGGTGAAGCCCAGCACGACGAGCCGCGCGAGCGGGAACAGGCCGGCCAGGAACACCACCGGTTTCGCGATGCGCAGCCAGCCAGGCGTGGCCGACGCACGCGCGGCGCGGCCCGCGCTGGCCGCCAGGCGAAGATTTTCGTCCACCGCGTGCCGCCTAGAAGTTCTTGCGCAGATCCATGCCGCGATACATCGATGCGACCAGATCGCCGTAGCCGTTGAACATCAGCGTCTTGCGCTTGGGCGTGAAGAAACCGTCCTCGCCGATGCGCCGCTCGGTCGCCTGGCTCCAGCGCGGGTGGTCGACCTCGGGGTTCACGTTCGAATAGAAGCCGTATTCGTTCGAGGCGTAGCTGTTCCAGCTGGTCTTCGGCTGCTGCTCGACGAAGCGGATCTTGACGATCGACTTCGCGCTCTTGAAGCCGTATTTCCAGGGCACCACGATCCGCACCGGCGCGCCGTTCTGGTTCGGCAGCACCTGGCCGTAGACGCCCATCGTCAGCAGCGTCAGCGGGTTCATCGCCTCGTCCATGCGCAAGCCTTCCGAATAGGGCCAGTCGAGGATCGGCTCGGCCAGCCCGGGCATCTGCGAGGGATCGGCCAGCGTGACGAACTGCACGTACTTGGCGTTCGCGTTCGGCTGCACGCGGCGGATCAGCTCCGCGAGCGGGATGCCGATCCAGGGAATCACCATCGACCAGCCTTCCACGCAGCGATGCCGGTAGACGCGCTCCTCCAGCGGCGCCAGCTTGAGCAGTTCGTCGATGTCGTAGACCTTGGGCGCCTTCACCTCACCCTCCACGCTCACGCGCCAGGGCCGCGGCCGCAGCGAGCCGGCGTTCTGCGCGGGGTCGCCCTTGCCGGTACCGAACTCGTAGAAGTTGTTGTAGGTCGTCAGGTCCTTGTAGGGCGTGACCTTGTCGGGCACCACGAACTTCGCGTTGGTGGTGGCAGCCAGCGCGTGCGCGGCCGGGTTCGGCGAGCGGTAGTTCGCCAGCGCGCTGGCCGGCAGGCCGCACAGGCCGCCGGCGGCCATCGCGCCGGCCGCGCGCAGCACGCCGCGGCGCGCGGCGAAGACGGCGGGCGAGGTGATCTCGTCGCGTGGAATGTCGTCGCCGGCAAGCAGGCGCCGGCGCGTGGTCCTGATCAACATGAGCGGTCTCCACGCCGGCTACCGAAGCCGGCGGCGATACGGTGAATCCTCCGCCGCGCGAACGGCGCGAGCGGCATGGCAAGAAAAAACCGCCGCGTCCAGGCAGGGGCGGCGGCGGTTTTTCGAATCGGTTCGAGGTGACACGCGGGCGAAGCTTACAGCTTGCCGTAGCTATGCAGCCCGGACAGGAACATGTTCACGCCGAGGAAGGCGAAGGTCGTGACCAGCAGGCCCGTCAGCGCCCACCAGGCGGCCACGCCGCCGCGCAAGCCCTTCATCAGGCGCATGTGCAGCCAGGCCGCGTAGTTGAGCCAGACGATCAGCGCCCAGGTCTCCTTCGGGTCCCAGCTCCAGTAGCCGCCCCAGGCTTCGGCGGCCCACAACGCGCCGAGGATGGTGGCGATCGTGAAGAACGCGAAGCCGACCGCGATCGACTTGTACATCACGTCGTCGAGCACCTCGAGCGTCGGCAGGCGATCGGCGAGCACGCCGCGTTCCTTGAGCAGGTAGGCAACGCTGACCATCGCCGACAGCGCGAAGCTGCCGTAGCCGATGAAGTTGGCCGGCACGTGGATCTTCATCCACCAGCTCTGCAGCGCCGGCACCAGCGGCTGGATCTGCTGCGCGTCACGCGCGATCGAGTACCACATCAGGAAGCCGACCGCCGCGCTGATCACCAGCAGCACGAAGGCGCCCAGCGCGCGCGTGCCGTAATGGCCTTCGTAGTAGAGGTAGAGCAGGGCCGTGATCAGGCTGAACAGCACGAACACTTCGTAGAGGTTCGAGACCGGGATATGACCGACGTCGGCGCCGATCAGGTAGGACTCGTACCAGCGCACCATCAGCCCGGTGAAGCCCATCAGCACCGCGGCCCAGGTCATCTTCTGGCCGATCGCGGCGCCGGTCGGCGAGCGGCTCAGCAGGCCGATCCAGTAGAACACGGTGGCGAACACGAACAGCGCGCTCATCCACAGGATGGCGGACTGGCTCGACAGGAAGTACTTGAGGAAGAAAGTCGAATCGGCCCGGGACAGGTCGCCGTGATAGAGATTCAGCGACAGCAGCGAGAGCACCGCGATCAGGGCCATCAGCAGCCGGGCCGGCTTCCAGCGCCAGCCCAGCCCGACCAGCGCGACGGTCGCGCCCGTCATCACCGCCTGGTCGTAGTAGTCCATGTGCGACTGGTAGTGCACCAGGGCAAAGCCGGCGCCCACCACCATCGCCAGCGCGAACAACCAGTCGACGAGGGACAGGCGGCGGTAGAAGGGACGATCGTCGAACAACGCGGCAAGCGAAGCCGTGGCGGGAGCGGCGGCGGGCGCCGCTTCGGCGCGGCCGCGCGGCGCCGGTGACGAGGAAGCCTGGGTCAGATCCATGACGTTACCGTGGGGAGTCGTGGAGATCGGTATCGCGCCCGGCAGGCACCGCGGCGACGGGTTCGTTGCCGAGCACCTTGCCCACCGCGTCGCGCGTCTGCGCGAACTCCTTCTCGAAATCGAATGTCCGGCGGGCCGTCGACATCGCCATCACGACGCCCACGCCTGCCGGCGTGTCCTTGAGCCAGAGCCAGAGCCGGCGTTCGCGCACGTAGAACATGGAGAAGATGCCGAACACCAGCAGCAGGCTGCCAAGATACACCAGATTTTTACCAGGCGCACGTGTCAACTGGAATACCGAAGCTTGCACCTGCTTATATGAATCGAGCCGCAAATAGACCGGCGCGCCATACAGGAAGCTGTCCGACAGCGCGTTGATGGCGTTCTGCACGAAGCGCGCCGTCTCGGCCGTCTGCTTGATCGGCGCCACGCCCGCCTGCTCGCGCGCGACCTCCCAGACCTGCCACATCGCGCCTTCCAGCATGCGCAGCAGCAGGCCGGCGGCCTTCTCCTGCTCGGTCTTGGGCACCGACTGGTCGATGAAGCCCGCCACCGCCTGGAAGCCGCCGGTGGTGCTGCCGTCGGGCTGGCGGCCCGCGCTCGGGTCGGCACCGGCGAACAGGGTCAGGACACGCAGCGCGCTGTCGTCGAGCCGCGTGCGCAGGCCCGCGTCGGCGTTCGGCAGCGAGGCCTGCGCGAAGCGCGCGGCGGCCTCGCGGCGCACCGCCGGGTCCGCGAGCGCGGCGCGCATGCGCATCCATTCGTTGACCGAATCGTCGGCATCGGCGGGGATGCGCAAGTAGCGGAACGGGTCGTTGGGGCTCAGCCGCACGCCGGCCAGGAACAGCCGGTCGCCGCCGATCTCGACCGGCAGCATGTAGTTGTTGAACTCGCGCGCCTGGCCGTCCTGGCCGCGTACCTTGTACTGGACCGAGGGGCCGACATTGTGCAGGTTCACCGGCGTCGATGTCTTGGCGCCCGAGCCGAGCCGCTCGTCGAGCGCTTCCTTGAGCGAATGCGTGGTGCCCACGCCGCGCACGTCGGTCTTGCCGCTCGCGTCGGTGACGTTCTCCACGTTGATGGCGCGGAAGTCGGCGAACTCGATGGTGTCGCCGGCATGGCCGGCCAGCGGCACCGCATTGCCGATCACGCCGTTGACGGGGAAGGTCTTGCCGCTCGCGCCCGACATCGGGAAGGCGGTCATCTGCATCTGCGAGCCGCCGTCCTGGAAGCTCGACTGGTAGATCGACACGCCCTTGTAGGTGAAGGGCTTGTTGACCTCGACGCGCGCCGGGATGCGCTTGCCGGTCTCGCGATCGATCACCACGATGTCGCTGGCGAACAGCTTGGGCATGCCGGTCGAGTAGTAGTCGACGATGAACTTGTCGAGCTGGATCGAGAACGGCAGGTCCTGGATCAGCGAGCCGTTCGGCTGGTTCAGGATCGCGGTCGAGACATACTGGCCCTCCGGCACCCAGGCATAGCCGCGGAAGGTCGGGTTGGACGCCGACAGCCGGTGCTCGGGCCCGATCTCGCTGATCGGCGCGCTGGTGTTGACGGGCGACTTGCCGAACAGCCACATCTGGAAATGGATCGGCAGGTTGCTGTCGAGCAGGCCGCCGATGCAGATCACCACGATCGCCAGGTGGGCGGCGATATAGCCGTACTTGGTCATCGCGCCGCGCTTGGCGGCGATCAGGGTGGCGCCCTCGGATTCGCGGATCACCTGCTTGTAGCCGGCCTTGGCGACGAAGCCGGCGAGCGCCTGGGCCACCTGCGCGCGCTCGCCGGGCACGGCGAACTCGGCCTTGTGATGAAAGGCGCGCAGGCTGCCCTCGCGCACCTTGTCCTTCCAGCTGCGCACGTCGGCCAGCATCTTCGGGCCGTTGCGCAGCACGCAGAGCGACAGCGACACCACCAGGAACAGCAGGATCAGCATGAACCACCAGGCGCTGTAGACCGTGTAGAGGCCGATCGCGCGGAAGATGTCGGCCCAGAACGGACCGAACTGGTTCACGTAGTTCGGATAGGGATCGTCCTGCGTGAGCACGGTGCCGATGATGCTCGCGATCGCCAGCACGACCAGCAGCGCGATCGCGAAGCGCATCGAGCTGATCAGCTCGATCGCGGTGTTCAGCGCGCGGCGACGCGTCCGGGTCTCGATGCCTTGCGTGGTAACGCTCATTCACACTCCGACTGACAACAAAAAAGGGCAAGGCGCCCGCCTGGCGGCAGCGCCCCACCCTTTCTCTCTTCGTTCCCGCGCTCGCCATTCATGACGATGCGCCCGATACCCGTTGCCGGGCGCTCAGTGCAGGCCTGCGATGTAATCGGCGACCGCCTTCACTTCGCTGTCCGACAGGCGCGATGCGATCTGATGCATCGGCTCGTTGTTGTTGCGTGCGCCCGCGCCCTGCTGGAAGGCGGTGAGCTGCGCGACCGTGTAATCGGCCCACTGCCCCGACAGGCGCGGATACTGTACAGGAATTCCCTGTCCGGTCGGACCGTGGCAGCTCGCGCAAGCCGGCACGCCCTTCTCGGCGATCCCGCCGCGGTAGATCTTCTGCCCCAGCGCGACCGTCGCGGCATTGCGCGCGACACCGGGTTTCGGCGCTTGGGCGCCGTAGTAGGCCGCCACGTTGCGTGCATCCGCATCGCTCAGCGCGCCGGCGAAACCGGCCATCACCGAGCTGTTGCGCGCCGGCCCCTTCGCGCCCGGCTGCGTCTTGAAATCGTGCAACTGCTTGACCAGATACTCGGGATGCTGGCCGGCCAGCTTCGGGAACGCGCCCGTGGCGCTGTTTCCATCGGCACCGTGGCACGATGCGCAGACGGCCGTCGCGATCGCCTTGCCGCGGTCCAGATCCGGCTTGGCCGCATCCGCCGCGTGTGCCTGAACCACGAAACTCACGAACCCGGCCGCCACCTGAAGCGTTATCAGAGACTTGCACAGTCGATTCATTCGCACACCCTGTTTCGTCTTGTGGGAATTTGAGGTTCTGCAAACGACGGCACTCAGTCTACCGCAGAAAGCGCCTGCAACAGGCCCGCAGGGCTTCGGGAAAACCGCCGTATTGTACAATATGGCGTTTAAAGCCCCGTTCCGGCTATCAGGGTTACTGCGCGGATTACCGCGCGCAATTGCCGTCCGGATCGTTGCGGGGCTTCCCGCCTCCACGCGCGGTCGCACCGCGCTCTCGCCCCGTCCGCACTCATGGCCTTCCTGCTCCATCAAGCCCGTTTCTACACGACCGTCAACCATCTGCGCGACCTGCCGCCCACCGTGGTCCCGGAAATCGCGTTCGCTGGCCGGTCCAACGCGGGCAAATCGACGGCGATCAACATCCTCTGCAACCAGAAGCGGCTCGCCTTCGCCTCGAAGACGCCGGGCCGCACCCAGCACATCAACTACTTCTCGGTCGGCCCTGCCGACGAGCCGGTCGCCAACCTGGTCGACCTGCCCGGCTACGGCTACGCGGAAGTGCCCGGCGCGGCCAAGGCGCACTGGGAAGCGCTGCTGTCGGCCTACCTGAAGACCCGGCCCCAATTGTGCGGGATGATCCTGATGATGGATTCGCGCCGGCCGCTGACCGAGCTCGACTGCCGCATGATCGAGTGGTTCGCGCCGACCGGCAAGCCGATCCACACCTTGCTGACGAAGTGCGACAAATTGACCCGCCAGGAAAGCGTCAATGCGCTGCGCAACACCAAGAAGGCGCTCCAGGCCTATCGCGACGCGGGGTATGAAGGGGCGCTGACCTGCCAGCTGTTCTCGGCGCTCAAGCGCACCGGGATCGACGAGGCCCACGTGCTGGTCGAGAGCTGGCTGCGGCCTGAGGTCGCCGGCGAAGATGACGCAGCTGTTGCAGAATAAGCGCTCCGCGCCCGAGTGCGCGGCCCCGAACGGAGGCTTGCCGTCGGTTGGCGCATAAAAAAACCCGCCGTTTCGCGGCGGGTCAAACAGCCTAATCGAATAACGACAGGCACCCGCTCAGGGAGGAGAAGCGGGGAGCGCCGCGCCTTGGCGCGAAGCTCGATCGCTATCATATACCATTGTCTCGAAATTTCACCGAAGGCTTCCGTAAGCCTTCCTTCAGACTGATTCCAGCGATTCCGTCATGAGCCTCCATCCCTTGCACCGTCCGCGCAGAATGCGCCGCGACGACTTCTCGCGTCGCCTGATGCGCGAAAACCTCCTCACCACCAACGACCTGATCCTGCCGGTGTTCGTCGTCGAGGGCAGCAACGTGCGCCAGGCGGTGCCGTCGATGCCCGGCGTCGAGCGCGTCTCGGTCGACCTGCTGATGGGCGTCGCCGAGCAGTGCGTCGCGCTCGGCGTGCCGGTGCTGTCGCTGTTCCCGGCGATCGAACCCTCGCTGAAGACGCCCGACGGCCGCGAGGCGACCAATCCCGAGGGCTTGATCCCGCGCGCGGTGCGCGAGCTGAAGAAGCATTTCCCCGATCTCGGCGTGCTGACCGACGTCGCGCTCGATCCGTACACGAGCCACGGCCAGGACGGCGTGCTCGACGAGAACGGCTACGTGATCAACGACGTGACGCTCGAGATCCTCAGCGAGCAGGCGCAGGCGCAGGCCGAGGCCGGGGTCGACATCGTCGCGCCGTCGGACATGATGGACGGCCGGATCGGCACGATCCGCGAGATGCTCGAGAGCGAGGGCCACATCCACACGCGCATCATGGCCTACTCGGCCAAGTACGCCTCGGCGTTCTACGGCCCGTTCCGCGACGCGGTCGGCTCGGCCTCGAACCTCGGCAAAGGCAACAAGATGACCTACCAGATGGACCCGTCGAACTCCGACGAGGCCCTGCGCGAAGTCCGCCTCGACATCGAGGAAGGCGCCGACATGGTAATGGTCAAGCCCGGCATGCCGTATCTCGATATCGTGCGTCGCGTGAAGGACGAGTTCCGTTTCCCGACCTATGTCTACCAGGTCAGCGGCGAATACGCGATGCTGAAGGCCGCCGCGCAGAACGGCTGGCTCGATCACGACAAGGTGGTGCTCGAGTCGCTGCTCGCCTTCAAGCGCGCCGGCGCGGATGGCGTGCTGACCTACTTCGCGCTCGATGCGGCGCGACTGCTGCGCGATCAGAAGTAAATCGCGGCGCGCCACGCGAGGCGCGCGAGCATGAAAAAACGGCGAAGCGTTTCAGACGCTTCGCCGTTTTTTCATTGGATCCGGAGCTGCCCGCCGTGGCAGGCAGCTCAGGCCGAGGGCGCCGCGGCCGGTGCCCCGGCGCGATCGAGGCTGCGCAGGAAACGGTCGGCTGCCTGGTAGCCCACTACCCGGCCCAGTTCGCGACCGTCCGCGCCGAACACGATGATGCCCGGCGGCCCGAACAGGCCGAAACGCTTGAGCAGCGCCTGGTCGTCGGCGTTGTTGGCGGTCACGTCGGCACGCACCAGGTGCAACTGGCCGAGACGCGCCTGCACGCGCGGGTCGGTGAAGGTCAGGTGCTCCATCTCCTTGCAGGACACGCACCAATCGGCATAGAAGTCGAGCATCACGGGCCGGCCGGCGGTCTTGATCACCTGATCCAGCTCGGTACTGGAACGCACCGGCGCGAAGGCCGGGCCTTCGGGGGCACCGGCGCTGGCCGTGGCGCTGCCGGCCGGGCCCGCCGCCGCGCCGCGCCCGGCGAAGACCGACAAGGGACGCAGCGGATCGGTCGAGCCGGCCGCGAGGCCCACCAGCAGCACGGCGGCCCAGATCGCGAAGGCCGCGCCAACGCCGCGTCCGAGCCGGCGCCAGATCGAGATGCCGCCCGCTGTCGGCGTGAACAGGCCGGTGGCCGCCGCGGCGATCAGCAGCCAGAGCGCGGCCAGGCCGATCTGCCAGGACGCGCCGAGCACCGGCCAGACGATCCACAAGGCGGCCGCCAGCAGCACCACGCCGAAGAACACCTTGACGCCATCCATCCAGGCGCCCGCGCGCGGCAGCAGGGTGCCCGCACCCAGGCCGATGATCAGCAACGGCACGCCCAGGCCGATCCCCATCGTGAACAGCGCGGCGCCGCCGAGCAGCGCGTTGCCGGTGTGCGCGATGAAGGCCAGCACGGCGAACAGCGGCGCCGTCATGCAGGCACCGACCACCAGCGCCGACAACGCGCCCATGGTGGCCACCGCCAGGAAGCGACCGCCCGAGCGCCGGCTCGATGCCTGCGCGGCGCCGTCCTGCCAGCGCTGCGGCAGCGAGATGTCGATACCGCCGATCAGGGTCAGCGCGAACACCGTCAACAGCAAACCGAAGGCGCCCAGCATCCACGGGTTCTGCAGCCAGGCGCCGAGGCTCTGGCCGACCAGCGCGGCGGCGATGCCGAGCACCGTGTAGACCAGGGCCATGCCCACCACATAGGTCAGCGACAGCAGGAAGCTGCGTGCGCGCGTCGCCTGGGTGCCCTCGCCGATGATGATCGCCGACAGGATCGGGATCATCGGGTAGGAGCAGGGCAGCAGGCTCAACACCATGCCGGCCACGAAGAACAGCGCGACGATGGTCAGGAAGCCGTGGCCTTCGAGCAGCGATTGCGCGTAGTCGGCGCTGGTCACGCGGTCGTACCAGCTGCCGTCGGCGGACGGGGCCGGAGCGGGTGCGGCGGTGGTGGCCGGAGCCGGCGAGGACGAATCTGCGCCGGTCACGGGCGAAGGCGGCGTGGGCAAGGCTGGCGCGACCGATTGCGATTGCGCCGCCGGGACCGGCGACGCCGCGCTCGACGTGGCGGCAGCCTTCAGAGCCGCGCCGTCGACATGCACGACGTGCTCGGCCGGCGGATAGCAGATCCCGCCGTCGGCGCAGCCCTGGGAGGTAACCGACAGGTCGAACGGCCCGCTCGCCTTGGCGACCGGCACGTGGATCGTCACCTCGCCGCGGTAGGTTTCGACGTTCTTTGCGAAAGTTTCGTCGTACTTCACGTGGCCGGCGGGCGATTGCGCCTCGCCGAGCGTCGCGTTGCCGCTCTTCACCGCAAAGGCGAAGCGCTCACGATACATGTAGTAGCCGTCGGCGATCTTGAAGTGGACGTCGACCTGTCCCGGCGCCTCGCTCGAGCTGAAGCGGAATGCGACCGACGGATCAAGGAAATCGTCGTCGGCCCGCGCGGCCGACGAGATCCCGAACAGCGAGGCGAACAGCACCAGGCAGGCGAGCAGCAGACGCAGGCCGGCGGCCGCGGAGAATTGGCGATCAGACATGGAACAGGCGTTTGGTTTCGGCCGCCACCCAGGCGCCATAGGCATCGGAGGCGGTGGCCTGCCACGAGACGATTTCGGGCGTCTCGTAGGGATGATGGGACGCGATGAAGCGCTCGAGTTCAAGCGAGCGCTGCGCGCTCGTCTTGAACAGCAGTTGGATCTCCTCCGCGGATTCGACCTTGCCCTGCCAGTGGTAGTTCGAGCGGATCGTGCCGAGCTCCGACACGCATGCCGCGAGCCGGCCGCCCAGCGCACCGTCGGCGAGCAGGCGAGCCGTGGCCGCATCGGGCACGGTCGTCATCATCAGAACGATCACCATCGACATCTCCTGCTGGGGCTCGCCGAAACGTCATATCGTAGCGCAGCTGATTCATTCGCGCGTGAGACGGCCGGAGTTTCGGACTGGGCCGATGCGGCTCCCGCATCATGTGGACGCGAGCGATCCGGAAAACAAAAAAGCCAGGCATCAGCCTGGCTTTTTCGCGACATCTAATGAAGCTTATTCCGCTTCCTGGACGTTCTCTTCCGAGACTTCCGGGCGGTCGAGCAGTTCGACCAGCGCCATCGGTGCATTGTCGCCAACGCGGAAGCCGAACTTCAGGATACGCAGGTAGCCGCCCGGACGGTTCGCGAAGCGCGGACCGAGCACGTCGAACAGCTTCGTGACCGAGTCACGATCGCGCAGGCGGTTGAACGCCAGGCGACGGTTGGCCAGCGACGGCTTCTTGCCCAGGGTGATGAGGGGCTCGACGACCTTGCGCAGTTCCTTCGCCTTCGGCAGCGTCGTCTTGATGACTTCGTGCTCGATCAGCGAGTTGGACATGTTACGGAGCATTGCCAGACGGTGGCTGCTCGTGCGGTTCAGTTTCCGCAGACCATGACGGTGACGCATTTTCAGTTTCCTTGATTCAAAGTTTTGATCCAGCTCTTCTATCGCGCCTTGAGGCGCACGGGCCGGTAGAAAAAAGACAAGACGCGGATTTTAAAGGAAAATCCGCGTCCTGACCAGATGACGACGCTGTCGATGCCGTGCGATTACTTGTCGAGGCCAGCCGGCGGCCAGTTCTCGAGCTTCATGCCCAGCGTGAGACCGCGCGAAGCGAGCACTTCCTTGATCTCGTTGAGCGACTTGCGACCGAGGTTCGGCGTCTTCAGCAGCTCGTTTTCCGTGCGCTGGATCAGGTCGCCGATGTAGTAGATGTTCTCGGCCTTCAGGCAGTTCGCCGAACGAACCGTCAGCTCGAGATCATCGACCGGACGCAGCAGGATCGGATCGATCTGCGGTGCGCGCGACGGGGCTTCGGCGGCCGTTTCCGTGCCTTCCAGCGCCGCGAACACGGACAGCTGGTCGACCAGGATGCGGGCCGACTGGCGAATCGCCTCTTCCGGGGTGATCACGCCGCTCGTCTCGATGTTCATGACGAGCTTGTCCAGGTCGGTACGCTGCTCGACACGGGCGCTCTCGACGGCGTAGCTCACGCGGCGAACCGGCGAGAACGACGCGTCCAGCACGATGCGGCCGATGATCTTGGCCGATTCCTCGCCATAGCGACGCACGTTGCCCGGCACATAGCCGCGGCCCTTCTCGATCTTGATCTGGACGTCGAGCTTGCCGCCCTTCGTCAGGTGGGCGATCACGTGATCCGGGTTGATCACCTCGCAGTCATGCGCGAGTTCGATGTCGCCGGCCGTCACGATGCCTTCGCCTTCCTTGCGCAGCGTCACCGTGACTTCGTCGCGGTTGTGCAGCTTGAACACCACGCCCTTCAGGTTCAGCAGCAGGTTGACGACGTCCTCTTGCACACCATCAAGCGTCGAATACTCGTGCACCACGCCGGCGATCGTCACTTCGGTCGGCGCGTAGCCGATCATCGACGACAGCAGGACACGACGGAGCGCATTGCCCAAGGTGTGACCGTAGCCGCGTTCGAACGGCTCCATGACCACTTTCGCATGGTTCTCGCCCAGCGATTCCACGGCGATGATCTTGGGTTTCAACAAACTGGTTTGCATAGGTTTTCCTTTTCAATACCCTCGGCTCGTTACACCGATAAGGCTGACCGGTAACACCTGAAAATGAAGAGCCGAGGCCCTGCCGGCTCTCGCAAGCAGGGTACCTCGGCTATCAATCGGATTAACGCGAATACAATTCGACGATCAGGCTTTCGTTGATGTCGCCTGCGATTTCGGCGCGCTCCGGCACTTGCTTGAAGGTGCCTTCGAACTTCTTCGCATCGACCGCCACCCAGCTCGGCATGCCGCCTTGCTCAGCCAGCGACAGCGCTTCGACGATACGCGCCTGCTTCTTCGACTTTTCGCGGATCGCGATGACGTCGCCCGCCTTGACTTGCAGCGACGGGATGTTCGAGACGATGCCGTTCACCGTGATGGCCTTGTGGCCCACGAGCTGACGCGCTTCGGCGCGGGTCGAACCGAAACCCATGCGGTAGACGACGTTGTCCAGGCGCGACTCGAGCAGTTGCAGCAGGGTTTCACCCGTGTTGCCCTTGCGGCGGTCGGCTTCCGCGAAGTAGCGGCGGAACTGGCGCTCCAGCACGCCGTAGATGCGCTTGACCTTCTGCTTTTCACGCAGCTGCGTACCGTAGTCGGACGTGCGCGCACCGGAGATGCGGCCGTGCTGACCCGGCTTGCTGTCGAGCTTGCACTTGTCGGCGAGCGAGCGACGCGCGCTCTTCAGGAACAGGTCGGTGCCTTCACGGCGGGACAGCTTGGCCTTGGGGCCGGTATAACGTGCCACTTTGCGTTTCCTCTATCTATCGTCACGCGGTCGCAAAAACCGCGCTAGTTCGTGCCCTTTGGACCGAACGGTGGACTTAGTCAATCAATGGACTACGTTGCCCGAAGCCGCCCTGCGGCGACGACAGGCTGCGCCTGGCATCCTTAGATGCGGCGGCGCTTCGGCGGACGGCAGCCGTTGTGCGGGATCGGGGTCACGTCGGAAATCGCCGTGATCTTGATGCCGAGGCCGTGCAGTGCGCGCACTGCCGACTCACGACCCGGGCCCGGGCCCTTGATGCGAACTTCGAGGTTCTTCACGCCGTATTCCATCGCGACACGGCCAGCCGACTCGGCTGCGACCTGTGCTGCGAACGGGGTCGACTTGCGCGAACCCTTGAAGCCCTGGCCGCCCGACGTCGCCCACGCCAGAGCGTTGCCCTGACGATCGGTGATCGTGATGATCGTGTTGTTGAACGATGCGTGAACGTGAACCACGCCTTCCGCAACGTTCTTCTTAACCTTCTTGCGAACGCGTTGAGCCGCGTTATTGGAAGCCTTAGCCATGACGTTTTCCTGTAACTGTCAGCTTATTTCTTCAGCGCTTGAGCGGCGCGGCGCGGACCCTTGCGGGTACGTGCATTCGTACGCGTACGCTGGCCACGCATCGGCAGACCCTTGCGATGGCGGACGCCGCGGTAGCAGCCGAGGTCCATCAGGCGCTTGATGTTCATCGTCACTTCACGGCGCAGATCGCCTTCGACGACAAACTTGCCCACTTCTTCACGCAGCTTTTCGAGGTCTGCGTCGTTCAGGTCCTTGACCTTCTTCGAGAATTCGACGCCTGCTGCGACGCAGATGCTGCGAGCGCGCGTGCGGCCAACACCGAAAATCGCCGTCAGGCCGATCTCGGTATGCTGGTGATTCGGGATGTTAACCCCTGCGATACGAGCCATTGTTTTTCCTCAAACGAAAAGCGCAAATAAACGCGCGATCAGCCTTGACGCTGTTTATGGCGCGGGTCCGAGCTGCAGATCACGCGAACCACACCCTTGCGCTTGATGATCTTGCAATTGCGGCAAATGCGCTTAACCGATGCCATCACTTTCATGATATTACCCTTTTTACAAATCACTTCGCCCGGAACACGATCCGCGCACGCGACAGATCGTAAGGCGTCAATTCAACCGTCACCTTGTCGCCCGGCAAGATACGGATGTAGTGCATCCGCATCTTGCCCGAGATATGCCCCAACACGACATGGCCGTTTTCCAGCTTCACGCGGAAGGTAGCATTCGGAAGGTTTTCGACCACTTCTCCCTGCATCTGGATTACATCGTCTTTGGCCATAGTCCTTTCAACGCATTGGGATGTTGCTGCCCTTGAAATTGGCTTTCTTGAGCAGCGATTCATACTGTTGCGACATAACGTACGACTGCACCTGCGCCATGAAGTCCATCGTGACGACGACAATGATCAGCAGCGACGTCCCACCAAAATAAAACGGCACATTCCAGCGCAGCACCAGGAATTCCGGCAGCAGACACACGAAGACGATGTAGATCGCACCGGCCAGCGTCAGACGCGTGAGGATGCGGTCGATGTATCGCGCGGTCTGGTCGCCCGGACGGATGCCCGGCACGAATGCACCGCTCTTCTTCAGGTTGTCCGCCGTTTCCCTGCTGTTGAACACCAGTGCGGTGTAGAAGAAGCAGAAAAACACGATCGCCAGCGTGTACAGCAGCACGTACACCGGCTGACCCGGCTTCAGCGCTTCCGCCACGTTGTGCAGCGTGTCGGACAGCCAGCTCTTGCGCTCACCCGAGCTGAACCAGCTCAGGATGGTTGCCGGGAACAGGATGATCGACGACGCGAAGATCGGCGGAATCACGCCCGACATGTTCAACTTCAGCGGCAGGTGTGACGACTGCCCACCGTAAATCTTGTTGCCGACCTGGCGCTTCGCGTAGTTCACGAGGATCTTGCGCTGACCGCGTTCGATGAACACGACCAGGTAGGTCACCGCTGCAATCAGGACGACGATGATGATCGCCGAAATGATGCTCATCGAACCCGTACGCACCAGCTCGAACAGACCACCCACGGCATTCGGGAACCCTGCTGCGATCCCGCCGAAGATGATGATCGAAATACCGTTGCCCAGACCGCGCTCGGTGATCTGCTCGCCGAGCCACATCAGGAACATCGTGCCCGTCACCAGGGTAACGACCGTCGTGAGACGGAACAGCATGCCCGGATCGATCACGAGGCCAGGCTGATTTTCCAGCGCAGCCGCGATGCCGAAGGCCTGGAAAGTGGCCAGCACGACCGTGAAGACACGCGTGTACTGCGTGATCTTCCGCTGCCCTGCCTGCCCTTCCTTCTTCAGCGCCTCGAGCTGCGGCGAGACAATCGCCAGCAACTGCATGATGATCGACGCGGAGATGTACGGCATGATCCCCAGCGCGAAGATCGTGAAGCGGGACAACGCACCACCCGAGAACATGTTGAACATGCCGAGGATGCCGCCTGCCTGGCTCTGGAACAGCTTCGCCAGTTGATCCGGATCGATGCCCGGAACCGGAATGTGCGCGCCGATGCGATAGACGATCAGCGCCAGCAGCAGGAACATCGCCCGCCGACGCAGATCGCCAAACTTCGCCGTGCTTCGACCGGGTTTTGCGAGACTCGGGCTGTTGGCCAAGTATCTTCTCCGATGCAGATGCTAGTAACGCGCGCGAGCTGCGTTACTCGGCGAACGAACCGCCAGCCGCTTCGATCGCTGCGCGTGCCGACTTCGTCGCGCCGAGACCCTTCACGGTGATCTTGCGCTTCAGCTCGCCCGTAGCGATGATCTTCGCGCTCTTCGTCAGCTCGCCGACCAGGCCGGCTTGCTTCAGTGCGAGCAGATCGATCTCGTCGACCGGCAGCTTCTCGAGGTCGCCCAGACGCACTTCACCGACGAATTCCTTCGTCAGCGACGTGAAGCCGCGCTTCGGCAGACGACGTTGCAGCGGCATCTGACCGCCTTCGAAGCCAACCTTGTGGAAGCCGCCCGAACGCGACTTCTGACCCTTGTGACCACGGCCGGCCGTCTTACCGAGGCCGGAACCGATGCCGCGGCCGACGCGACGCTTAGCGTGCTTCGCGCCTTCCGCCGGCTTCAGGTTATTCAATTCCATATCAACTCCTTGATCCGTAGTCGGCGCTTAGCCGATGACCTTAACAAGGTACGAGACCTTGTTGATCATGCCGCGCACGGCCGGCGTATCCTGCAGCTCGCTGACCGAGTTGAGTCGACGCAGACCCAGACCGCGCACGGTGGCGCGGTGCGATTCGCGGGTCCCAATCAGGCTCTTGACGAGCTGAACCTTGACAGTTTTATCAGACATGGTGACCACCTGGGCTTAGCCCAAAATTTCTTCGACCGACTTGCCGCGCTTGGCAGCAATGTCAGCCGGCGTCGATTGCTTGCGCAGGCCGTCGAGCGTCGCACGAACCAGGTTGTACGGGTTCGTCGAGCCGTGGCTCTTCGCGACGACGTTCTGCACGCCCATCACGTCGAACACCGCGCGCATCGGGCCGCCGGCGATCACGCCGGTACCACCCTTCGCCGGAGCGAGGAGGACCGTCGACGCGCCATGCTTGCCGTGCACTTCATGTTGCAGCGTGCCGTTCTTCAGCGGCACCTTGAACATGTTGCGGCGAGCCTGCTCCATTGCCTTCTGGACGGCGACCGGCACTTCCTTCGCCTTGCCCTTGCCCATACCGACGCGGCCATCACCGTCGCCAACCACGGTCAGCGCGGCGAAACCGAGAATCCGGCCACCCTTCACGACCTTGGTCACGCGATTGACCGAAATCATTTTTTCGCGAAGGCCGTCGTCGCGCTCGTCAGCCTGAACTTTCGCTTGCATCTTTGCCATGACGAATTCTTCCCTTAGAACTTGAGCCCAGCTTCGCGAGCTGCATCAGCCAGCGCCTTGACGCGGCCATGGTAGCGGAAGCCCGAGCGGTCGAAGGCGACGGATTCGATGCCGGCGGCCTTGGCCTTCTCGGCGATACGCTTGCCGATCAGCGTTGCGGCATTGACGTTGCCGCCCTTGCCCGACTGGTCAGCCAGCTGCGCACGCACTTCGGCTTCCAGCGTCGACGCACTGGCCACCACCTTGGTGCCGCACGGCGAGAACACTTGCGCGTAGATGTGCGAGTTCGTGCGATGCACGGCGAGACGCGCGACCTGCAGCTCAGCGATCTTGATACGCGTCTGGCGAGCGCGGCGCAGGCGAGATTGAGTCTTATCCATGATTGCGCACCCTTACTTCTTCTTCGTTTCTTTGAGGATCACAACCTCGTCGGAATAGCGCACGCCCTTGCCCTTGTAGGGCTCCGGCGGACGGTAACCGCGGACTTCCGCAGCCACTTGACCGACTTGTTGCTTGTTGATCCCCTTGATCACGATTTCGGTTTGCGTCGGGGTTTCAGCCTTGATGCCTTCCGGCATCTGGTGCACCACCGGGTGCGAGAAACCCAGCGACAGGTTCAGCTTGTCGCCTTGCGCCTGCGCACGATAACCGACGCCAACCAGCGTCAGCTTGCGCTCGAAACCCTTGGTCACGCCGTGCACCATGTTCGCGATGATCGCGCGCATCGTGCCCGACAGTGCATTCGCTTCGCGGCTTTCGTCGACCGGCGCCAGGTTCAGCGTGCCGTCCTGGTTCACCACCGTCACAAGCGGATTGACCACTTGCGAGATCGTGCCCAGCGGACCCTTCACGGTGATGGAGCCGTTTGCCAGCGTCACCTCGGCGCCTTGCAGCGCGATCGGGCTCTTACCTACTCGAGACATGTTTCTTTCTCCTCGGTTAAGCGACGTAGCAGATGACTTCGCCGCCGACGCCCGTAGCGCGCGCCTTGCGGTCGGTCATCACGCCCTTCGGCGTCGACACGATTGCCACACCCAGGCCATTCATGACCTGAGGGATGTCATTGCGACCGCGGTACACGCGCAGGCCGGGCTTCGACACGCGCTCGAGGCGTTCGATGACCGGACGGCCGGCGTAGTACTTCAGTGCAATGTTCAGTTCTGCCTTCGCGCCTTCGGTCTTGACTGCAAAATCGTCGATGTAGCCTTCGTCCTTCAGGACTTGGGCGATCGCGATCTTGACCTTCGACGAGGGCATTGCCACCGAAACCTTCTCGACCATCTGCGCGTTGCGGATGCGAGTCAGCATATCGGCGATAGGATCACTCATGCTCATTTACGTTTCTCCTATTACCAGCTCGCCTTGGTCAGGCCAGGAATCTCGCCGCGGAAAGCGATTTCACGAATCTTGTTACGCGCGAGGCCGAATTTACGGAACGTGCCACGCGGACGGCCCGTGATCGCGCAGCGGTTACGCTTGCGGGTCGGGTTGGCGTTGCGGGGCAGTTGTTGCAGTTCGAGACGGGCGGCGTAGCGCTCTTCGTCCGACTTGCTCTCGTCGTCGATGATCGCCTTCAGTGCCGCACGCTTCGGTGCGTACTTCTCTGCCAGGCGAGCACGCTTCTTTTCACGTTCGATCAGTGCCAGTTTAGCCACGGTAACCTCAGTTTCTGAACGGGAACTTGAAGCTGGCGAGCAGTGCCTTCGCTTCGTCGTCGGTCTTCGCGGTGGTCGTGATGCTGATGTTCAGCCCACGCAGCGCGTCGATCTTGTCGTAATCGATTTCGGGGAAAATGATCTGCTCTTTCACACCGATGTTGTAGTTGCCACGGCCGTCGAACGCGCGACCCGACACGCCGCGGAAATCGCGCACGCGGGGCAGGGCGACCGTCACGAAACGATCGAGGAATTCATACATCGCGCGGCCGCGCAGCGTCACCATCGCGCCGATCGGATAGCCCTGGCGGATCTTGAAGCCGGCGATTGCCTTGCGGGCCTTCGTCACGACAGGCTTCTGACCTGCGATCTTCGTCAGATCGCCAACGGCGTTCTCGATGATCTTCTTGTCAGCGACGGCTTCGCCAAGGCCCATGTTCAGGGTGATCTTGGTGATGCGCGGCACTTCCATGATCGACTTGTAGCCGAACTTCTCGACCAGGCCGGGAACTACCGTTTCTTTGTAAAACTCTTGAAAACGTGCCATTTTTCTACTCCGCGTCAGGCCAGCACGGCGCCGGTCGTCTTCAGGAAGCGAACCTTCTTGCCTTCCTCGACCTTGATGCCGACACGCGAGGCCTTGCCGTTCGCGTCGACCAGTGCGACGTTCGAAATATGCAGCGGCATCGTCTTCGCTTCCACGCCACCCGTCGTACCCTTCATCGGGTTCGGCTTCACATGCTTCTTGACGAGGTTGATACCTTCGACGGTCACATGTTCGGCGCCGACGGCCAGCACGACGCCGCGCTTGCCCTTGTCCTTGCCGGTGACGACGATGACTTCGTCACCCTTGCGAATCTTGTTCATCGCGACTCCTTACAGCACTTCCGGCGCCAGCGAAACGATCTTCATGAATCGTTCGCTACGCAGCTCACGCGTGACCGGCCCGAAAATACGGGTGCCGATCGGCTCGAGCTTGTTGTTCAAAAGCACAGCGGCGTTGCCGTCGAACTTGATCAGCGAACCGTCCTGACGACGCACGCCCTTGGCGGTACGAACCACCACGGCATTGTAGATTTCGCCTTTCTTCACGCGCCCGCGCGGCGTTGCTTCCTTGACGGTCACCTTGATGATGTCGCCAATGCTGGCATAACGACGCTTCGAGCCGCCGAGCACCTTGATGCACATGACTTCACGTGCACCCGTGTTGTCGGCCACTTCAAGCCGAGATTCGGTCTGGATCATGGTTTATCTTTCCCAACTTAATCCGGATGCGCCACCATGGCACATACGGTCAGTCTTGGTCCCGTCAGCCAACTGCGGCTGCTTGGGTTTGAACAGCAGCGATGGCAAACGAAACCCGCCATCGCAAATCGGTGAATCATCGAGCCGACAGAACGCCAGCCCGCTTCCCCCACCGTGACTTCGCCCGCGACGGGGCTCCCATAAAGAGGGAAGACCGGGATTATAACAAATAATCCCGGCCACGCAAGCAAAAACTTTGCGATTTCAAGCACTTCTACTGCTTGTGGCCTTTCGGCCTCCCGCTTAGATGACGCGGGCTGCTTCGATCAGGCGCGACACCGTCCAGGCCTTGGTCTTCGAGAGAGGACGCGTTTCCTGGATTTCGACGAGGTCACCCTCGTTGTAGGTGTTCGCTTCGTCGTGTGCGTGGTACTTCTTCGAGCGCACGACGTACTTGCCGTAGATCGGATGCTTGACGCGGTTCTCGATCAGCACCGTGACGGTCTTGTCCATCTTGTTGCTGACCACACGACCGACCAGCGTCCGCTTGAGCGAGGTTTTCACGCTATCGTTCATTTCTGGTTCGCCTTCTGAGTCAGGACGGTCCGCACACGAGCGATATCGCGACGAACCTTCTTCAGCTGGCTCGTGTTCGTGAGCTGCTGGGTCGCGAGTTGCATGCGCAGGCCGAATTGCGCCTTCAACAGGTCCGACAGCTCCTTGTTGAGCGCGGCCTGATCTTTCTGGAGAAGTTCGGAAGCCTTCATGTTTTCTCCTTAGGCGCCGAGCTGACGAACGATGAATGCCGTCTTGAGCGGCAGCTTGGCAGCTGCCAGACGGAACGCTTCGCGTGCCAGTTCTTCGGTTACGCCATCCATTTCGTACAGCATCTTGCCCGGCTGAATCTCGGCGACGTAGTACTCAGGGTTACCCTTACCGTTACCCATCCGCACTTCGGCCGGCTTCTGCGAAATCGGCTTGTCCGGGAAGATACGGATCCAGATCCGGCCGCCACGCTTGATGTGACGCGTCATGGCACGACGCGCCGCTTCGATCTGGCGTGCGGTCAGACGGCCGCGACCGATAGCCTTCAGGCCGAATTCACCGAACGACACGGCGTTGCCGCGCGTCGCAATACCGGTGTTACGACCCTTCTGCTCCTTACGATACTTTCTGCGTTTCGGTTGCAGCATCGTTATTCTCCAGTCTTGCCGTCTTCCGGCTTGCCTGCAGCGCGACGCGGCGCGCCACGACGGGCACCCGGACCACCGCCTTCACCGTCACGGCGCGGACGACGATCGCCAGGACGCGCATTGCGGCGCGGGCGCTTGTCTTCCGTCACTTCCTCGACCACCGGCGCATCGTTGCGGCCCAGCGTGTCGCCCTTGTACACCCACACCTTGACGCCGATGATGCCGTACGTCGTCTTGGCTTCCGACGTTGCGTAATCGATGTCGGCACGCAGCGTGTGCAGGGGCACGCGACCTTCGCGATACCACTCGGTACGAGCGATTTCGATGCCGTTCAGACGACCGGCGCTCATGATCTTGATGCCCTGGGCACCCAGACGCATGGCGTTCTGCATCGCACGCTTCATCGCGCGGCGGAACATGATCCGGCGCTCGAGCTGTTGCGTGATCGAATCGGCGATCAGCTGAGCATCGGTTTCCGGCTTGCGGATCTCTTCGATGTTGACGTGAACCGGCACGCCCATGCGGCGTTGCAGTTCCGTCTTCAGCAGTTCGATGTCCTCACCCTTCTTGCCGATGACGACGCCCGGACGCGAGCTGTAAATCGTGATCCGTGCGTTCTTCGCCGGGCGCTCGATGACGACGCGACCGACCGAAGCGTTCTTCAGCTTCTTCTTCAGATACTCACGGACGCCGATGTCTTCCTGCAGCATCGCCGCGAAATTGTTGTTGTTCGCGTACCAACGCGAAGCCCAATTGCGGCTGACGGCCAAACGGAAGCCAGTCGGATGAATTTTCTGTCCCATCGTGTGACCCCTTAATTCCCGACCGTCACAGTGATGTGACAGGATTGCTTCTCAATGCGGTTGCCGCGGCCCTTAGCGCGCGCGGTGAAGCGCTTGAGCGAGGCAGCCTTGTCGACGTAGATGCTCTTGATCTTGAGCTCGTCGATGTCGGCGCCTTCGTTGTGCTCCGCATTCGCGATAGCCGACAACACCACCTTCTTCACGATGCCGGCGGCCTTCTTCGGCGAGAACGTCAGGACGTTCAGCGCCTTGTCGACCGGCAAACCGCGGATCTGGTCAGCCACCAGGCGCGTCTTCTGCGCCGAGATGCGGGCACCGCGATGAATTGCTTTCACTTCCATCTTGATTGCCCCTTATTTCTTGGCCTTCTTGTCGGCCGCGTGACCCTTGAACGTCCGGGTCAGTGCGAACTCGCCAAGCTTGTGGCCGACCATGTTTTCCGAGATGTACACCGGAACGTGTTGACGGCCGTTGTGGACGGCGATCGTCAGACCGATGAAGTCCGGGAGGATCGTCGAACGACGCGACCAGGTCTTGATCGGCTTCTTGTCGCGCGAAGCTGCAGCCGCCTCAACTTTCTTCAGCAAATGGGCGTCGCAGAACGGACCTTTTTTAACAGAACGTGCCATTGCCTACTCCTTAACGCTTGTGACGGCGCTGGACGATCATCGTCGTCGTGCGCTTGTTGCGACGCGTACGGAAGCCCTTCGCCGGCGTGCCCCACGGGCTCACCGGATCGCGGCCTGCCGCGGTCTTGCCTTCACCACCACCGTGCGGGTGATCGATCGGGTTCATCGCGACGCCACGAACCGTCGGGCGGATACCGCGCCAGCGGTTGGCACCGGCCTTGCCGATCTGGCGCAGGCTGTGCTCTTCGTTGCCGACTTCACCGATCGTCGCGCGGCACTCGATGTGCACGCGGCGGATTTCGCCCGAACGCAGACGAACCTGCGCGTAGACGCCTTCGCGCGCCAGCAGCATGGCCGAGGTACCGGCCGAACGCGCGATCTGCGCGCCCTTGCCCGGCAGCATCTCGATGCAGTGGATCGTCGTACCGACCGGAATGTTGCGGATCGGCAGGGCATTGCCCGCGCGGATCGGCGCTTCCGAACCGGACAGCAGTTGCTGGCCGACCGTCACGCCCTTGGGCGCGATGATGTAGCGACGCTCGCCGTCTGCGTACAGAACCAGCGCGATGTTCGCGCTACGGTTCGGGTCGTACTCGAGACGCTCGACCTTTGCCGGGATGCCGTCCTTGTTGCGACGGAAATCGACCACACGGTAGTGTTGCTTGTGACCACCGCCCTTGTGGCGCGTGGTGATGCGGCCGTTGTTGTTACGGCCGGCGGTCGTGCTCTGCGTGTCGAGCAGCGGTGCGAACGGCTTGCCCTTGTGCAGATCCTTGTTGACCACCTTGACCATCGCGCGGCGACCCGGCGAAGTCGGCTTAACTTTAACGATTGCCATGATTACTTGGCCTCCGCTTCAAAGTTGATTTCCTGGCCGGGCTTCAGGCAGACGTACGCCTTCTTCACGTCCTTGCGACGGCCCATCGAGCGGCCGAAACGCTTTTGCTTGCCCTTCTGGACCAGCACGTTGACGGAATCAACTTCCACCTTGAACAGCAGCTCGACAGCGGCCTTCACTTCCTGCTTCGTGGCATCCGGTGCGACTTCGAACACGACTTGCTCGTTCTTGTCGGCAACCAGGGTCGCCTTCTCGGAGACCACCGGCGCGAGCAGGACCTGCATCAAACGATGATCGTTCTTGCGAATCTCGCTCATGACAGCAACTCCTCGATCTGGGCGACCGCAGCCTTCGTGACCAGGATCTTCTTGAAGTAGATCAGCGACAGCGGGTCGGCGTAACGCGGCTCGACAACCGCCACATTCGGCAGGTTGCGCGACGCGAGGTACAGGTTCTCATCGACCGTATCGGTGATGACGAGCACGGATTCGAGGCCCATGGCCTTGAACTTCTCGGCCAGCAGCTTGGTCTTCGGTGCTTCGAGCGTCAGTTGCTCGACGACCGACAGACGGCCTTCGCGGGCCAACTGCGAGAAGATGGAGCGCAGACCTGCGCGGTGCATCTTCTTGTTGACCTTGTGCGAGAAGTTTTCTTCCGGCGAATTCGGGAAGATACGGCCACCGCCGCGCCACAGCGGGCTCGACGACATACCGGCACGAGCGCGGCCCGTACCCTTCTGGCGCCACGGCTTCTTGGTCGTGTGCTTGACTTGTTCGCGATCCTTCTGCGCGCGGTTACCCTGGCGAGCGTTCGCCTGGTAAGCCACGACGACCTGGTGGATCAGCGCTTCGTTGTAGTCACGGCCGAACACGACGTCCGACGCGTTGACCGACGCACCTTCCTGACCATTTTCATTCAGGAGCTTGAGTTCCATTATTTCGCCCCCTTGGTCTTGACGGCCGGCGTCACGAAGACCTTGCCGCCCTTCGCGCCCGGAATTGCGCCCTTCACGAGCAGCAGCTTGCGCTCTGCGTCGATACGCGCGATTTCGAGGTTCTGAACCGTAACCGTCACGTCACCCATGTGACCGGTCATGCGCTTGCCCGGGAACACACGACCCGGATCCTGCGCCATACCGATCGAGCCCGGCACGTTGTGCGAGCGCGAGTTACCGTGCGTTGCGCGGCCCGAGCTGAAGTTGTAACGCTTGATCGTACCGGCATAGCCCTTACCGATCGACACGCCTTGCACGTCGACCTTCTGGCCTACTTCGAAGAGATCGGGACCGACGATGGCACCATTCGACAGCTCGGCTGCCTTGGCCGCATCGATGCGGAATTCCTTGAGAACTTCACCGGCTTCAACGCCGGCTTTGGCGAGATGACCTGCCAACGGCTTCGTCACGCGCGATGCGCGACGGGAGCCAAATGCAACCTGCACGGCCGTGTAGCCGTCGGTTTCAACAGTCTTGATCTGCGTCACGCGGTTGTCCGACACGTCCAGCACGGTGACGGGAATCGAATCCCCTTCAGCCGTGAAAATACGGGTCATGCCAACCTTGCGACCTACGAGTCCAAGGCTCATCGTTTTCTCCATTCCCGACTGCGATTGGTCGGGGCTAATTTACAAAACGGCGCGCTTGCTGCAAGAGCAGGCGCGTCGGTTTTTACGCAAATACGCGAAAAGCCTTGCATTATAGCGAGGCTTTACGTTTTCCGCAAGCAATCAAAGACTTAGCGTTTCCAGCCGGGGCCGGATCCGCCGCGAGCCTTACTGCAGCTTGATTTCGACGTCCACGCCAGCCGGCAGGTCGAGCTTCATCAGCGCGTCGACCGTCTTGTCGGTCGGATCGACGATGTCCATCAGGCGCTGGTGGGTGCGGATTTCGAGCTGGTCACGCGAGGTCTTGTTGACGTGCGGCGAACGCAGGATGTCGAAGCGCTGGATGCGGGTCGGCAGCGGCACCGGGCCACGGACGATTGCACCCGTCCGCTTCGCCGTGTCGACGATCTCGGCAGCCGACTGGTCGATCAGGCGATAGTCGAAAGCCTTCAGGCGAATGCGGATTTTTTGCTTTTGCATGACGATTCCTTGAAAAGAGCGAGGCGATGTTGCATCGCCGGATCAGTAAAAGAACGTAGGAGCGGGCGCCCGGGGAGACCAGGCGCCCGCTCCCGGGCGCTGAACCGCAGATGATACACCAGCTGCGGCCCGGCAGCGATACTCGAGTTTAGTCGAGGATCTTGGCGACGACGCCGGCGCCGACGGTACGGCCGCCTTCGCGGATCGCGAAGCGCAGACCTTCTTCCATCGCGATCGGAGCGA
>NZ_VIUM01000016.1:0-175736 GCF_007828315.1 Burkholderia sp. SJZ089 | reverse complement strand
AGCGGCGGGCTGACATTCACGAAGCATTCCTGAAACTCGGTTGCTCGCTTGTCTGTTGGAACATCTTCAGGCACATCGAGCAGTCTTTTTGAACTGGCCTCTAAATGATCTGCGCTAGGTTTGCGCCCGGAAAACCCAAGCGGATCATCTCCGCATTGGCATTGCAGAACGACCAAAACTCTAACAGTGGTCCGAGTGGAAGTTTGACGTGACCTTGCAAGTCGCTGCCCGAAAATGATCTCTCTTTTCGCCGAAGTCTACGAGAAGGTCGAAGAACGCATGCTAGCTCTACGATGCGCCCCGAACAACGGCTATCAAGCACGTTGCTACTGATGCGCTGGCTGATGCGCTGGAAAAGAAAAAGCCCCGCAAGTCCGAAAACTTGCGGGGCTTTGTCACCGCCTATTGGCGGAGACGGAGGGATTCGAACCCTCGATCCAGGTTTTGGCCCAGATGCTCCCTTAGCAGGGGAGTGCCTTCGACCTCTCGGCCACGTCTCCCAAACTTTCGCTCGCGCCAGGGAGGCAGCGCGACGAGAACGAAATTCTATCTGCTCATTGGGCCCAGGTCAAATGTTTCGGCACGCTTTTTTTGCCGAAACCACAACCCGCTTCCCAAGAGCCGCGCGGCCGAAAACGGCCGCGCGCTCGAATCCGCGAAAAACCCGCGAACTCAGGCCTGGTCCAGCTCGAACGCCTTGTGCAGCGCGCGCACGGCCAGCTCCATGTACTTCTCGTCGATCAGCACCGAGATCTTGATTTCGGAGGTCGAGATCATCTGGATGTTGATGCCCTCTTCCGACAGCGTGCGGAACGCCGTGCTCGCCACGCCCACGTGCGAACGCATGCCCACGCCCACCACCGAGACCTTCGAGACCTTCGGGTCGCCCAGCACCTGCTCGGCGTTGACATGGCCCTTGACCTGGTTGGTCAGGATGTCCATCGCCTTCTGGTAGTCGCCGCGGCCGACCGTGAACGTGAAGTCGGTCTTGCCGGCCACGCTCTGGTTCTGGATGATCATGTCGACGTCGATGTTCGCGTCGGCCACCGGGCCGAGGATCTGGTAGGCGATACCCGGCTTGTCGGGCACACCCATCACCACGATGCGGGCTTCGTCGCGCTGAAATGCGATGCCGGAAATGACTGCCTTTTCCATGGTCTCGTCTTCTTCAAAAGTAATCAGGGTGCCCGACTTCATCTCTTCGTCGAGCGCAATCAGGGGATCGGTCAGGCTCGACAGCACGCGCGTCTTCACGCGGTACTTGCCGGCGAATTCGACCGAGCGGATCTGCAGCACCTTCGAGCCGAGGCTGGCCATTTCCAGCATCTCCTCGAAGGTCACGCGGTCGAGCCGGCGGGCGCCGTCGACCACGCGCGGATCGGTCGTGTACACGCCGTCGACGTCGGTATAGATCAGGCACTCCTCGGCACCCAGCGCCGCCGCGACCGCGACCGCCGAGGTGTCCGAGCCGCCGCGGCCCAGCGTGGTGATGTTGCCTTCCGGATCGACGCCCTGGAAGCCGGTGATCATCACCACCTTGCCCGCCGCGAGATCCTTCTTGACGCGCGCATCGTCGATCGACTGGATGCGTGCCTTGGTGAATGCGCTGTCGGTCTTGATGGGCACTTGCCAGCCCGCGTAGCTGACGGCCGGGACGCCGATTTCCTGCAGCGCGATCGCCAGCAGGCCGACGCTGACCTGCTCGCCGGTCGAGGCAATCATGTCGAGTTCGCGCGGATCGGGCTGGCTCGAGATTTCCTTCGCGAGACCCAGCAGGCGGTTCGTTTCGCCGGACATCGCCGAGGGCACGACCACCAGTTGGTGACCGGCCCGATGCCATTTCGCGACGCGTTTCGCGACGTTCTTGATGCGCTCGACCGAGCCCATCGAGGTGCCGCCGTATTTATGTACGATGAGTGCCATTGTCGTTCAGAACAGGAGATTGACCGCGCGGGCGCACTGCGCCGGAAGCCGCGCTGCCGTTCGGTCTCGCGGCTTTTGGCAGGGGGACGACGGGAAAAACGGCGGGAACAGTACGCTGGCGTGGCGGATTTGCCCGGTCGGCGGATCAGGCCGCGCAAACCGGGTACGTCACGCGGAAAACCTGCACAAAATGCTCGAAAAATCGAGCCGAGCAAACGCTTGAGCGTACTCTATCGAGGTCCGCTTGACAAGCGAGCCGCAATGATCCGACACCTTTAAAAAACGGGCGCCGCTGCAAATCGGCATTTTTGTTATCGCCTCGGCCCCATTTAATTCAGGTCATCAGCAAATCGGGGCGCCACTCGATCTGGCGGCGCGCGCCGCCATCCTGCCCGGCCTCGGCGCCGGCCGCCTCGGGCGCGCGATTCAGGCCGATGCGCGGCACGAACAGCAGCACCGTGCCGACATGCAGCAGCGGCACGTCGCGCTGCCAGGCGGGCACGCCGCGCTCCTGGAACAGGTTCTTGAGCGTGCGCGAGGGGCCGCCGGCGGACATCCGCAGGCGTTCGCCGCCGCTGCGCGCGAGCACCATCAACGGCGCCTGCGCGAGCGTGGCCTCGGCCACGCTGTTCTCCACCTGCCCCGCCTCGGCCGTCACCGGCCGGAACACGAAGCTGCCGCGCCAGGCCGGCAGGTGCCAGACCTCCTGGCCGCTCCAGTCGAGCCGCGCCACGGGGCGCTCGGGCGAGGTGCCGTCGTCGGGCGGATCGGCACTGTCGCCGGCCTCCCAATACACCTCGTCGCGATACAGCCTCAGGCACTGTCCCGCATGATCGATCCGCAGCGCATGCGACACCTGCGTCGCGCGCAACTGCTTGATCATCTCGGCCAGGCGCGCGGCCGATGCGCCGGGCAGGCCGAGTGTGCGCATCCAGTGGCGCAGCAGGTTGGCGCCGCGCTCGTCGTCCAGCGCGAGCAGGCGCTCGCGCGACAACGCGCGGCCCTCGTCCCGGGCGATCTCGGCGAGATCGCCGGCAGCCAGCGCGTCGAGCAGCCGTTGCGCGGCCGCCGCATGCTGGGCGGTACGCGCGAGCGCGTCGCGAAAACCGGGGAAATGCACCGACAGCGCCGGCAGCACCTCGATACGCAGCGCATTGCGCGTATAGCGCGTGTCGGCATTGGATTCGTCGTCGATCCAGCGCAGCCGGCGCGCCTCGGCATAACGCTCGAGCTGGGCGCGCAGCAGATGCAGCAGCGGGCGCACGCGCACCATGCTCGCCTCGGCGGGCAGGTAGCGCGGCGCCATCGCGGCGATGCCGGCCAGGCCCGCGCCGCGCAGCAACTGCAGCAGCACCGTCTCGGCCTGGTCGTCGGCATGCTGGGCCAGCCACAGCGCCTGCGCGCCATGCCGCTCGCCCATCGCGTCGAGCGCGCGGTAGCGCACCTCGCGCGCGCTGGCCTCGACGCCGAGCCCGGTGCCACGCGGCACCTCGACGCGCTCGACATCGAAACGCACGCCGAGCGCAGCCGCGGCCGCCTCGGCATGCGCGAGCCACGCATCGGCGTTCGGGCTCAGGCCGTGATGGACATGCAGCGCCACGCAGCGCTCGGCGCCGGCGACGCGCGCGGCGGCTTCGAGCAGCACCGAGGAATCGAGCCCGCCGCTGTAGGCGATCGCGATCGTCGCGTGCTCGGGCAGTTCGCCCAAAGCAACGCGGACCGCGTCGAGTACGACGCGGTCCGCGTTGAGGTCATTCGGAGGAATCATCGGCATCACGCGCGAGGCACGTGGAAGACGGGGCTCAGATGCCCGGCGTGGTTTCCTTGTACTTGCCGTAGGCAAGCAGGCGTTCCAGGCGACGCTCGCGCAGCGCATCGATGCTCATGCCCTGGAACTGGCGCAGCGTATCGGCCAGCGCACGGCGCAGCAGCGCGGCCATGCCCTTCGGATCGCGATGCGCGCCGCCCAGCGGCTCGTTGACGATCTTGTCGATCAGGCCCAGCGCCTTCAGGCGGTGAGCGGTCAGGCCCAGCGCCTCGGCGGCCTCGGGCGCCTTGGCCGCGCTCTTCCAGAGGATCGAGGCGCAGCCTTCCGGCGAGATCACCGAGTAGGTCGAGAATTGCAGCATCAGCACGGTATCGGCCACCGCGATCGCCAGCGCGCCGCCCGAGCCGCCCTCGCCGATGATGGTGGTGATGATCGGCGTCTTCAGCTCGGCCATCACGTACAGGTTGCGGCCGATCGCCTCCGACTGGCCGCGCTCCTCGGCGCCGATGCCGGGATACGCGCCCGGCGTATCGACGAAGGTGAAGATCGGCAGGCCGAACTTCTCGGCCAGGCGCATCAGGCGCTCGGCCTTGCGATAGCCTTCCGGACGCGGCATGCCGAAGTTGCGCGCCGCGCGCTCCTTGGTGTCGCGCCCCTTCTGGTGGCCGATCACCATGCAGGGATTGCCGCTGAAGCGGGCCAGGCCGCCGATGATCGACTGGTCGTCGGCAAAGGCGCGGTCGCCATGCAGTTCGTGGAAATCGGTGAACAGCTCGCTCACGTAATCGAGCGTGTAGGGACGCTGCGGATGGCGCGCGATCTGCGAGACCTGCCACGGCGAGAGGTTCGCGTAGAGGTCCTTGGTCAGTTGCTGGCTCTTCTTCGACAGCCGCTCGATCTCTTCCGAAATATCGACGGCCGAATCGTCCTGCACGAATCGCAGTTCCTCGATCTTGCCTTCCAGTTCGGCGATCGGCTGTTCGAAATCCAGAAACGTGGTCTTCATGTATGGGAGTCCTAGGTCGTGCGGCAGCGCGTATTCTAACCGCGCTGGTTCGCATCAAAATCGACTCGAAACTATCGAGTCGATTTAATCAATAGCAAAAACGGATCAAGTGTCACCGGATTCCGGGTCAAGGCTGCGCCACATGTACCAGGTTGCGACAGTACGCCACGGTTCCCAGTTGGCTGCGACCTCGCGCGCCTCGCTGCGCGTGACGGGTTCACCGCTGAAGTAGTTGACGCTGATCGCGCGGATCAGGCCGGGGTCGTCGAGCGGCAGCACGTCGGGCCGCGACAGGTTGAAGATCAGGAACATCTCGGCGGTCCAGCGGCCGATGCCGCGGATCTGCGTGAGCTCGGCGATCACGTCCTCGTCTTCCATCGAGGTCCATTTGTCGACGTGCAAGGCGCCCGAAACAAAATGCTGGGCCAGGTCGATGATGTATTCCGACTTGCGCTTGGACAGGCCGCAGGCCGCGAGCTTCTCCAGGCCGAGGCGGATCACCTGCTGCGGCGCGAGCTTCGGGCAGGCGGCTTCGATCGCCGCCCACACGGCCTGCGCCGAGCTCACCGAGATCTGCTGGCCGACCACCGAGCGCGCCAGCGTGACGAAGGGATCGCCGCGCTTGACCAGATGCGCCGGGCCGAATTTCGGAATCAGCTTCTTGAGGATGCGATCGCGCTTGACGAGATCGGCGCTGGCCTTGTCCCAGTACGGGGGGCGCACCACTTCCTCGGCCTCGGCGGACGGCTCCGGCAAGGCCGCCTCATTCGCACGGGCCTTGCGCGCGGCGCCGTCGACGAACTCGGCCGCGAGTTCGCGTTCCGCGCTCTCGGCACGCGCCGGTTTCGCCGCGCCGCGCGCGGCCGGCGAATGCGCCACGCCGTTGACGGCGCCCGCGCGCGGGTCGGTCGCGCGCTTGGCGGCGACCTTCCCGGCCGGCGCGCGGCCGGTGGCCGGCGAGCGTGTCGCCGCGCGAACCGCGCCCTTTGCCGGCACTTTCCTGCCCGTTGCCATCTTGCCTCCTGCCTGACGAGTCGATCAGCGGAACGGACGACGCGCGATCAAACGCGACGCCATTCGGTCAACCCGCCCGGTTTGTCTTCGAGCGCGACACCGGCCGCGAGCAAGTCTGCCCGGATCCGGTCTGCTTCGGCATAGTTCTTGGCCTGCTTGGCGGCCACGCGCTCGGCGATGCGTGCTTCGATCGCCTCGCCGTCGAGCGCGTCGGCGCCGGCGCCCGTGGCCTGCTGCAGGAAGGCGCGCGCATCGCGGCCGAGCAGGCCCAGCAACGCGCCGAGCTGCCTGAACTGCCGCGCCAGCGCGGCATCGCGGGTGCGATTCACCTCGCCGGCCAGTTCGAACAGCACCGACACGGCCAGGGCCGTATTGAAATCGTCGTTCATCGCGGCGGCGAAACGCTGCGCGTGCGGCTCGTCGGGATCGAGCGGCGCGCCGTCGGGCGTGACGTCCTTGAGCGCCGTATACAAACGCGTGAGCGCGGCGCGCGCATCGTCGAGATGCACTTCGCTGTAGTTCAGCGGCGAACGATAGTGGGTACGCGCGATGAAGAAGCGCACCACCTCGGCGTCGTACTTCTCCAGCACTTCGCGGATCGTGAAGAAGTTGCCAAGCGATTTCGACATCTTCTCGCTGTCGACCTGCACGAAGCCGTTGTGCATCCAGGTGTTGACGAAGGTCTCGCCGGTCGCGCCCTCGCTCTGGGCGATCTCGTTCTCGTGATGCGGGAACTGCAGGTCCTGCCCGCCGCCGTGGATGTCGAAATGATTGCCGAGCAGCGTGCAGCCCATCGCCGAGCACTCGATGTGCCAGCCCGGGCGGCCGCGCCCGTACTTCGAATCCCAGCTGGTGTCGGCCGGCTCCCCGGGCTTCGCGCGCTTCCACAGCACGAAATCGAGCGGATCCTGCTTGGCGTCGTTGGCCGCGACGCGCTCGCCGGCGCGCAGGTCGTCGAGCGACTTGCCCGACAGGCGGCCGTAGTTCGCGAACTTGCGCACCGCGTAATTGACGTCGCCGTCCTTGGCCTGGTAGGCGTAACCGTTTGCCTCGAGGGCCGCGATCATGCCGAGCATCTGCGGGATGTAGTGCGTGGCGCGCGGCTCGTGGTCGGGCCGCTCGACGCCGAGCGCGTCCAGGTCCTCGTGCATCGCCGCGATGAAGCGGGAGGTCAGCTCGCCGATGGTCTCGCCGTTCTCCACCGCGCGACGGATGATCTTGTCGTCGATGTCGGTGATGTTGCGCACGTAGGTCACGCGATAGCCGAGCTGGCGCAACCAGCGCTGCACGATGTCGAACACCACCATCATCCGCGCATGGCCGATGTGGCAGTAGTCGTAAACCGTGATGCCGCACACGTACATGCGCACTTCGCCGGGCTGACGCGGCACGAAGACTTGCTTGTCACGCGCGAGCGTGTTGTAGATGCGCAGTGATTCCATAGAGAACAAACGAGAGCCGATGAGTGCCGCCCTGGCGAAGGGCGCCTGCGTGTGAATCCGCTCGGAGCACCCGCCGCTGCCCGGCACGACGCACCGTCGACATGGAGGCGTCGGTCGGACGACGGGCGAAGCGGTAACGGCCGCGAGAGGCAAAAGACAGTCCGCGGCTCGCCGGAACGCGCGGACGATTTGCTAGAATGGCTCGGAGTATAACATTGCGATTTGAGCCTATGAAATCTTCCCGCGGCCGCGCGACGAGCGCTGCGACCCTCCTTGCGACCACCGTCCTGGGCGTCGCGCTGGCGCTCCCGGCCTGGGCGCAGAAGGCCCCCGCCACCGCCGACGGCACCCCGGAGATCGACGCCTCGATCACCAGCCGCAACTGGTCGGCAGCCCTCTCGCAGCTCGATGCGCGGATCGCCGCGAACCCGCGCGACGTGCAGGCGCAGTTCAAGCGCGGCACCGTGCTGGCCCGGCTCAATCGCGACGACGACGCGATCGCGCAGTTCCTCGCGCTGACCCAGGCCTACCCCGAACTCCCCGAGCCGTACAACAACCTCGCCGCGCTCTATGCCAAGCATGGCCGTTACGACGACGCGCGCGCGGCGCTGGTCACGGCCACCCAGGCGAACCCCGACTACGGCCTCGCCTACGAGAACCTCGGCGACCTGTACCTGCGCCTCGCCTCCGAATCCTACAAGCGCGCGCGCTCGCTGGGCCGCACGAGCGGCGCGAGCGCGCAGCGCCTGGCCGACATCGAGCGGATCATCGCGCCGCCGGCCGCCGCGCAACAGGCAGCGCAGGCCAAGGCCGACAAGCCCGCCGCCGCGAGCCGGGCCGAGGGCGTCTCGGCCGATGCCACCTCGAACCTGTCGATCATCACGCCGCCTCAGCAGTCGAACTTCGAGTTCAACGGCGGCGGCGGCGCGACGCTGGCCACCCCGCCCTACGTCGCGCCCTCGCACTGAGGCGGCCGGGCCGTCATTTTTTCATCAACCAGAGGATCGTCATGAAACGTCTGTTGTTGGCGCTCGGCAGCGCCGCCCTCGTCGCGACCGCGCCGGCCCATGCGCAAACGGCCGCCGCGCATCCCGTCGTGCAGTTCAAGACCACGCAGGGCGACATCCGTGTCGAGCTCTACCCGGAGAAGGCGCCGAAGACGGTGGCGAACTTCCTCGACTACGTGAAGGCCGGCCAGTACAACGGCACGATCTTCCATCGCGTGATCCCGGGCTTCATGATCCAGGGCGGCGGCTACAAGGCGAACTTCGACGAGAAGCCGACGCGCGCGCCGATTCCCCTGGAAAGCCGCAACGGCCTGAAGAACCTGACGGGCACCATCGCGATGGCGCGCACCAGCGATCCGAATTCGGCCACCGCCCAGTTCTTCATCAATACCGTCGATAATTCCAACCTCGACTACCCGAACCCGGACGGCAACGGCTACGCCGTGTTCGGCAAGGTGGTCTCGGGCCTGGATGTCGTGAAGAAGATCGAGGCGACCCCGACCACCTCGCGCGGCTCGATGCGCGACGTGCCCGAAAAGACGATCACGATCGAATCGGCGAGCGTCGTCGGCAAATAATCCGGCGCGCCACAAGCGCCCCTCACGCGGCCGCGTCGTCACGACCGGCCGCGTGCCATTTCACCCACCTCAACGAAGGAACCATCATGGTTGAACTGCATACGAACCACGGCGTGATCAAGCTCGAACTCGACGCCGCCAAGGCACCGAAGTCGGTGGAGAATTTCCTGAACTACGTGAAGGCCGGCCACTACGACAACACGGTGTTCCACCGCGTCATCAACGGCTTCATGATCCAGGGCGGCGGCTTCGAGCCGGGCATGAAGCAGAAGCCGACCGAGGCACCGATCGACAACGAGGCCAACAACGGCCTGAAGAACGACACCTACACGGTGGCGATGGCACGCACCAATGATCCGCACTCGGCCACCGCGCAGTTCTTCATCAACGTCAACGACAATGACTTCCTGAACCACTCGTCGCCGACGCCGCAAGGCTGGGGCTACGCCGTGTTCGGCAAGGTGGTCGAAGGCCAGGACGTGGTCGACGCGATCAAGAAGGTCAAGACCGGCAGCAAGGGCTTCCACCAGGACGTGCCGGCCGACGACGTGATCATCGAAAAGGCCGTGGTGGTCTGACGCCGTCGAGGGAGGCACTTCGATGCTGCAGGAAACACCGCCGCGAAGCGTCTCCGGGGGCGTGCCGGGCGAGCAGGGTCTCGCGCATGCGGCACGCCCGTTTCTGTTCATCTCCGACCTGCACCTGAGCGAGGCGATCCCGCGCACCGTCGCCGCGTTCGAGCATTTCGTGCGCGTCACGGCCGACAGCGCCGACTCGGTGTTCATCCTCGGGGACCTGTTCGAATACTGGGTCGGCGACGACATCCTCGACGACGACCCGTTCGCGCAGCGCATCGCCGCGCTGCTGCACAGCTTCTCGGAGCGCGGCATCGCGCTCTATGTGATGCACGGCAATCGCGACTTCCTGCTCGGCCGGCGCTTCATGAAGGCCGCGGGCGCGATGCTGGTGCCGGACCCGTCGGTGGTGCTCGCCTTCGGCCGGCGCATCGTGCTCACGCACGGCGACGCGCAGTGCACGGCCGATCGCGGCTACCAGTGGTTCCGCGGCTTCGCGCGCAATCGCCTGGCGCAGTGGCTGTTCCTCGCGCGCTCGCTGCGCTGGCGGCGCGGCCTGGCCGAGCGCATGCGCGCCAGGAGCGAGGCGGGCCGCGACCGGCCGATGCTGCCGCGCTACGACGTCACGCGCGAGGGCATCGCCGAGCTGTTCGAGCGCAGCAGCGCCGACACCATGATCCACGGCCATACCCATCGCCCCGCGCGGCACATCGAGCCCGAGGGCACGCGCTGGGTGCTGCCCGACTGGGATCTCGACCATGGCAGGCCGCGCGGCGGCTACCTGCGCATCGACGCCGAGGGCGTCGCGGCGCTGCCGCTGGAGCACTGAAACGACAAGGGCGGCCTCTCGGCCGCCCTTTTCCATTGGCGATTCCTTTCGCGATCCGGGCTCAGCCCGTGTGCTCGACCGCGCGCCCTTCCAGCGCGGCCGACAGGCGGCGCAGGTCCAGCCGGCCATCGGCCTGGAGCGCCTCGAAGCGCTCGCCGAGCCGCTCCAGCGCGGCGACGATCTCGTCGACGCGCTGCGATTCCTTGGCCGCATGATCGATCAGGCCGTGGATCGCCAGCGACATCGGATCGTCGGCGTTCGGCGTGATGCCGTAGGCGCAGAACGCGGCGCGCTCGGGCGCGGCGGGCCGGCTCTCGGCCGGCAGCACCACGCGCGCGGGATTGCCGACCGCCGTGCCGCCCGCCGGCACCGGCTTGACCACCACCGCATTCGAGCCGATCTTGGCGCCCTCGCCGATCGTGAAGCCGCCCAGCACCTTGGCGCCCGCGCCGACGATCACGCCGCGCTCGAGCGTGGGATGCCGCTTCGCGCCGCGCGTGAGCGAGGTGCCGCCGAGCGTCACGCCCTGGTAGATGGTGCAGTCGTCGCCGACCACGGCGGTCTCGCCGATCACCACGCCCATGCCGTGATCGATGAACACGCGCCGGCCCAACGTCGCGCCGGGATGGATCTCGATGCCGGTCATGAAGCGCCCGACCTGCGAGACGAAGCGCCCCGCCCAGCGCTGGCCGCGTCGCCAGAAGGCGTGCGCGAGCCGATGGAAGATCAGTGCATGGATGCCCGGATAACAGGTGAGCACTTCCCAGGCGCTGCGAGCGGCGGGATCACGCTCGCGGATCGTCGCGATGTCTTCTCGAAGTCTCGTGAACATGGTGTGTCGGTGACCGGGGAGGAATGTTCTTGCCGCCTGCCGCGCGGCGCTTATGCCTTATCGCCATTTGCTTATGACGCGCGACGATTGTAGGGCGACTCGCGCGCGGCTGCTGGCGACGGATTTTGTCCCCATCGGCGCCGGGGGTATTCGCCGGCGCGCATCGCGGCTAGGCTCGGAGAATCCTCAGGAACGCCAAGCAAGCGCCGGGCGCCTGCCGCCGTCGACGGCGGCCTCGGCGCCCGTGCCCGAGGCTCAGTGCTCGCCGCCCGACTTCATCAGGATGTGCTTGGCGACGCCACGCAGGATGTTGACCTCCTCGCGCTCCAGCCCGGCGCGCGAGAACAGCCGCCGCAGCCGCGGCATCAGCTTCTTGGGATTGCGCGGATCGAGGAACTCGAGCGCGACCAGCGCCTGCTCCAGATGGGCGAACATCTTCTCGATCTCGTCGGCCTGCGCCAGCGTGCCGGCGGCACCGTCGTGGTGCTCGGCGGCCTGGCCCTCCAGCAGCGCGACGCGCAGCTCGTAGGCCAGCACCTGGATCGCCTGCGACAGGTTCAGCGAGCTGTAATCGGGATTGGCGGGGATATGCGCGATCGCGCTGCAGCGCTCGACATGCTCGTTCGACAGGCCGACGCGCTCGTTGCCGAACACGAAGGCGATCTCGCCGCCGTCGAGCTGGCGCCGCGCCTCGCCGGCGGCGGCGCGCGGCGCCAGCCGCGGCGGCCCGTATTCGCGGCTGCGCGCGGTCAGCGCGGCCGACCAGGACACGCCGGCCAGCGCCTCGTCGAGCGTGGCCACGATGCGGGTGGCGGCCAGCACGTCGTCGGCGCCGCTGGCCATCGCGATCGCCTCCGGGTCGGCCAGCACCTCGGCCACGCGCGGCGCGACCAGCACCAGTTGCGAGAAGCCCATGGTCTTCAGCGCGCGGGCGGCGGCGCCGACATTGCCGGGATGGCTGGGCTCGACGAGCACGAAGCGCGCGGCACGGAAGGCTTGCGGCGGGGCGGGGATCGGGGGCGAAATGTCCAACGTCGATGGGTCCGGCTGAGAAAACGGCAAGGAAATGGGAAACAATCGGGAAACGAACAGGCGGTATGGTATCGCCAACGCCGTCCCAATCCCACCCGTCCGAACGGCCGGGCCGGCGGCCCCGGGCGCGAGACAGTCGGAAAAACGCCGCGACTCGGGTAAAATGCCGCTTTCCGCGCTCGCCGGCCGCCCCGTCTCCCCGTTTTCCGAGGCTGTCCGCCGCCTGGCGCCCCGTTCTTTGCCAATTCGCGTCTTCCGTCGACGAAACGTCCGTCCGCCTTGCGGCGGGCGCGCTTCGCCGGTTCCAGTCACCTCGTGGCGGCCCCGTGCCGCCGGCTACAGGATCCAGCTCCATGCATCCCATGCTCAATATTGCTGTCAAGGCTGCGCGCCGCGCCGGACAGATCATCAACCGCGCCTCGCTCGATCTCGACATGATCGAGATCCGCAAGAAGCAGCAGAACGATTTCGTGACGGAAGTCGACAAGGCCTCGGAAGAGGCCATCATCGATACGCTGAAGACGGCCTACCCCGACCACGCGATCCTCGCCGAGGAATCGGGCAAGTCGGACAACGAGTCCGAATTCGTCTGGATCATCGATCCGCTCGACGGCACCACCAACTTCATCCACGGCTTCCCCTACTACTGCGTCTCGATCGCGCTCGCGCATCGCGGCGTGGTCCAGCAGGCGGTGGTCTACGACCCGAACAACAACGACCTGTTCACGGCCACCCGCGGCCGCGGCGCCTTCCTGAACGACCGCCGGATCCGCGTCGGCCGCCGCGACCGCCTGTCGGACGCGCTGGTCGGCACGGGCTTCCCGTTCCGCGAGAAGGACGGCCTCGAGGCCTACACGCGCCTGTTCGTCGAGATGACCCAGGCCTGCACGGGGCTGCGCCGCCCGGGCGCGGCCGCGCTGGACCTGGCCAATGTCGCCGCAGGGCGCCTGGACGCCTTCTTCGAGCAGGGCATCAGCGCCTGGGACATGGCCGCGGGCAGCCTGCTGATCACCGAGGCCGGCGGCCTGGTCGGCAACTACCACGGCGACGCCGACTTCCTCGACCGTCATGAGATCGTCGCGGCGAACCCGAAGATCTACGCGCAGATGATCCCGATCCTGAACCGCTACTCGCGCGTCGGCGGCGAGGCACCGGCCCAGCAGTAAGCATCGGCGCCGGGCAGCACGGCCCGCATCCCCCGGGATGCGGGCCGTTGTCGTTTACGGCCGGCCGCATCGATCACGCCGCGCACCAGGATCGGACGTCCGCACCATTTCGGACGCCGCCGCGCACCAGCCGCGCAGTCCGCCGCCGATGCGATCGAAACGCGTCGCACCCGGGCCCGCTCGCTCCTGCCTCCCGCCGAGCCTTGCCCGGCAAGCCTTCCCCGCCTTCCCGCCGCTCACGCCGGCGCCCCTGGCACGCAACATGCATCTTGAACGCCATCTTGAATACAAGATTGAGTTCCGAATGCCAGACCGACAACGCACCTCGATGACCACCCTGCTCGCCGACTACGCGGCAGGCACGCTGACCGTCGCGAACCGGATCGACGCGGCGCTCGCCGCGCTCGAGGCGATGGACCGCCCCGAAGCCTGGATCCACCGCGTCGACCCCGCCGAACTGCATGCTCGCGCGGCCGAACTCGACGCGCTGCGCGCCGCGCACGGCCCCGCCGTCGTCGAGCGCATGCCGCTGTTCGGCGTGCCCTTCGCCGTCAAGGACAACATCGACGTGGCCGGCCTGCCGACCACCGCCGCCTGCCCCGCCTTCGCGAGCACGCCGGCCGAATCGGCCCAGGTGGTCGCGCTGCTGCTGGCCGCCGGCGCGGTGCTGATCGGCAAGACCAACCTCGACCAGTTCGCCACCGGCCTGGTGGGCGTGCGCTCGCCCTATGGCGCGGTGCGCCAGGTCGACCATCCCGACTACGTCTCGGGCGGTTCCAGTTCGGGTTCGGCGGTAGCGGTGGCGGGCGGCGCGGTGGCCTTCTCGCTGGGCACCGACACGGCCGGCTCGGGCCGCGTGCCGGCCGGCTTCAACGGCATCGTCGGGCTCAAGCCGACGCTCGGCCTGCTCAGCAAGCGCGGCGTGGTGCCGGCCTGCCGCACGCTCGATACCGTGTCGATCTTCGCGCCCGAGGTGGAAGACGCCTGGCGCGTGCTCGGCGTGCTGGCCCGCTTCGACGCGGCCGATCCCTATTCGCGCGCGGTGCCCTCGCTCGGCCTGCCGAACCGCGCCTGGCGCATCGGCGTGCCGGCCCAGCCCGAATTCTTCGACGACGCGCAGGCCGAGGCCGCCTACATGCAGACGCTGCGCCACCTGGCCACCGACCTGCTGGCCGACCCGGTCGCCGTCGACATGGCGCCCTTGAACGCCGTCGCGCGCCTGCTCTACGACGGCCCCTGGGTAGCCGAGCGGCGCGCCGCGATCGGCGGCTTCCTCGACACCGAGCGCGAGGCGATGGACCCGGTGGTGGCCGCGGTGGTGGCGCGCGCCGATGCCTTCAGCGCCGTCGACGCGTTCAACGCCCAATACGAACTGGCCGAGCTGCGCCGCGCCGCCGAGGCGATCTTCGCCGAACTCGACGTGCTGATCGTGCCGAGCGCGCCGACCCATCCGACCATCGCCCAGGTTCGCGCCGATCCGATCGCCGTCAACAGCCGGCTGGGCTACTACACCAACTTCGTCAACCTGCTCGACCTGTGCGCGCTGGCGATCCCCGCCCTGCCGCGCGCCGACGGCCTGCCGGCCGGCATCACGCTGATCGGCAAGGCGGGCGCCGATCACCAGCTCGCCACGCTCGGCCGCGCGCTGGTGGCGCGGTTGGCTGCGCAATCCGGCGCTCGCACGGGCGCGCAAACGGCTGCTCCGTCGCCCTCTTCGGCGGGCGCGTCATCGACCCTGTCATCGGCCCTTTCATCGACTGCTGGATCGCCGGCTTCATCAGCCTCCCTGCCCGGCTCGCAATCGGGCGCGCGCCCCGCCGATACGTCCGCCAGTCAGCCCTCGACATCCGGCCCGGCAGCCGAACCCCTGCCGCCGCTGCCCGCCAACGAGCCCACCCTGATCGTCGCCGTGGTCGGCGCGCACCTGCGCGGCCAGCCACTCAACGGCCAGTTGCTCGAAGCCGGTGCGCGCTTCGTCGAAGCCACCGTCACCAGCGCCGACTATCGCCTCTATGCACTGGCCGGCACCACCCCGCCCAAGCCGGCCCTGGTCCACAGCCCCGGCGACGCCGACGGCCGCGCGATCGCGATCGAACTGTGGGAGCTGCCGCTGCGCCTGTTCGGCGGCCTGGTCGCCCAGGTGCCGGCGCCGCTGGGCATCGGCACGGTGCGCGTGGCCGACGGCCGCGCGGTGAAGGGCTTCATCTGCGAGCCGGCAGCGCTCGCCGCCGGCCGCGCGCTGGACATCACGGCCCACGGCGGCTGGCTCGCCTACCTGCGCGAGCACGCCGCGCCGACGAGCGCCGCCACCTCCTCCCTCCCCCTGAACGCCTGACGCTGAACGAGAACGCCTCATGACCACACGCCGCCATTTCCTCCACACCGCGGGCGCCCTCGCGCTCGGCGCGATGCTGCCGCTCGAGCGGGCGCTGGCCGCCTCCGGGCTCACCGTCGGCGCGCTCTATGTCGGCGCGCGCGGCGACTACGGCTACAACCAGGCGCAGGCCGCCGCCACCAACGTGATCCGCAAGCTGCCCGGCGTGAAGATCGTCGAGGAGGAGAACGTGCCCGAGACCATCGCCGCGCAGAAGTCGATGGCCGCGATGATCGAGCAGGACGGCGCGAGCCTGGTGTTCGCCACCTCGTTCGGCTATTTCGACCCGCACGTGCTGAAGATGGCGGCCAAGTATCCGAAGGTGCGCTTCGCGCATTGCGGCGGGCTCTGGAAGGCGGGCAACCCGGCCAACATCACCAGCTATTTCGGCTACATCGACGAGTGCGAGTACCTGAGCGGCGTGGTGGCCGGCCACATGACGAAGACGAAGAAACTCGGCTTCGTGGCCGCCAAGCCGATCCCGCAGGTGCTGCGCAACATCAACGCCTTCACGCTCGGCGCGCAGTCGGTCGATCCGTCGATCACCACGCACGTGATCTTCACCGGCGACTGGTCGATGCCGGTCAAGGAAGCCGAATCGGCCAACAGCCTGGTCGACCAGGGCTGCGACGTGCTGACCTGCCACGTCGACGGCCCCAAGGTGGTGATCGAAACCGCCGAGAAGCGCGGCGCGATGAGCTGCGGCTATCACGCCAACCAGTCGGCGCTCGCGCCCAAGGGCTACCTGACCGGCGCCGAATGGGACTGGGCCACGCCCTACACGCAGCTGGTGCAGGCCGTCCAGGCCGGCAAGACGCCGCCCAACGTGATGCGCGGCGGCCTCAAGGAAGGCTACGTGAAGCCCTCGCCCTACGGCGCGAAGGTGACGCCCGCCGCGAAGCAGGCGGCCGACGCGGTGAAGGCCAGGATGCAGGCCGGCGACTTCGTGATCTTCAAGGGCCCGCTCAAGGACAACAAGGGCGGCACCGCGATCGCGGCCGGCGTGAGCCATGCGCAGACCGACATCGTGCTGGAGAGCATGAACTACCTGGTGGCCGGCGTGGTGGGCCAGATCTGATGAAGGCGCCGACCGACCGCGCCCGATCAGGAGCCCGATCAGGAGCCCGATCAGGAGCCCGACCATGCGCCTGAATCCGCTCGCCGCGCGCTGCGCGCTCGCGCTGCTGCCGGCCCTGCCGACGCTGGCCGCGCTGGCGGCCACCGTGCTGCTGTTCGCGGCCTTCCTGGCCGCCGCGCACGCCCCGGCGCTCGATGCGCTGGGCCTGATCGCGCAAGGCGCGTTCGGCTCCTCGTTCGCCTGGCAGAACACGCTGCTGCGCGCAGCCCCCCTGATGCTGACCGCGCTGTGCGTGGCGCTGCCGGCCCAGGTCGGGCTGATCGTGATCGGCGGCGAGGGCGCGCTGGCGCTGGGCGGCCTGGCCAGCGCGGCGGTGCCGCTGCTGCTGCCGGCCGGCACGCCGCCCTGGCTCGGGCTGGCCGCGATGGCGGTTGCCGCGATGCTGGCCGGCGGCCTGTGGATCGGCGCGGCCGGCGCGCTGCGCCAGTGGCGCGGCGTCAACGAGACGATCAGCAGCCTGCTGCTGTCCTATATCGCGATCGCGGTGTTCAAGTTCCTGGTGGAAGGGCCGCTGCGCGACCCGGCCAGCCTCAACAAGCCCTCCACGCGGCCGATCCCCGACGCCTTCGCGATCGGCTCGCTGCCCGGCCTCGACGTGCACTGGGGCCTGCTGTGGGGCGCGCTGGCCTGCCTCGCGGCCTGGGTGCTGGTGCGCCACGCCACCCAGGGTTTCGCGATGCGCATCGTCGGCGGCAACCCGCGCGCGGCGCGCCTGGCCGGGCTGCCGGTGGCGCGCCTCACCTTGCTGGCCTGCACGCTCGGCGGCGCGGCCGCGGGCCTGGCCGGCCTGTTCGAGACCGCGGCCGTGCAGGGCGCGGCCAATGCCTCGCTGCTGGTCGGCTACGGCTACGGCGGCATCCTGGTGGCCTTCGCGGCGCGCCACAACCCGCTCGCGATCGTGCTCTGCGCGATCGGCATCGGCGGCATGGAGGCCAGCGGCAGCCTGCTGCAGCGGCGCCTGGACCTGCCCGATGCCACCACCCTGGTGCTGCAGGGCCTGCTGTTCGCCAACCTGCTCGCCTTCGAGGCGCTCGGCCCGCGCCTGGCCGCCTGGCGCCTGAAGCTGCAGGACACGGCCCGCGCCGCCCGGCCGCTCGACACCGACACAGCACTCGCCACCATGGAGAACACCCATGCCTGAGCTGCATTCGCCCCTGGCGATCCTGCTGTTGTCGCTGGCGGCCGGCGCGATCCGCGTCAGCACGCCCTACCTGTTCGTGAGCCTCGGCGAATGCCTGACCGAGAAGGCCGGCCGCGTCAACCTGGGCCTGGAAGGCGTGCTGGTCTCGGGCGCCATGACCGGCTACGCCACCGCCTGCCTGAGCGGCTCGCCCTGGCTCGGGGTGCTCGCCGCGGCCGGCGCCGGCCTGCTGCTGGGCGCGCTGCACGGCCTGGTCTGCTCGCTGCCGCGCGTCTCGGACATCGCCTTCGGCATCGCGCTGATGCTGCTCGGCACGGGCCTGGCCTTCTTCCTCGGCAAGCCCTTCATCGAGCCGCAGGCGCCGATGCTGGGCTCGCTCGATCTCGGCCGCTGGGCCGCCGGCCTGCCGCAACTGCACAACGCGCTGCGCATCAGCCCGCTGTTCCTGCTCGGCATCGTGCTGGCGCTCGCGCTGCAATGGGGCCTGCGCCACACGCGCTGGGGCATGGTGCTGCGCCTGGTGGGCGACCACGCCGAAACCGCGCGCGCGCTCGGCTACCACGGCACGCGGGTGCGGATCGCGGCCACCTCGGTGGGCGGCGCGCTGGCCGCGGTGGGCGGCGCCTACCTGTCGCTGGTCTACCCGGGAAGCTGGAACGAGGGGCTGTCGAGCGGCCAGGGCCTGATGGCCGTGGCGCTGGTGATCTTCGCGCGCTGGCAGCCGCTGCGCTGCCTGGCCGCCTCGCTGCTGTTCGGCGCGGCCGGCGCGCTCGGCCCGGCCCTGCAGGCGATCGGCGTGACCGCCGGCTACGACCTCTGGAACGCCGCGCCCTATGTGCTGACGCTGGCCATCATGATCCTCCACTGCCGTCCCGATCGCCGCTTCGCCGGCGCGCCGGGCGAGCTGAGCCTCACGCGCTGACGCGCATCGCCAAGGAACGCCTCACCGATGAACCGCCATATCGAAGCCAAACCCTATCCCTGGCCCTATGACGGCGCGCTGCGCCCCGACAACACCGCCCTGGTCGTGATCGACATGCAGACCGATTTCTGCGGCCACGGCGGCTACGTCGACAAGATGGGCTACGACCTGTCGCTCACGCGCGCGCCGATCGAACCGATCGGCCGCGTGCTGGCGGCGATGCGCGCGCAGGGCTACACCATCATCCATACCCGCGAAGGCCATCGCCCCGACCTCTCCGACCTGCCCGCCAACAAGCGCTGGCGCAGCCGCCAGGCCGGCACCGACGGCGTCGGCATCGGCGACGACGGCCCCTGCGGGCGGATCCTGGTGCGCGGCGAGCCGGGCTGGGAAATCATCGAGGAACTCGCGCCGCTCGCCGGCGAGGTGGTGATCGACAAACCCGGCAAGGGCTCGTTCTACGCCACCGACCTGGAGCTGATCCTGCGCACGCGCGGCATCGCCAACCTGATCCTGACCGGCATCACCACCGACGTGTGCGTCCACACCACCATGCGCGAGGCCAACGATCGCGGCTTCGAGTGCGTGATACTGGCCGACTGCTGCGGCGCCACCGATCCCGCCAACCACGCCGCCGCCTTGCACATGGTGACCATGCAGGGCGGCGTGTTCGGCGCGGTGTCGAGCTCGGCGGCCCTGCTCGCCACGCTGGGAGCCGCGTCGTGATGCGCCGCGTGGCGCGCCCGATCGGCGCCGCCGGCGCCGCCGATGCGCTGGACGCCGCCAACGGCCGCGCGCTCGGCATCGAGGTGATCGGCGCGAGCAAGTCGTTCGGCGCGTTCCGCGCGCTCGACCAGGTCTCGCTGAAGATCGCGCCGGGCAGCGTGCATGCGCTGCTCGGCGAGAACGGCGCGGGCAAGAGCACCCTGGTGAAGGGCCTGGTCGGCTACGGGCCGCTCGACGCGGGGCAGATCATCGCCGGCACGCGCGAGGTGCGGATCGCCTCGCCGCGCGACGCGCAGGCGCTCGACATCGGCATGGTCTACCAGCACTTCACGCTGGCCGCGGGCATGTCGGTGGAGGAAAACCTGCTGCTCGCGCGCGCCGCGCTGCCCTGGCGCATCGACTGGCGCGCCGAGCGCGGCCGCCTGGAACGCTTCCTGGCGCGCATGCCGTTCCGGCTAAGGCTGGATGCGCCCGTGTCCAGCCTCGCGGCGGGCGAGAAGCAGAAGCTGGAGATCCTCAAGCAGCTCTACCTGGAGCGGCGCTTCCTGATCCTCGACGAGCCGACCTCGGTGCTCACGCCGCAGGAAGCCGACGAGGTGCTCGGCCTGATGCGCGAGCTGGCCAGCGCGCGCGTGCTGACGGTGCTGATGATCACCCACAAATTTCGCGAGGTGCTCGATTTCGCCGACGCGGTGACGGTGCTGCGCAAGGGCCGCGCGGTGGCGCAGGCGAACGTGGCCGATACCAGCCGCGACGAGCTGGCGGCCTGGATGATGGGCGTGGAGACGGCGGCACGAGAAGCGGCCGATGACGCGACCACGAATGCGACGATTGCGACGACAAGCGCATCGGCAAACTTGACGACAAGCGCGGCGAAAAACGCGGCAACGAGCGCAACGACGATCGCGACGACAGGCGCCGTGACGAGCGCGACCTCCAGCCCCGCCGCATCCCTGCCCGACACGACACTCGCGGCGCGCGCCACGCGCCGCCCCTGCCTCGCCGACGCGCCGATCGGCCTCGAGGCCAGCGGCCTCACGGTGCGCGACGACCTCGGCCTGCCGGCCGTGCGCGAGCTCTCGCTGGCGGTGCGTCGCGGCGAGATCCTCGGCATCGCCGGCGTCTCCGGCAACGGCCAGAAGGCCCTGGTCGAGGCCCTGATCGGCCAGCGCCAGCCGGCGGCGGGACGCATGGCGGTGGGCGGCCGCCCCTATCGCGCCACCCGCGAGGAGATGCGCGAGCGCCGCGTGTTCGCGATCCCCGAGGAGCCGCTGCGCAATGCCTGCATCGCCTCGATGAGCGTGGCCGAGAACCTCGCGCTGCGCGACTTCGACCGCGCGCCGCTGCGCGCGCAAGGCTGGCGTCTCGACCGGCGCGCGCTGCGCCGGCGCGCGGCCGAGCGCATCGCCGAATTCAAGGTCAGCCCGCCGCTGCCCGAGCGCGCGATCGGCACCCTGTCGGGCGGCAACGTGCAGCGCGCCGTGCTGGCGCGCGAGCTGGGCCAGCCGGTGGAGGTGCTGATCGTCGCCAACCCGGTGTTCGGCCTCGACTTCGCCTCGGTGGCCGACATCCACGCGCGCCTGCTCGCCGCGCGCGAGGCCGGCGCCGCGATCCTGCTGGTCAGCGAGGATCTCGACGAGCTGCTGGCGCTGTCGGACCGGATCGCCGTGATGTCGGCGGGACGGCTGGTGTTCGAGACCGAGGCGGCCGGCGCCGATCGCGCCGTGCTGGGCCGCCACATGGCCGGGCACGACGAGGCCGACGAGCCTGCCGCGTCTTCCGGCAGGCCCGGCGCCGCGCACGCGCATCGCGAGCCGGCCCGGCCGGCCGATGCGCCGGGCACCCATCGCTGAAAGAGAGAACATCCCGATGCACTTCGAGGTCCCCGCCCGCCCCGCGCCCTATCGCTACGACCCGGCGCATACCGCGCTGATCGTGATCGACATGCAGCGCGACTTCATCGAGCCCGGCGGTTTCGGCGCCGCGCTCGGCAACGACGTCGCGCCGCTGGCCGCGATCGTGCCGAGCGTGGCCGCCCTGCTCGCCTTCGCGCGCGAGCAGCGCTGGAGCGTGGTGCATACGCGCGAATCGCACGCGCCCGACCTGTCCGATTGCCCGCCCGCCAAGCGCCTGCGCGGCGCGCCCAACCTGCGCATCGGCGACAGCGGCCCGATGGGCCGCATCCTGGTGCGCGGCGAGCCCGGCAACCAGATCGTCGAGGCGCTCGCGCCGCTGGCCGGCGAAACGGTGATCGACAAACCCGGCAAGGGCGCCTTCCACGCCACCGCGCTCGACGCGCTGCTGCGCGAGCGCGGCATCACGCACCTGGTGTTCGCGGGCGTGACCACCGAGGTCTGCGTGCAGACCTCGATGCGCGAGGCCAACGACCGCGGCTACGACTGCCTGCTGGTGGAAGATGCCACCGCCAGCTACTTCCCGGCCTTCAAGGCCGCTTGTCTCGAAATGATAAGCTCGCAGGGCGGCATCGTCGGCTGGACCGCGCCGCTGGCCGCCCTGCTCGAAGCGGCCCCGCTGCCCGCCGCCCCATCCGCCAGCCCACAGCCATGACCATCGAACTGAATCGCCCCGAGATCCTTGCCGAAGTGCGCGCGGCCTTCGAGGCCTACGAGCGCGCGCTGGTCGACAACGATGTGCCGACCATGGACGCGCTGTTCTGGAACGCGCCCGAGGTGGTGCGCTACGGCATCGCCGAGATCCAGCACGGCGGCGCGGCGATCCGCGCCTGGCGCGCGAGCTGCGAGCCGGTGCCGCCCTCGCGCCGCCTGCATCGCACCGTGATCACCAGCTTCGGCGGCGAGCACGCGACCGTCAGCACCGAATTCAGCAGCGACGCCACCACCCTGCTGGGCCGTCAGATGCAGACCTGGGCGCGCCTCGACGGGACCGACACGCTGCATCGCGGCTGGCGCATCGTCGCCGCGCACGTGAGCCTGATCGACGCGCCCGAGCCGCGCGCCGCGCACTCCTCCACCGGACCCAGCCCAGCGTGAGCGATTCCCCTCTCTCCCCCGGGCTCGCCGACGACGAGCAGGCGGTCAATCGCGCCAACCCGCTCGCCGAGCAGGTCTACCAGCAATTGAAGAGCGATATCTTCGGCTTCCGGCTGCTGCCGGGCGACCGCTTCTCCGAAACCGATATCGCCCGGCATTACGGCGTATCGCGCACGCCGATGCGCGACGGGCTGTTCCGGCTGCAGCGCGAGGGTTATCTGGAGGTGGGTTTCCGGCGCGGCTGGAAGGTCGCGCCGATCGACTTCGCCCAGCTCGACCAGCTCTACGAGCTGCGCATCGTGCTGGAGCTCGCCGCGATCGAGCGGCTCACGGCCGGCGCCGGCAACTGGGCCGATGCGCTGGCCACGCTGCACGCCACCTGGTGCGTCGCGCCCGAGGCGCGCGAGACCGATCCCGCCGAGATGTTCCGCATGGACGAAGCCTTCCACCGCCAGTTGGTGGCGGCTACCGGCAATGCCGAGATGCTGCGCGTGCATAACGAGGTGACCGAGCGGATCCGCATCGTGCGGCGGCTCGACTTCCTGAAGGCGCATCGCACCTCGGCCACCTACGAGGAACACGCCAAGATGATCCGCCTGCTGGAGCGCGGCGCGATCGCCGAGGCCGGCATGCTGCTGCGCGCCCACATCACGCAGAGCCGGCTGGAAGTGCGCAAGATCACGCTGTCGATGCTGGCCGAGGCGCGCGGCAGCAAGCTGCCCTTCGTGCTCTAGCTGCGTGCTCTAGCTGCGTGCTCTGGCGCCGTGCTGCAGCCGCACGCGCGCGCCATCGCCGATCGACCGGCGCGCGATGCCCGGCGCTCAGGCCTCGATCGGCCCCATCGGCCCCTGGCCGCGAATCCACGACCAGTCGGCGCGCTCGGCCATCTCCTTGTCGCCGCGGCTGTCGCCATAGGCATAGAGCTTCGCGGGCGGCTCATCGCCCCACCAGGCCGCGAGCCGCACCACCTTCTGCGGTCCCCAGCAGTTCTCGCCGTCGAAGCGCCCCGCGAAGACGCCGTCCCGCCAGGCCAGCCGCGTGGCCAGCACCGCGTCGAGACCGAGGGTGGCGGCCCACTTCTCCAGGTACAGCGAGGGCGAGGCGCTCACCAGCACCACCTGGTGGCCGCGCGCCTGATGCTCGCGCACGCGCTCGAGCATCTCGGGACGCACCAGCGTGGGCAGCTCGGTCTGCACGAAGGCGGTGGCCAGCGCATCGAGCTCGCGCGCCGGCATCGGCCCGAAGGCGAACCAGGCGAAGCGCGCCTTGGCCGCGCCGCGCGAGATCAGCCCGGTCTTCATGGCGAGGATCCAGGGCAGCGCGCGCAGGCCCGCGCAGGCGAAACGGCGGGTGCCGACGGCTCGCCGGACGAAGTGCTGGAAGCTGTCGGCGGTGGTGATGGTGCCGTCGAAATCGAAGGCGGCGACGATGCGGTCGGTCATGGATTCGGGGGCGGGAGAAAGCAGGGAAACGCGTGCGACCCCGGAAGATAGCAAATTTGCGCGGCCGGCTCGCCAAAACGACAAGGCCGGAGCGCACATGCGGCCCGGCCTCTCGCCCGTCGCGGCGAATCCGCGACGGCGCGCGCCGCCTCTGCCGATGGCGCGCTTGCCCTCCTGCGAGCCTCAGATATGGCCCTGGTGCCCCGACACGCCGACCTGCTGCAGCTTCGCATCGGCCGCGGCCGCGTTGCTGGCCGGCAGGTTGCGGCTGAAGCGGCGCGCCCAGATCGCGGTGACGATCGGCACCAGGATCGCGGTGATCAGGCAGGCGGTGGCCACCGTGGCGGTGGCGGCCGGCACCAGCGGCTTGAACCTGGGTACCATCTCGCCGATGATGGCCGGATTCGCCACCGCGGCGCCCGCGGTCGACGAGGCGGCGATGCCGGCCGTGCCGTTGCCGCCGCCGATGAAGCGGTCGGCCAGGATCAGCGGAATGCCGGTGACGATGATCACGGCCACGCCGAGGATGATGCCCGGGATGCCGCTCTTGACGATCACGTGAAGGTCGATGCCGTTGCCGAGCGCGAAGCCGAAGAACGGAATCAGCGGATGCACGCAGCGGCCGAACAGGTCGCGCAGGTCGCGATCGAGGTTGCCCAGCGCGAAGCCGATCAGGAACGGCAGCACCGCGCCCACGAACAGGCGCGGCTCGAACACCGCCACGCCGGCCGCGCCGAGGATCGTCATGCTGACCAGCGGCCCCGATTCGAGCGACATCAGCACGAAGGCGCCGGCCTCCTCACGCGTGCCGTACTGCTGCATCACGGCCGCGTAGAGCCCGCCGTTGGTCATGTCCATCGAGGCCACGATGGCGAGGATCGAGAGCCCGGCGAACAGCCCCCCCTTCACCCCGTCGTCGGGAATGAACTGCGCGCAGATCAGGGTGACCAGCCAGGCCACCAGCGTCTTGGTCACCACCAGGGTGCCCGACTTGCGCAGCACCACCCCGGTGGCGCGCAGGTCGATGGTGGCGCCCATGCAGAAGAACCACACCGCGAGGATCGGCACCGTGCCGGCGATCAGCCCGTTGGTAAACGAGCCGAAGTATTTCCCCGCATCCGGCGCGAAGGTGTGGACGCAGGCGCCCAGCACCATGGGCACCAGCATCAGGCCGCCCGGTACGCGATCGATCGCTTTCTTGATATTCACAAGGTTCTCCATCCATGGACGTTCGCGTCCGTTGTCGAATCCGCCGTCTCCCCGACGTGATTTCGGAACGTTATTCCATTCTGTGATCGCCTTACATCGCGGTTAACCCTGCAATTGCCGACCGTCACTCAAGCAAACCATCGGCTGTCCCGCCCGTTTCGAAAAAATATATGGAACAACGTTCCGATTTTTATTCGACTGTGATCTAATGCGGAACACGCAAAGGGGCCCCGGCGCCCCGCCTCATCGATCCCCAGGAGACAGCAGATGGAAGTCCGCCAGGCCATACACAGCGAACACGCGAAAACTCTCGATACCGCCGGCTTGCGGCGCCACTTCCTGGTCGAACAGGTGTTCGAGGCCGACGCGCTCAAGCTGACCTACAGCCATATCGACCGCATCATCGTCGGCGGCGCCTTCCCGGCCACCCGCGCGGTGGAGGTGCCCAACGCGCTGGGCAAGACCATCGGCGTGGAGCACCTGCTGGACCGGCGCGAGCTGGGCGCGATCAACATCGGCGGCGACGGCTGGGTGGAGGTGGACGGCCAGCGCCACGCGGTGCGCTTCGAGGAGGCGATCTACATCGGCCAGGGCACGCAGTCGGTGGTGTTCGGCAGCGACGATGCCGCCCGCCCCGCCAAGTTCTACCTGAACTGCGCGCCGGCCCACACCCGCTACCCGACGCGCGTGATCACGCTGCAGCAGGCCTCGCCGGAAACGCTGGGCGACCCGTCCACCAGCAACCGCCGCACCATCTACAAGTTCATCGTTCCGGAAGTGGTGCAGACCTGCCAGCTCTCGATGGGCATGACCAAGCTGGAGCCGGGCAACCTGTGGAACACCATGCCCTGCCACACCCACGAGCGCCGCATGGAGGTGTATTTCTACTTCGGCATGCAGGAGAACTCGGCGGTGTTCCATATGTGCGGCGAGCCGCAGGAAACGCGCCACATCCTGGTCCACAACGAGCAGGCGGTGATCTCGCCGAGCTGGTCGATCCACTCGGGCGTGGGCACCCAGGCCTATACCTTCATCTGGGGCATGGTCGGCGAGAACCAGGTGTTCAAGGACATGGACCACGTCAAGATCGGCGAGCTGCGCTGAAGCACGGCCGCCCGGCCCGCGCCGGGCGTCGCCCGATCCATCACTGGCAATCGAGAGGAGCCCCATGCCAGCCAATTTCTTCGACCTGACCGGCAAGGTCGCGGTCGTCACCGGTTGCAATACCGGCCTGGGCGCCGGGATGGCGATCGCGCTCGCCGAGGCGGGCTGCGACATCGCCGGCGTCAACCGCGGCGCGCCCGACGAGACCATGGCGCGCGTCGAGTCGCTCGGCCGCCGCTTCCTCGATCTGCGCGCCGACCTGTCGAGCACGCAGCCGATCGACGACGTGGTGAACGCCACGGTCGAGGCCTTCGGCCGCATCGACGTGCTGGTCAACAACGCCGGCATCATCCGCCGCAACGACGCGCTCGCGTTCACCGAGGAGGACTGGGACCTGGTGATCGACACCAACCTGAAGACGGTGTTCTTCCTCGCGCAGGCGGTGGCGCGCCAGTTCGTCAAGCAGGACGGGCCCGGCAAGATCATCAACGTGGCCTCGATGCTGTCGTTCCAGGGCGGCATCCGGGTGCCCTCCTACACCGCCTCGAAAAGCGGCGTGCTGGGCTTGACGCGCCTGCTCGCCAACGAATGGGCCTCGCGCGGCATCAACGTCAATGCGATCGCGCCCGGCTACATGGAAACCAACAACACCACGCAGCTGCGGCACGACGCGCAGCGCAACGAGGAAATCGTCGGCCGCATCCCGGCCGGGCGCTGGGGCGTGCCGGGCGACCTGGCCGGCCCCGTGGTGTTTCTCGCCTCGCCCGCCTCCGACTACGTGCACGGCCACACGCTGGCCGTGGACGGCGGCTGGCTGGCCCGCTGATTCAACTCCGACCCGGGACGCGCTATGCTCACGCCTGAATCAAATTCGAGGGATGGTCTGCACATGGAAGCGATGCTCAGGCGCCGGAAGGACGAGGCCGCCTCCCGGGCGCGGAACGACGAAGGCGGCGAGAAGACGGAATCGGCCTCGGCCGCGGGCAAGGTGTTCGCCGTGCTGGAAGCGCTCGGCGCGCACGGGCCGATCGGCATCAGCGAGCTGTCGAACCGGCTCGACATGTCGAAGACCACGGTCCACCGTTTTCTGCAGACGCTGAAGACGCTCGGCTTCGTCGCGCAGGAGGACGAGACCGAGCGCTACCGGCTGACGATCCGGCTGTTCGAGCTCGGCTCGCAGGCGCTGGAGAGCGTCGACCTGGTGCGCGAGGCGGACGTGGAGATGCGCCGCATCGGGCGCCTGACGCGCGAGGCGCTGCACCTGGGCGCCTTCGACGAAGACCACATCATCTACATCCACAAGATCGACGCCGACTACGGGCTGCGCATGCACTCGCGGATCGGCCGCACCAATCCGCTCTACAGCACCGCGATCGGCAAGGTGCTGCTGGCCTGGATGGCGCCCGAGGAGGCGCGCGAGGCGCTCTCGCGCATCGAGTTCCGCAAGTCCACGCAGAAGACGCTGGCCTCGGCCGAGGCGGTCTGGAGCATCCTGCCGCACGTGCGCGAGCAGGGTTACGGCGAGGACAACGAGGAACAGGAAGACGGGCTGGTGTGCCTGGCGGTGCCGGTGTTCGACCGCTTCGGGCGGGTGATCGCCGGGCTGTCGATCTCGTTTCCGACCATGCGCTGCGGCGCCGACACCAAGGCGCATTACGTGGCCCTGCTCAAGCAGGCGGGGCAGGTGATCTCCTCGAAGCTCGGTTATCGCGGCGAGCCGCTCTGAGCGGCGGCGGCGCGCCAGCCCGAACCCAGGCATGACGAACGATCAGGCGGCCCGGCGGGCCGCCTTTCTTTTTGGCGCGGGCGCGGGCGCGGGTGCGGCCGGCTCGTGGCTCGCCGAGGCGAAGGACACGTCGTGCGCGACCTCGCGCATCAGGCGACGGAACCACATCAGCGCCGGGTCGTGCTCCTGGAAGCGGTTGTACTGCACCACCTCGGCCAGCTTCGGGATCGCGAACGGGCAGCGCAGCACGCGCAGCGAGGGCGAGGCGCGCTGCAGCAGGGTGGCCAGCCGCGTCTGCAGCGTCGCCACGCGCTGCGTGCCGTGCAACAGGTGCGGCACCACCTGGAAGGTTTCGGCCGTCACCTCGGCACGGCGCCGGTAACCCAGATCGAGCACGGCGCGGCTGTCCAGCGTGACGATCGCGCCGCCGGCCCACTCCATGATCACGTGCCCCAGCTCCAGGTAGCGCTCCAGCGTCAGGCGGCGCCCCACCTGCTGGTTGCCGTCCCACACCAGGCAGGACCAGCCGTCCTCGAACAGCGGCTCCGAGGGATAGGCCGCGCCGGCGCGGAAATCCGGCGTGATCAGCAGGTCGATCTCGCCGTTCTCGAGATGGACCAGGCCGAGCGTGGCGGCGGTACGCACCCGGAAGCGCATGTTCGGCGCCTCGATCGAGGCGCGCCGCAGCACCTCGCCGAGGAACACGCTGATCACATAATCGGAAGCCTCGATCACCAGGGTGCGGTCCGAGCTGCCCGGATCGAAGCGGGGCGCGTCGTGGGTGATCGACTGGATCTGCCGGAGCACCTCGCGCACCGGCTGGCGCAGATTCTCGGCGCGCGAGGTCGGCACCAGGGTCTTGCCCACCGGCACCAGCAGCTCGTCGTCGAAATACTCGCGCAGCCGGGCCAGCGCGCAACTGGTCGCCGACTGGCTGAGGAACAGCCGCTGGGCCGCCTGGGTCACGCTGCGCGCGTCGAGCAGCGCATCGAGCACCACCAACTGGTTCAGGTCGAGCTTGTTGAAACGCATGGCGGCGGCTCCATTGATGGCCTCAATACATCGGGCGCGAACAATCAATTTTACACAGGCTCGGCGCGCGGGCATCGTGCGGATTCACGCCGCTCCCGGCGCGTCGCCACCGCCTCCTCCCAGCCAAGGAACCGCCCCATGTTTCGCCCCGCTTCACGCTGTCTTGCCTCACGCTTTCTCGCCGCCCTGCTGGCCGCCTCGGCCTGCTTCGCCGGCCCCGTCGCGCATGCCGATCCCGTCTCGTATCACTACGCCAGCGTCGACGGGCTGCGCCTGTTCTATCGCGAGGCCGGCGATCGCGCCAAGCCGACCTTGCTGTTGCTGCACGGTTTCCCGAGTTCGTCGCACGAGTTCCGGGATCTGATGCCCCTGCTCGCCGGGCAATTCCACGTGATCGCGCCCGACTACCCCGGCATGGGCTACAGCGAGGCGCCGCCCGCCGAGCGCTTCGTGCCGAGCTTCGACAAGGTGACGAGCGTGATCGAGCACTTCGTCGCGAGCCTGGGCGAGCCGCATCTGATCGTCTACATGACCGATTTCGGCGGCCCGGTGGGCATGCGCCTCGCGCTAAATCATCCGGACTGGATCGACGGGCTGGTATTCCAGAACGCGGTGATCTCGGAGGACGGGGTCGATCCCGCCCGGCGCCGGCGCGACGCCGCGATCACGGGCGAGGCCACGGAGGCCAAGCGCGCGCTGGCGGAAAGCCATGTCTCGCTGGCTACCGCCCTGCTGCTCTATCGCCACGGCGCGCGCGAGCCCGATGCGCTGAACCCCGATGCCTGGACCAACGACGCGGCCGCGCTCGCCAACCCCGACAGCCGCCGCATCATGACCGACCTGCAACTCGACATCCCGAACAACGTGGCCGCGTTCCCGGCCTGGCAGGCCTGGCTGCGCGAGCACCAGCCGCGCACCCTGGTGGTGTGGGGCAGGAACGATCCGATCTTCGTGCCGGCCGGCGCCGAGGCGATCCGGCGCGAGGTGCCCGACGCGGCGATCCACTACTACGACACGGGGCACTTCGCGCTGGAGGAGGATCACGACGATATCGCCAGGCAGATCGGCGGCTTCTTCGCGCCGGTTCACGTGCGCGGCCGGATCGAGTCGGTGGAGGGCGCGACGGTGACGGTGCGCACCCGCGAAGGCACGAGGCAAGTCCTGAAGCTCGATGCGCGCACGCGGCTGGCCGCCGTCAAGCCCTACGACCGCGCCCGGCTCGAGCCCGGCAGCTATGTCGGCGCGGCGGCCGTGCCGAGCGGCGCCGGACTCGGCGCGCTGGAGGTGATGGTCTATCGCGAGGAGCGGCGCGGCACCGGGGAAGGCCATTACGCCTGGGATCTCGCGCCCGGCAGCAGCATGACGGGCGCCACCGTGACGGCGGTGACGGCCGAGCCCGGCGGCCGCGACCTGGACCTGCGCTACGGCAGCGAGACGCTGCGCGTGCATGTGCCCGATTCGGCGCCGGTGGTGACCTACGCGCCGGCCGGGCGGGAGGATCTGGTGCCGGGTGCCTACCTGTTCGCGGTCGCGGCACCCGGCGATCACGGGCAGTGGCGAGCCGGCGCGATCTCGGTGGAGAAGGACGGCGTCAAGCCGCCGCTGTGATACCCGGCAGGCTTGGCGGGCGCCGCCCTCAGCGCGTGGCCATCACCACCGCCGCGCCGGCCATCATGGTGGCGCTGGCGCGGTTGGCCACCTTCACCGCGCGGCGGCTCCTGAGCAGCCGGCGCGCGCGCGCCGCGAGCAGCGCCCAGCTCAGGTCGACGGCGGCCATCACCACCAGCATGGTCAGCGCCAGCTCGGCCCAGGCCAGCGGCCCGACATGGGAGAGGTCGACCAGCGTGGGCAGCAGCGCCACGTAGAACACCATGATCTTGGGATTGCCGAGCGAGACGGTGAGGCCGGCGGCGAACATGCGCAGCGGCGACTGGCCGCTCGGCAACTGGCCGTCGTCGACGGCGGCCGGCGCGAGCCACATCTTCACGGCCAGGAACAGCAGGTAGACGATGCCGGCGATCTTCAGCAGCAGGAAGGCGGTCGCGAAGGTCTTGGCCAGCGCGGCCAGGCCCGCCACCGCGAAGCTCATCCACAGGATCTCGCCGATCCACATCGCGGCCAGGAACGGCAGCACGTCGCGAAAGCCGTTGCTCATCACGCGCGCGACCAGGGCGGCGATCCCCGGCCCCGGCGAACCGGCGGCCACCATCAGGGCCAATGCGAATACCAACAGGGCGGACAGCGCCATCGAAGCCTCCAGGACAGGCGGCGGCGCACCGGGGCGATGGCTCCGGCAAGGCGCCGCGAGCCGCCATCTTAGCGCAGCCGCGTGCGGCCCTGGCCCGGCTTGGCCGCCAGCGCCGCCTGGCTATCGTCGGCTTGTCGTCGCTGGCTTGTCGTTGCCGGCTTGTCGTCGGCTTGCCGTCGCTGGCCTGCCGCGCCCGCCCTGCCTTCGATGCCTCGCCTCGCCGCAGGCCGGCAGCAGCGCGGCGGCGCGCGGGTCGATGCGCGCGCCGCCGGTTTGCCTGCCTGCTCCCTCGTGCCAAACCCCTTCGCCTCGCCTGCCCGCCTAGCGCGTATTGGCTTCCGCCTGGTGAGGAATCCCCTCGATCGGACATTCGGGCGTGCCCGGCATCGGCCGCGTGATCGCCTCGGCGGCCGCGCGCGCCTTCTGCGGATCATTCACCCAGTCGCGGTAGAAGCCGAACGGGCAGTCGGCCACGCCATGCACGCTGTCGCCCGAGTTGATCGTGCCGGTGTAACCGCGATGCAGCAGCTTGTAGAGATGGTTCTGCGACTGCAGGTTGCGGCGCGCGTCGCGGATCTGCGAGACCGACAGCTCCGCGTACTGCACGCCCATCTCCTCCTCGCCGCATTCGCCGAGCGTGCGGCCGTCGAAGCCGACGATCGCCGAGTGGCCGAAGTAGGAATAGACGCCGTCGAAGCCGGCCGCGTTGGCCACCGCCACGTAGGTGTTGTTCATCCAGGCCATCGCCTTCGAGACCAGCACCTGCTGCTCCTTGGCGGGGTACATGTAGCCCTGGCAGCGCACGATCAGCTCGGCGCCCTGCATCGCGCAGTCGCGCCAGATCTCGGGATAGTTGCCGTCGTCGCAGATGATCAGGCTGATCTTCAGGCCCTTCGGCCCGTCCGTCACATAGGTTCGATCGCCCGGGTACCAGCCCTCGATCGGCGTCCAGGGCATGATCTTGCGGTACTTCTGGACGATCTCGCCCTGGTCGTCGATCAGGATCAGGGTGTTGTAGGGCGCCTTGTTCGGGTGCTGCTCGTGGCGCTCGCCGGTGATCGAGAACACGCCCCACACCTTGGCCTGGCGGCAGGCGGCCGAGAAGATCTCGGTTTCCGCGCCGGGGATGGTGGAGGCGGTCTCGTACATCTCGGCCTCGTCGTACATGATGCCGTGCGTCGAATACTCGGGGAAGATCACCAGGTCCATGCCCGGCAGGCCGCGCTTCATGCCGACCAGCATCTCGCCGATCCTGCGCGCGTTCTCCAGCACCTCGGCCCGGGTATGCAGCCGCGGCATCTTGTAGTTCACCACCGCGACGCCCACGCCGTCGCGGCTGCTCGAAATATCGCCATGTCGCATCGTCTTGCTCCGTTCGCTTGATGAGCGGGATGGCCCCGCTCAGTGACTGATCATCCAGGGCCGGCCGGCGGGCCGCTTGAGCGCGCCCGCCGCCCCACCGCCGCCCGCCGCGCCGATCGCGCTGCCGCCGCTCGCGCCGGCCAGCGTGGCACGGCCGCCCGAACAACACCCGCAGCCGGGCCGGTGCCGGGACGCGGCGCCCTCGCCCGACTGGCGCGGCGCGTGCGCGGCGCGCTCGTTGGTGGCGTGCGCGATGCGCCGCTCGCCCGACATCAGCGCCAGCGACGGCGCCGTGAGCTGGCGCGCGGCGATGGTCCCGCACACGGGACAGGGCGCGGGCCGGTCGCGCTCGGCGATCGAACGCAGCGCCGCGAAGGGCCCGCAGGTGTCGCAATGGAAGTCGTAGATCGGCATCGCGCGCTCCCGGCCCTCAGGCCTTCACGAGGTCGTAGGAGATCGGCAGGTCGACCTCGCCCTTCACATGGCGGATCGGCCCTTCGGCGTTCGGCCGGATGTCGAAGTCGAAGATCTGGGTGGGCAGCCAGAGCGTGGCGCAGGCGTTCGGGATGTCGACCACGCCGCTGATATGCCCCTGCACCGGCGCGCAGCCGAGCAGCGAATAGGCCTGCGCGCCCGAATAGCCGAACTTCTTCAGGTACTCGATCGCGTTCAGGCAGGCCTGCCGGTAGGCCACCGTCACGTCGAGATAGTGCTGGCCGCCCGTCTCGTCCACCGAGATGCCCTCGAAGATCAGGTAGTCGTTGTAGTTCGGCGTGATCGGGCTGGGCTGGAACACCGGGTTGCGGATCCCGTACTTGGCCATGCCGCCCTTGATCAGGTTCACGCGCATGTGGACCCAGCCGGCCATCTCGATCGCGCCGCAGAAGGTGATCTCGCCGTCGCCCTGGCTGAAGTGCAGGTCGCCCACCGAGAGGCCCGCGCCGTCCACGTAGACCGGGAAGAACACCTTCGAGCCGCGCGACAGGTCCTTGATATCGCAGTTGCCGCCATGCTCGCGCGGCGGCACGGTACGCGCGCCCTCGGCGGCGGCGCGGGCCTTGGCGTCACCGCTCAGGCTGCCCATGTGCGCGGTGGCCGCGAACGGCGGATTGGCCAGCGGCGGCACGCGCTCGGGGTGGGTGGCGATCAGGCCGGTCTCGCGCGCATTCCAGGTTTCCAGCAGCTTGGGATCGGGCAGGCAGCCGATCAGGCCCGGGTGGATCAGGCCCGCGAAGTTCACGCCCGGGATATGGCGCGAGCTGGTGTACATGCCGTGGAAATCCCAGATCGACTTCTGCGCCGAGGGGAAATGGTCGGTCAGGAAACCGCCGCCGTTGGTCTTCGAGAAGAAGCCGTTGAAGCCCCACTGGCTGTCCGACTTCGCGCCGATGTCGAGCAGGTCCACCACCAGCAGGTCGCCCGGCTCGGCGCCCTTCACGCCCACCGGGCCCGACAGGAAGTGCACGATCGACAGGTCGATGTCGCGCACGTCGTCGGCGCTGTCGTCGTTCTTGATGAAGCCGCCGGTCCAGTCGTAGGTCTCCAGGATGAAGTCGTCGCCGGGATTGACCCAGCAGGCCATCGGGATGTCGGGGTGCCAGCGGTTGTGGACTTGGGCGTTCTCGTAGGCGGACTGGTTCAGGTCGACCTTGATCAGGGTATCGGTCATCTCGTGTGCTCCTCGCTTCGGCAATGAATGGGATGGCGCGCCTCGGGCGGCGCGCCCTCAGACGGACAGGTATTCGCGGATGCGGTCGGTGTCGCCGGCCTCGCGCGTGCTCTGGTGGACGAAACGGCCGCCCTCGATCACGAACAGCCGGTCGGCCACCTCCAGCGCGAAGCTCAGCACCTGCTCGGACACCACGATCGCGATGTCGCGCGTGGCGCGGATCTGGTTGAGCGCGCGGGCGATGTCCTTGATCACCGAGGGCTGGATGCCCTCGGTGGGCTCGTCGAGCAGCAGCACCTTGGGATCGGTGGCCAGCGCCCGCGCGATCGCCAGTTGCTGCTGCTGGCCGCCCGAGAGGTTGCCGCCCTTGCGGCGGCGCATGTCGAACAGCACCGGGAACAGCGCGTAGAGATCGTCGGGCACGGTCTGCGATTTCGCGTTCTCCAGGCCGGTGCGGATGTTCTCCTCCACCGTCAGCGAGGCGAAGATCTGCCGGCCCTGCGGCACGTAGCCGATGCCGCGCGCCACGCGCCGGAAGCTCTCGTCCCTGGAGACGTCGGCGCCGCCCACCTTCACGCTGCCGCGGCTGGCCGGCAGCATGCCGATCAGCGCCTTGAACAGCGTGGTCTTGCCCATGCCGTTGCGGCCCATCACCGCCACGCTTTCGCGCGTGCCGACCGAGAAGCCGATGCCGTGCAGCACCTCGCTCTGGCCGTAGCTGACGACGAGATCGTCGACTTCGAGCATCTGGGGTTCCTCCTGTTCAGTGGCCGAGATAGACGTCGATCACGCGCGGGTCGGCCTGCACCTTGGCCATCGGCCCCTCGGCGAGGATCCTGCCCTGGTGCATCACGGTGACCTTGTGCGCGATGCGCTCGACGAAGGCCATGTCGTGCTCGATCACGATCATCGAGCGCTGCTGGCAGATGCGCCCGAGCAGCTCGGCGGTGATCTCGCGCTCCTTCACGCTCATGCCGGCGATCGGCTCGTCGAGCATCAATAGTTCGGGGTCCTGCATCAGCAGCATGCCGATCTCCAGCCACTGCTTCTGGCCGTGCGAGAGCAGCCCCGCCTCCAGGTCGAGCGCGGCGGCCAGGCCGATCTCCTCGGCCACCGCCAGCACCCGGTCGCTCACCTCGGCGTCGCGCTTGAAGGCCAGCGCGCCGAACACGCCGCGCCCGCGCGGATAGGACACCTCCAGGTTCTGCGAGACCGACAGGTTCTCGTAGATCGAGGGCGTCTGGAACTTGCGGCCGATGCCCTTGCGCACGCGCCGGTACTCGGCGAGCTGGGTGATCTCCTCGTTGCGGAACTTGATGCTGCCGCCGGTCTCGCGGGTCTTGCCGCAGATCAGGTCGAGCAAGGTGGTCTTGCCGGCGCCGTTCGGGCCGATCACCACGCGCAGCTCGCCGCGCTCCAGGTAGAGGTTCAGCGAGTCGATCGCCTTGAAGCCGTCGAAGGACACGCTCAGGTCCTCCACCGCCAGCAGGAAGTCGGTATTGCTCATGGTCATGCCCCCCGCTGGGTGGTGTCGCCGAGCCAGCGGCGCAGGCGAGCACGCAGATGCGCCTCGTAGAGGCCGGCCAGGCCGTTCGGGAAGGCCATCACCACGCCGATGAACATCGCGGCCATCAGGTACAGCCACAGGTTCGGGAAGCTCTCCGAGAACCAGGTCTTGCCGAGGTTGACCAGGATCGTGCCGACCACCGCGCCCACCACCGACATGCGCCCGCCCACCGCCGCGTAGATCACCATCTCGATCGAGGGCACGATGCCGACGAAGGACGGCGACATGAAGCCGACCTGCAGCGTGAACATCGCGCCGCCGATGGCCGCCAGCATGGCGGCCACGCAGAACGCGAACACCTTGAACATCGCCACGTCGTAGCCGGAGAAGCGCACCCGGTCCTCCTTGTCGCGCATCGCCAGCAGCAAGGTGCCCACCTTGCCGCGCTGGATCCAGCGGCAGGCCAGCATCGCGCCGATCAGCAGCGCCGCGTTGACGAAATACAGCACGTACTTGGCCGAGTTGCCCTGGATGTTCCAGCCCAGCAGCGTGCGCAGGTCGGTGATGCCGTTCACGCCGCCGGTGTAGCCCTGCTGGCCGATGATCAGCACCGAGAGGATCAGCGCCACGGCCTGCGTGATGATCGCGAAATAGACCCCGCCCACGCGCCGCTTGAACATCGCGAAGCCGACCACGAAGGCGAGCAGGGTGGGCACCACCAGCACCGCCAGGATCGAGAACGGCAGCGAGTGGAAGGGCTTCCACCAGGCCGGCAGCGCGGTGAGCTGGTTCCAGTCCATGAAGTCGGGAATGCCCGGCGTGGTCTGCGTCCTGGTCGAAACCGGATCGGACGATTCGAGCTTGAGGAACATCGCCATGGCGTAGCCGCCCAGGCCGAAGAACACGCCCTGCCCCAGGCTCAGCACGCCGCCGTAGCCCCAGGCGATCACCAGGCCCACCGCCACGAAGGCATAGGTCAGGTACTTGCCCATCAGGTTCAGGCGGAACGCGTCGAGCGCGAGCGGAAACACCACGACGATCAGGATCGCCAGCAGCACGATGCCGGCATAGCCGGAGGCGTCGGCGCGGCGCGCCAGCGCGCGCCAGCCGCCGGGGCTGGCCCGGCCGGCGGGCGGCGTCGCGGTGCCGGTGGCGCCGGCGACAGGTTGGATGGGTTCCATGATGGCTCTCCGGTGGGGAGGTCGGGATTCGGTTGAACGGGTCGTGAAGCGGCTCGCCCGCGCTCAGGCGCGGCGCACCTTGGAGGCGAACAGGCCTTGCGGGCGCAGCATCAGGATGATCACCACGGTCAGCAGGGTCAGCACGCGGGCGGTCGAGCCGGACAGGAAGAACTCGCTGATCGACTGCATCTGCGCGATGCCGAAGGCCGAGGCCACCGTGCCGAGCAGGCTGGCCGCGCCGCCGAAGGTCACCACCAGGAACGAGTCGACGATGTAGAGCGAGCCGCTGGTGGGGCCGGTCGAGCCGATCGCCGTGAACGCGGCCCCGGCCACGCCGGCCACCCCGCAGCCGATCGCGAAGGTCATGCGGTCGGTGAGCCGCGTATTGATGCCGGCGGCGTTGGCCATCGGCCGGTTCGCCACCGTGGCGCGCACCCTCAGGCCCCAACGCGAGCGGTACAGCGCCAGCAGCAGGCCGCCCGTCATGATCAGCGCGAGGCCCATCACGAACATGCCGCTCACGGGGATGTCGAGCCCTTGCGACGGCTCCCAGGAACCCATCAGCCAGTCGGGCAGCGCGGGGCTCACCTCCTTCGGGCCGAACGCGGAGCGGAACACCTGCTGCATGCCGAGGCTCAGGCCCCAGGTGGCCAGCAGCGTGTCGAGCGGGCGCCGGTACAGATGGCGGATCAGCGCCCATTCGGCCAGCCAGCCCGCGGCGAAGGCGATGAAGAAGGCCGCCACGATCGCCACGAAGAAGTAGACCGGCGTGAAGCCGTGCCAGACGTTCTGCGCGAACCAGGAGAACAGGTAGACCGTGTACGCGCCGATCGTCATGAACTCGCCATGGGCCATGTTGATCACGCCCATCTGGCCGAAGATCACGGCGAGACCCAGGCCCATCAGCAGCAGCACGCTGAACAGGCTCAGGCCGGCGAAACCCTGCATCAGGGTGATATTGAAAATGTCGGTGGCGGACATCGGTTTTCTCCTCGCGCGGTGGCCGCAAGCGGCCGCCGCGCGTCGGCTAGGCGCAAGGCGGGATGGCGGGACGGGCGTGGGCGGCTGGGCCCGCGCCGCTTACATGTAGCCCTTCGGAAACGGGTTCGGCTGGATCGGGTCGGTGGATTGCGCCACCACCTTGAACTGGCCGTCGGCCTGCCCCTCGCCGATCAGCGAACGGCTCCAGAGGTGGTGGTTCGCGTCGACCTTGGCGTAACCCTGCGGCGCGTTCTTCAGCTCGATGCCGGCCGAGGCGGCCACCACCTTGTCGACGTCGAAGCTGCCGGCGCGCTCGCAGGCGGCCTTCCAGATCCAGGGCCCGAGGTAGGCGGCCTGGGTGACGTCGCCGATCACGGCCTTCTGGCCGTAGCGCGCCTTGAAGGCCTGCACGAAGGCCTTGTTGTTGTCGTTGGTGAGCGACTCGAAATACTTCATCGAGGAATAGAAACCCGCGAAGTTCTCGCCGCCGATGCCGAGCACCTCGTCCTCGGTGACCGACAGGGTCAGCAGGAACTGCTTCTGCGGCGTGATGCCGGCGGCCTTCAACTGCTTGTAGAAGGCCACGTTCGAGCCGCCCACCACGGTCGTGAAGATGCAATCCGGCCGGGCCAGCTTGATCTTGTTCATCAGCGAGTAGAAGTCGGTGGTGCCCAGCGGGTAGTACTCCTCGCCGACCACCTTGGCATGCAGGTGCTGCTCGATATGGCGGCGCGCGATCTTGTTCGAGGTGCGCGGCCAGATGTAGTCGGAGCCGACCAGGAAGAAGCTCTTGGCCTTCTTGGTGTTGGAGGCCCAGTCGAGCGCCCAGAGGATCTGCTGGGTCGCTTCCTGGCCCGTGTAGAACACGTTCTTCGACTGCTCGAGCCCTTCGTAGAAGGTCGGGTAGTACAGCAGGCCGTTGTCCTTCTCGAAGATCGGCAGCACCGCCTTGCGCGAGGCCGAGGTCCAGCAGCCGAACACGGCGGCCACGTGGTCGTTCTCCAGCAGCTTCTTGGATTTCTCCGCGAAGGTCGGCCAGTCCGAGGCGCCGTCTTCCTGGATGATCTGGATCTTGCGGCCCAGCACGCCGCCCATCGCGTTGATCTGCTCGATCGCCAGGCGCTCGGCCTGGATCGAGCCCGTCTCCGAGATCGCCATGGTGCCGGTGGCCGAGTGCAGCTGGCCGACCGTCACGGTGGTGTCGGTGACGGCCAATTTGGTGGTGTTGACCTTGGCGGTCGGCGGGGTTTGCGCGCTGGCGGCGCGCGGCAGGCCCAGCGCCATCAGCGGGGCGGCCGCGAGGCTGCCGATCAGGCGCCGGCGCAGCGCCGAGGGGGCTTCGTCATCGTGTCGATCGTCCATGGACATCCCGTTCTCCTTGTCGGTTCGGTCCGCCGGAGCAGGTGGCCGGCGTGTGGAGCGGAATGTAGGAAGCCAAATAAAGCACCGGAATACGTCGATTGACGTATATGCCGAGGCGCGCCTGGAATGTAACTTGCGTGACGCATCCCGCCCGCCATCCGCGCACCAACCTGGATCACCCGACATGGCTCCGATGCACCAGTCCGTCGCCCCCGAGCCCGCGGGGCCCGATCTCCGGCCGATCACGCAGCGCATCGTCAAGGTGCGCCGCGACTACAACGCCTGGGTCGGCGACGAGACGCTGGAGGACTACGCGCTGCGCTACACGCCCAGCTCGTTTCGCCGCTGGTCGGAATTCCGGGTCGCGAACACCGCGATCGGCGCGGTCTCGTTCCTGGTGCTGGAGGCGATCGGCGGCAGCCTGGTGATCGACTACGGCTTCACCAACGCGGTCTGCGCGATCGCGGCGGTGTCGCTGCTGATCTGGCTGACCAGCCTGCCGATCAGCTACTACGCGGCGCGCCACGGCGTCGACATGGACCTGCTCACGCGCGGCGCCGGCTTCGGCTACATCGGCTCGACCGTCACCTCCCTGCTCTACGCGAGCTTCACCTTCATCTTCTTCGCGCTGGAAGCGGCCATCATGTCGCTCGCGCTGCAGCTGGTGTTCCCGATCTCGATCGGCCTGGCCTACGTGATCAGCTCGCTGGTGGTGATCCCGATCGTGATGTTCGGCATCACGCTGATCAACCGGCTGCAGAGCTGGACCCAGCCGCTGTGGCTGGTGCTGTTCGTGCTGCCCTACGGCGCGGTGCTCTGGCACCACCCCGGGCTGCTGCGCGAATGGACCACCTTCGCCGGCTTCGCGCCCGAGGGCCGCGCGTTCAGCGCGATCGCCTTCGGCCAGGCCGCCACCGTGGTGTTCGCGCTGATCGTGCAGGTCGGCGAGCAGGTCGACTACCTGCGCTTCCTGCCGCCGCTCACCGCGCGCAACCGGCGGCGCTGGTGGATCGCCCTGCTCAGCGCCGGGCCCGGCTGGATCGTGCCGGGCGCGCTGAAGATGCTGGGCGGCGCCTTCCTCGCCTTCATCGCGATCCAGCACGAGATCGACGCCACCCAGGCCGCGCAGCCCACCCAGATGTACCTGCTCGCCTACCACCTGCTGCTCGACCCGCTGGGGCTCGCGTCCTGGGCGGTGCCCGTGGCCGTGCTGTTCGTGATCGTCTCCCAGTTGAAGATCAACGTGACCAATGCCTACGCGGGGTCGCTGGCCTGGTCGAACTTCTTCGCGCGGCTCACGCACAGCCATCCGGGGCGCGTGGTGTGGCTGGTGTTCAACGTGCTGATCGCGCTGCTGCTGGTGGAGATGGGCGTGTTCGAGGCGATCGGCAAGGTGCTGTCGATGTACGCCAACGTGGCGATCGCCTGGGTGGGCGCGCTGTTCGCGGACCTGGTGGTCAACAAGCCGCTCGGCTACAGCCCGCGCGACATCGAGTTCAAGCGCGCCCACCTGTACGACATCAACCCGGTCGGGGTGGGCGCGATGACGATCGCCACCGTGGTGGCGATGCTCGCGCACGGCGGCGCGTTCGGCGAGCTGGCGCGCGCCATGTCGCCCTTCATCGCGCTGGGCGTGGCCTTCGTGAGCGCGCCGGCGATCGCGATCGCCACGCGCGGGCGCTACTATCTCGCGCGCCAGGCCGAGCCGGGGCCGCCCGGCGGCCTGCGCCGCTGCGCGATCTGCGAGAACGAATTCGAGCACGAGGACACGGCCCACTGCCCCGCCTACGGCGGCACCATCTGCTCGCTGTGCTGCTCGCTCGATTCGCGCTGCCACGATCGCTGCAAGCCGCATGCGCGGCTCGGCGCGCAGCTCGACCGGGTGCTGCACCGCCTGTTCCCGAACGCACGGCTCGGCGCCACCGGGCTGCGCCTGGCCCACTACCTGAGCCTGCTGCTGGCGATCTCGCTGCTGCTGGCCACGGTGCTCTACCTGATCTGGTCGCAGAGCGCCGATTCGCTGGCCACGCCGGGCTCGCCCGCCTGGCGCGAACTCGCCAACGCCTATGTGAAGGTGTTCGTCGCGCTCGCGCTGATCGGCGGCATCGCCGCCTGGTGGCTGGTGCTGGAGCGCGAGAACCGGCGCGTCACGCAGGAGGAATCGCAGCGCCAGACCGAGCTGCTGATGCACGAGATCGAGGCGCACCAGAAGACCGACGCCGCGCTCAAGCGCGCGCGGGCCGCGGCGGAAGCCGCCAACAGCGCCAAGAGCCGCTACGTGACGGGCTTGAGCCACGAGCTGCGCACGCCGCTCAACAGCATCCTCGGCTACGCGCAACTGCTGCTGCAGGCGCGCGAGGAGATCCCCAGCGCTCGGCTCAACGCGATCCGCACCATCCACCGCAGCGGCGAGCACCTGCTCGCGCTGGTCGACGGCCTGCTCGACGTGGCGCGCATCGAGGCCGGCAAGCTGCAGCTGAACATCGCGCCGATCTCGCTGCCCGACTTCCTCGCGCAGATGAATTCGATGCTGCGCCCGCAGGCGGTCGAGAAGGCGCTCGAGTTCGCGGTGCAGCCGGCCGGCTGGCTGCCGCCCACCGTCAAGACCGACCAGAAGTGCCTGAGCCAGATTCTCACCAACCTGATCGGCAACGCGATACGCTTCACGCAGGCGGGCGGCGTGACGCTGCGCGTGGGCCACGCGCTCGACACGCTGACCTTCGAGGTGGTCGACACCGGCCCCGGCATCGCGCCCGAGGAGATGGAGCGGCTGTTCCTGCCCTTCGAGCGCGGCACCGCGGCCAGCGCGCACGATCACGGCGCGGGGCTGGGCCTGACCATCTGCAAGCTGCTCACGCATGCGCTCGGTGGCAGCCTGGAGGTGGACAGCGAGCCGGGGCGCGGCACGCGCTTCGTGGTCAAGGTGTTCGCGCCTGCGGTGCGCAGCGCCGCGCCCGCGCGCACCGAGCTGGCCGATATCGGCGGTTACCGCGGGCCGCGGCGCACCCTGCTGATCGTCGACGACCTGCCCGACCAGCGCGCGATCGTCGCGCAGATGCTCGCGCCGCTCGGCTTCGGGATCGTCGAGGCCGGCAGCGGCATCGATGCGCTGCGCTGGCTCGGCACGCAGGCCGCCGACGCGATCCTGATGGACATCTCGATGCCGGCCATGGACGGCTACGAGACCAGCCGGCTGATCCGCGAGCGGCGCATCTCGGCCGCGCCGATCATGCTGCTGTCGGCCAATGCCTTCGCCGACGATCGCGAGCGCGCGATCGCGATCGGCTGCGACGACTACCTCGTGAAGCCCGTGCAGGTGCCGGTGCTGCTCGACAAGCTGGCGGCCCTGCTCGAACTCGAATGGGTGATGAAGGACGAGGGGCCGGCGCAAGCGAGCGCCGCGGCGTCGACGGCCACGCGCATCGAGCGCGCGGCAGCCGGCGGCCATGCGATGACGGCGGCGGCCGCGTCATCGATCACGGGCGGTTCGCCCGCGGCCGCCGACGCACCCGCCTTCGCGGTCGCGCCGACGCCCCTGCCCCGCGCGATCCACGCGCAACTGAAAACCCTGCTCGACGTCGGCTACGTACAGGGCCTGATCGAGGCGCTCGACGCGGCCGTCGCGTGCCGGCCCGGTCTCGCCCCCGCGCTGGCCGCGCTGCGCGAGCGCGCCGAGCTGTTCCAACTGAAGGATTTCGAGCATGAGCTTGACCGTCTCCCGCTCGGCGCCGATGACTGAAGCCGCGCGCCCGCTCCCCGATGCCGCGCTGCCCGGCGTGCTCGGCAACCGGCCCGTGGTGCTGATCGTCGACGACACGCCCGACAACCTCGCCCTGCTGTCCGACACCTTGCGCGCCGACGGTTACGCGGTGCTGGTGGCGCTCAGCGGCGACGACGCGCTGAAGTGCCTGGCGCGCGTCACGCCCGACGTGGTGCTGCTCGACGCGATGATGCCGGGGCTCGACGGCTTCGAGACCTGCCGGCGCCTCAAGCTCGACCGGCGCCACGAGCACCTGCCGGTGATCTTCATGACGGCGCTGGCCGAGAGCGAGCACGTGGTGCAGGGCTTTCGCGTGGGCGGCATCGACTATGTGACCAAGCCGGTGCGCCCCGAGGAGGTCTGCGCGCGCATCGCCGCCCATGTGCAGCGCTCGCGCGCGCAGCGTTATGCCGACACGGTGCTCGGGCTCGAGGCGCGCGCGGCGGTGATCGTCGACGGCGCGGCGGCGATCCGCTGGCAGAGCCCGCAGGCCGCGCCGCGGCTGGCCGGCTACGACCCGCTCGGGCGCGAGGCGGGCCTGTCGGTGGCGCGCGCGAAACTGCCGCCGCCGCTGGCGCGCTGGTTCGCGCAATGGCTGGAACAGGGTTGCCCCGAGGATGCCGTGCATGAGACCGCCGACGGCGGCGTGCGCCGCTCGGCGCGCGTGAGCGGCACGCGCGAGCAGGGCGAATGGGTGATCGTGCTGGAAGCCTGGGACGACGGCGCCCAGGTGGCCGCCCTGCTCGAACGCTTCGGGCTGACCACGCGCGAGGCCGAGGTGCTGCTGTGGGTCTCGCGCGGCAAGACCAATCGCGATATCGGCGACATCCTCGACATGGCGCCGCGCACCGTCAACAAGCACCTCGAGCATCTGTTCCGCAAGCTGCATGTGGAGACGCGCTCGGCCGCCGCGGCGCTGGCGGTGAAGGCGGTGGGACGCGCTTGAGGCTGGGGGCTCGCGGCGCGGGCTCAGCGGTCCGCGTGCGACGGCGCCCTAGCCGAGCATCGCAATCGCGGTTGCCAGCACTTCGCGCCTGAAGGCCGCCGGCCGCGCCGGCAGGGACGAGAACGCAGCCAGCACGTGGCTGTAGGAGACGGTCTTGCTGACGCCGTTGGCGATCATCGAGAACAGGATCTCGGGGTCGCGCGCGGGCATCTCGCCAGCCTTCATGGCGCGCGAGATCAGCGGCAGGAACACGTCGTGAACCGGGCGCACCAGGCGATCGATCAGGAAATCGAGCCGCTCGCCGTGCTCGGTGGCGGCCGTCGAGAAGAACATGCCGACATCGGGCATGGCGAACACCTGGTCGATGAAAAACGCCATCGCCTGCTCCACGCGCTGGCGCGGCGACAGCTCCGGCGTCTCGTGCAGCGCGCGGATGCGCTCGATCATCGGCGCCACTTCGTCCGCGATCTGCTCGACCACGGCCGCCCACAGCGTTTCCTTCGAACCGAAATGATGGCCGACCAGCGCCGCGTCGACGCCGGAGACGCGCGCGATCTCGCGCGCGCTGGTGGCGTGGTAGCCGCCCTTGGCGAAGGCCGCGCGCGCATTGCGCAGCAGCACGTCGGCACCGCCCGCGTCGCTGGCGGCGGGCCGGCCGCGCGCGCGGCGTCGTTGGGTGGCCGTCGCGGCAGCATCCAGGGAATCGTTCGGGGACTTCATCGGGTCGAGATCGGCAAACCGGGAAATGACGAAGTTTAACCCTTGCCTCCCACCCGGCAGCCCCCCTCGCATTGACAGCGAACAAGGCCTGCCCTTACCATCGTCCGTCGAATTCAACACATGATGAATAAATCGCGATGAAACACCGACCGAGAATCGTCGTCGTGGGCGGCGGCATTGCGGGCCTGTTGCTGGCCACGCGCCTGGGCGACACGCTCGGGCGCAAGCAGCGCGCCGACGTGACCCTGATCGACAAGAGCCCCACGCATATCTGGAAACCGATGCTGCACACGATCGCCGCCGGCACGCGCGAGATCCAGCAGCAGCAGGTGATCTTCCTCGCGCATGCGCGCGAACACGGCTTCACCTACCAGCCCGGCGAGATGGTCGGCATCGATCGCGCCACGCGCGAGATCGACCTGGCCGCGATCGAGACCTCGGCCGGCGAGACCCTGATCGGGCCGCGCCGGATCGGCTACGACGTGCTGATTCTCGCGGTGGGCAGCCGCGCCAACGATTTCGGCACTCCCGGCGTGACCAGCCATTGCCACTTCATCGACAACCAGGTCGAGGCCGAGGCCTTCAACGAGGCGCTGCGCGTGCGCATCTTCCAGAGCGTGGTGACGAATCGCGACCTGCGCGTGTCGATCGTCGGTGCCGGCGCGACGGGCGTGGAACTGGCCGCGGAGTTGAGCCACCTGCTCGAGGTGGCGAGCAGCTACGGCGACCCGGCGATACGCGAGCGGCTCAAGCTGTCCTTGTATGAAAGCGGGCCGCGCATCCTCGCGGCGTTTCCGGAAACCGTGTCGAAATCGAGCGAGGCGCAACTGCGCCAGATCGGCTTCGAGGTGCACACCGGAACGCGCGTGACGGCGGCCGGGGCCGATGGCCTGCAGCTCGCCGACGGCGGCAGCCAGCCGGCCGACATCATGGTCTGGTCGGCCGGGGTGAAGGCGCCGACCTTCCTCGGCCAGTTGGCCGGCATCGAGGTCAATCGCTCCAACCAGGTCGCGATCGGGCCGACCTTGCAGAGCGTGGACGACGAGCACATCTTCGCGCTCGGCGATTGCGCGAGCTACACGCCGGCAGGCCGGGAGCGCCCGCTGCCGCCCACCGCCCAGGTGGCCACGCAGCAGGCACGCTTCCTGGCCAGGCACCTGCCCGCCTGGCTCGACGGCAAGCCCCTGCCCGAGTTCCACTTCCAGGATCTCGGCGCGCTGGTGTCGATCAGCGACTACAACGCCTTCGGCACGCTCGGGCAGTTCGGCTTCTTCCGCGGCGGCTTCATCAAGGGACGTTTCGCACAACTGAGCCATGCGATGCTGTATCGCCAGCATCAATACGCGCTGCACGGCCTGAGGAAGTCGGCCCTGCTGTGGAGCGCCGAGCGCCTGAACGGCTGCGTGCGGCCCACGATCCGGATGACCTAGGCGTCACGATCATGGCGCGCACGGGCGCGGCTCAGAGCGGCATCACCATCTCGTGCCAGGCCATGCCGCCATGGTCCGATTCCGAAGGCTTCACGTACTGGTAACCGAGCTTGCGATACAGCTCGACGTGGCGGTCCTTGCACATCAGGTGGATGGTGGCCTTGCCCATCGCCCGCATGCGCGCCACGAAGCTGTCCATCAGGAGCTTCGCATAGCCCTTGCCCTGCTCGGCGGGGTCCAGCACCACCGACATGATCACCACGTTGGGCGCCTCGGCGTCGTGCCCGACCAGCTCCTTGAAGGCCTCGTTCGACATCACCACCTGGTGGGCACAGCCCGAATTGATGAAGCCGATCACGCGGCCCTCGCGCTCCAGGACGAGAAATCCCTGCGGATATTGCGCGATGCGCGTGGCGATCTTCTCGCGCGTGGCCGCCTCGTCGCCCTCGTAGGCCGAGATCTCGATCGCGTAGCAGCGATCCACGTCAGTCGGCAGCGCGTCGCGCAGGTGGAGTTCGTGGTTCATCCCGGGTACCTGTTCAATCCAATCGATTCCAAGCACGCGATCATAGGGCGCCGGGGCAAACCGCGCGCTGAAACTTCTTCATGGGCGGCTGTATGCCATGCAGTTTGCCGCTCGGCCGAGCCTCAGGTTCCGCGCCGCTTTTTCCGTAGCTTCGCGGGCAGCGAGGGATTCGCCGCCTCCAGCGCCTGCCGCAGTTGCTCGCGCATCCAGGCATGCGCGGGTGTGCCGGCATGCCGAGCGTGGAAATACACGCGCAGGGTGTAGTCGGGGCTCGCGAACGGCGTCGGGAACAGCGACAGCGACGTGGCCCGGCTCAAGGCCTCGGCCGCGCGACGCGGCAAGGTGAGCAGCAGCTCCGTGTTCGCGACGATGAAGGGCGCGGCCAGCACGCTCGGCAGGCAGACGGCGACCTGGCGCCGATGTCCGCCGCGCGCCAGCACCGCATCGATGATGCTGCCCGAACTCGCCCAGGGCAGCACCGCCACGTGTTTCTCCGCCAGGTAGGTGTCGAGCGGGAGCGAACCCGCGATGCGCGGATGCGGCTGGCGCGCGACGACCACATAGTCGTCGGTGTAGCAGGCGAAGGACTCGACGCCCTCGCCGGAAGGCCCTTCCTCGTCGGAGAATCCGAGCGCGAAATGCGCGCGGCCGGCAGCGAGATCCTCCAGGGCATCGCGATGGCTCGAATACACGACGTTCACCCGCAGCTCGGGCGCCAGCGCCTGCAGGCGCGCCATCAAGCCCGGCAGTACCGCGAAGGCCGTGAAATCGGTGGCCGCCAGCGTGAACACCTGGGTGCTGCTGGCGGGCACGAACGGGCCGGCCGCGCCGAGGTGGTCCGACAGCAGGCGCAGCGCGTCGCAGACGGCCGGCGCGATCTGGTCGGCCAGGGCCGTGGGCTGCATCGCGCTGCCGTAGCGCACGAACAGCTCGTCGTTGAAGCGCGTGCGCAGGCGCGACAACGCGTGGCTGCAGGCCGAGGCGCTCAGGGCCAGCTCGTCGGCGGCCGCCGCCACGCTGCGATGGCGGTGCAGCGCGTCGAGCACGAGCAGCAGGTTCAGGTCGAGACGGCGCAGAGCATCATGCATGACATACATTTTTCGAGACGAGAGATGCAGTATGCACAGCATTGGGCGGGCTCGCGAGAGGACGGCGCGGCAGCACCGCCGATTGGCCGGGCACGCATGGATTATTTGTTTTCCTGTGACGAATTCCGGTTCAATGGCGGTTCGTACATCCATGAACCCTCCTTGAACCTCATGACCAGTCATCCCATCGACAGCCAAGCGCCGGACCAGCCCTACTCGATTCGCCGCGCGCGCGTGGACGACCTGCCATTGCTTTACGAAGGCGAGCTGTCCTATATCCTGGCCATCGAACCCGAACAGGAAGCCGGCTGGCGCCGGGCCATGGGCGCGCATCTGCGCCAGTGGATCCGCGGCCTGCCCTTCATGTATGTGGCGCAGCAGCAGGGCACGCCGATCGGCTATTGCTTCTGGGAACGCCACGGCGAGCAGGCCGTGCTTGCCTCGATCCATGTCGTCGAGGCGCATCGGCGTCGCGGTGTCGCGCGCAAGCTGCTCGACGCCTATATCGCGGACGCCCGCTCGCACGGCCCGCTCGAACTGGTGCTCGGCGTGAAGGCCGACAACCCCGCCCGGCAGCTGTATGAAACCGCCGGCTTCGCGTTCACCCACGAGGCGGACGGTTATCGCCATTACCGCTACTCGGCCGGATAAACGCGCGCTCCCGCTGCTTGCCGGACGACGGTGACGCGAGCGGCCATGATAGCGCCGGAACATCGCCCTCCCCGGTCTCAGGCGCCGCCCGTCAACGGGCGCGGCTCCATGAAGGTGTGCCGGAAATACTCGCGCACGGCCAGCATCGCCGGGCTCAGCTCGGCGTTGCGGCGCCAGGCGAGCCCCACGCTCATCGGCGGCACCGGATCGCGCAGCTGCATGGTCTCGATGCGCCGCCCTTCCAGCGACCAGGGCCGATACACCATGTCCGACAGGATCGCCACGCCGCTGCCGTTCGCCACCATGCTGCGCACCGCCTCGACCGAGGACGTGCGCAGCTTCACGTTCGGCCGGTAAGGCGTTTCGTTCCAGTAGCGCAGGGCCGTGTAGGCGGCCTCGTCGACGGTCAGCATCACGAAGGGTTCGGCCGCCACGTCGGCGAGCGTGACGTTCTCGCGCTTGAGCAGCGGATGCTGCGCGCACAGCCAGAGACGCCGCGGCGAATGAATCACCGGCTCGAGCATCAGCTCCGGATTCGCGACGTTGGAGGTCAGCAGCACGGCCATGTCGTAGCGATCGGTGATCAGGCCTTCCTCGATCGACTCGCGATTGAGCTCGTGCAGCTGGATGTTCAGGCGCGGATACAGGGTGCTCATGCGCTGCAGGTGATGCGGCAGGAAATAGCCGAGCACCGTGTAGCTGGCGGCCAGCGTGAGCGTGCCGCTCAGCGTGCTTTCCAGGTTCGGGATGCGCATCGCCTCGTCGACCGAGGCGAGGATCGTGTAGGCCTGGTTGAGGAAGCGGCGCCCCGTGGTGGTGAGGGTCACGCCCGTCGCGGTACGCATGAAGAGCTGGGTGCCGAGGCTGTCCTCCAGCTCCTTGATCGCGTTGGTGACCGCCGACTGCGAAATCGTCAGTTGAATCGCCGCCTGGGAGATCTGGCCGAGTTCGGCGGTCGCGACGAAATACTTCAGCTGGCGCAGCGTCAGGGCCATGGCAATCATCCGAAAAATCGATATCGAGATGGCCGATATCTTATTCCCACCAAAATCCATCGGGTGCGAGCCTGTCGATACGCCCCTGGCGACCGGCTCCGCGCCGATTTTCACGCATTCCGGCGGCGCCCACCCCATCTGAAAAACAGATACGGTGCCATATAAAAATAGAACTATTTTGACCGGCGGCCAGCGGCTACTGTGCTTCTCGATGGGGTGAACGCGGCTTGCCGGCCGCGTCCTCGCCCCGCATCGAGGAGAACGCCAGCATGAAGAAACACCGCGTCGACCTGAACTCCGACATGGGGGAAGGCTTTGGGGTATGGACCGTCGGCGATGGCGTCGACGAGGAGATCATGCCGCTCATCAGCTCGGCCAATATCGCCACCGGCTTCCACGCCGGCGATCCCAACATCATGGCGCGCACCGTGCAGCTCGCCCGCCAGGCGGGCGTCGGCGTGGGCGCGCATCCGGGCTTTCGCGATCTGGTCGGCTTCGGCCGCCGCACGCTCACCGAGACGCCGCAGACGCTGGTCAACGACATCGTGTTCCAGCTCGGCGCGCTGCGTGAATTCGCGCGCCTGCACGACGTGAGCGTGCAGCACGTCAAGCCTCACGGCGCGCTCTACATGCTGGCCGCGCGCGACGAGAACCTGTCGCGCCTGCTGGTGGAGACGCTGCAGCGGCTCGACCCGACCTTGCTGCTGTATTGCATGGAAGCCTCGGTGACCTACCGGATCGCCCGCGAACTCGGCCAGCCGGTGGTGCGCGAGTTCTACGCCGACCGCGACTACGACCGCAGCGGCTCGATCGTCTTCACGCGCCGGGTGGGCCGGCTCGACCCCACGCAGGTGGCCGCCAAGGTGCTGCGCGCCTGCGTCGAGGGGTGCGTCGCGACGGTCGACGGCGAGGACATCGAGATCGACTTCGATTCGGTCTGCATCCACAGCGACACGCCCGGCGCGCTGCAACTGGTCGAGGCCACGCGCGCGGCGCTCACGGCGCACGACATCCGGGTGGCGGCGCCGAGCTACCCCGTCGCGCGCTGAACCGCGCGCCCCGAATATCGATGAGGACTACCGAGATGGCACAACACGAGATCGTCAGCCCCCTGCCCGGCACCTTCTATCGGCGCGCCTCGCCGGACGCCGCGCCCTATGTCGAGGTCGGCACGCCGGTCGACAGCGACACGGTGGTGGGACTGGTCGAGGTGATGAAGCAGTTCAACGACGTCGAGGCGGGCGCGGCGGGCCGCATCGCGGAAATCCTGGCCGAGGACGGCGAACCGGTCGATGCCGGCCAGGTCCTGATGCGCATCGAGGCCTGAGCATGATGAACCCGTCGAAACCTTCCCACGACAGCGCCGCCGGCGCGGCCTTCTATCGACCGAAACGGATCCGCACCGTGCTGGTCGCCAATCGCGGCGAGATCGCCGTGCGCGTGATCCGCGCGGCACACGAACTCGGCATGCGCGCCGTGGCGGTGGTCAGCGATGCCGATCGCGACAGCCTGGCGGCGCGCCTGGCCGACGAGGCGATCCCCATCGGCTCCTCGCACGCGGCCAAGAGCTACCTGAATCCGGCGGCCATCCTCGCCGCCGCGCAACAATGCGGCGCCGACGCGATCCATCCCGGCTACGGCTTCTTGTCGGAGAACGCGGACTTCGCGGCCCAGGTCGAGGCGGCCGGGCTGGTCTTCGTCGGCCCCTCGCCGGCCGTGATCGCCACCATGGGCGACAAGGCCAAGGCCCGCGAAACCGCGCAGCGCGCCGGCGTGCCGACCGTGCCAGGCAGCAACGGCGTGGTGCTGTCGCTCGACGAGGCACGCGGGATCGCAGAAAGAATCGGTTACCCGATCATGATCAAGGCCGCGGCCGGCGGCGGCGGTCGCGGCATCCGCGTCGCGCACGACGCGGCCCAGCTCGACGCCGAGCTGCCGCTGGCGCAGCGCGAGGCGCAGGCCGCCTTCGGCAACGGCGGCGTGTACCTGGAGCGCTTCATCGCGCGGGCCCGCCATATCGAGGTGCAGGTACTCGGCGACGGCCGCGAGGTGGTGCATCTGTTCGAGCGCGAATGCTCGCTGCAGCGGCGCCGCCAGAAGATCATGGAGGAGGCGCCCTCGCCCTCGCTCACGCCGGAACTGCGCCAGGCGCTGTGCGCCTCGGCCACGCGGCTCGCGCGCCAGGTCGCCTATCGCAGCGCGGGCACGCTCGAATATCTGTTCGACGAGACGCGCGGCGAGTTCTATTTCATCGAGATGAACACGCGCATCCAGGTCGAGCACCCGGTCACCGAGGCGATCACCGGCGTCGATCTCCTGCGCGAAACCCTGCGCATCGCCGACGGCGAGCCCCTGCGCCTGAGCCAGGACCAGATCGTGGCGCGCGGCGCGGCGATCGAATGCCGGATCAACGCGGAAGACCCTGTACAGGACTTCCGGCCCGGCCCGGGCCGCATCGACGAACTCGCCTGGCCGACCGGCCCCGGCGTGCGCATCGACTCGATGCTGTTCCAGGGCTGCACGGTGCCGCCGTTCTACGACTCGCTGCTGGCCAAGCTGATCGTCGCCGACGAGAGCCGGCCTGCCGCGCTGGCGAGGCTCGAGCGCGCGCTCGCGGAGCTGCATGTCGGCGGCGTGAAGACCACCGCGCAACTGCATCGCGCCCTGCTGGCCGACCCCGACGTGCGCGCCGGGCACTATCACACGAATTTCCTGGAAGCCTGGATCCCGGCCTGGCGCGAGCGGCTCGCCGCCGCTGCCGAGCCTCGCGAGGAGGCCGCATGACCACGCGCTACACCTTCGGCGGCGACGAATTCATCTTCGTCGAGATCAGCGAGGAGATGTCGCTCGACGCCTTCTTCAAGGGCACCGCGATCACGCGCGAGCTGCAACGGCGCGCGGTGCCCGGCATCGTCGACATCTGCCCGGCCAATGCCTCCTACCAGGTTCGCTACGATCCGGACCTCATCGATCCCGAGGCGCTGCTGGCCCTGCTCAAGCAGATCGAGGCGGAAACCGGCGACGCGCAACTGGAGATCGCCACCCGCATCATCGAGATCCCGGTGCTGTACAACGATCCCTGGACCCACGAGACGCTGATGCGCTTTCGCGAGCGCCACCAGGACCCGGATTCGACCGACCTGGAATACGCGGCGCGGATCAACGGCAAGCGCGATGTCGACGAGTTCATCGCCGCGCATTCCGGTTCGCCCTGGTTCGTGTCGATGGTGGGTTTCGTGGCGGGCCTGCCCTTCATGTTCCAGATGGTCGAGCGCGAGCGGCAGTTGCAGGTGCCCAAGTACGTGCGGCCGAGGACCGACACGCCGAAGCTGACGGTCGGCCATGGCGGCTGCTTCGGCTGCATCTACTCGGTGCGCGGCGCGGGCGGCTACCAGATGTTCGGCGTCACCCCGGCGCCGATCTTCGATCCCGAGCAGCGGCTCGACTACCTGCGCGACTTCATGGTGTTCTTCCGCCCCGGCGACATCGTCAAGTTCAAGCCGATCGACCGCGCCGCCTACGACGAGGCCGTGGCCGCCGTGGAAGCGGGCAGCTTCTCTCTGCGCGTGCGCGAGGTGAACTTCTCGCTCGAATCCTTCCTGCGCGATCAGGACGCGTACAACCGTTCATTGGTCGAGGTGCTCCATGCCGACTGACTCCCGCCCCGCCATCGAGGTCGTCAAGCCCGGACTCGCCACCTCGGTGCAGGATACCGGCCGGCCCGGTTATTACCGCGTCGGCATCCCGCCTTCCGGCGCGCTCGACCAATACGCGCTGCGCGCGGCCAACCTGCTGGTCGGCAACCACGAAAGCGCCGCGGCGCTCGAATGCACTCTGCTCGGCCCGCAACTGCTGTTCCATGCCGAGGCGCTGATCGCCGTGACCGGCGCCGACATGCAGCCGAAGATCGACGGCGTGCTCCAGGCCTGCAACGTGGCGCTGCGCATCAAGGCGGGCAGCACGCTGAGCTTCGAATACGTGAAGGGCGGCGCGCGCGCCTGCCTGGCCGTGGCCGGCGGCATCGACGTGCCGGTGGTGCTCGGCAGCCGCTCGACCTATGCGCTGGGGGCCTTCGGCGGCCACCAGGGGCGGCGCCTGCAGAAGGGCGACCAGCTCGCCATCGGCCGCGATCGCGGGCCGGCGCGCGAAGGCACCGAGCTGCCCGGGCGCCTGCGCACGCCGCTGGCGCGCGAGGTGGCGCTGCGCGTGCTGCCGGGCCTCTATCACCACCGGCTCACCGACGAATCCGCCCGGACCTTCTTCGAGGACAGCTGGACCGTCGCTCCCGAGGCCGACCGCATCGGCTATCGCTACAAGCAGGGCCGCCCGCTCGCCTTCCGGCCGCGCGAGCAGCCGTTCGGCGCCGGCGCCGATCCGTCGAACATCGTCGACGCCTGTTATCCGATCGGCTCGATCCAGGTACCGGCCGGCCTCGAGCCGATCATCCTGCATCGCGATGCCGTCTCCGGCGGCGGCTACGCGACCATCGGCACGGTGATCAGCGCCGACCTCGACCTGATCGGCCAGATGCAGCCGAACCACCAGGCGCGTTTCGTTTCCGTGACGATGTCCCAGGCGCTGGCCGCCCGGCGCGACGCGCAACTGCGGCTGGCCCGCCTGCGCGAAGTGCTGCTGCGCTAGCACGACGACGCGGCCGCGACGGGCAGCGCGCCCTGCTCGCCGCCGCGCTCGTCCAACACCCGGTTCCCGATCGTTCGCGCGATGTCCAGCATCGCGCGCGAAGCGTCGCGTTCGTTCGAGGCGCGCGCGGCAAGTCCTGCACGTCGTTCCGGCAACGTCGCGGCCGATCTCCTCCCTGGCTCGCGGCGCGGCCCTTTCCACATCCCTTGTGTATTGAGGAGCAGTTCGATGGCCAATCTGAAACAGGAAGCCGCCGCGGGCGATCTCGATCTATCGATCGCCGCGATTCCGGAGCAGGCCCGCATGCCGGCGTTCTCGCTCACCATGGCCTGGTGGGCCGTGTGCAGCGCGGTGTTCTATATCGTCGTGGGTGCAACCCTGGCGCTCGGTTATGGCGCGCGCAACGCGCTGATCGGGATGGCGCTGTCGGTGGTGGCCTATGGCCTGGTCAACTCGGTGATCAGCCGGTATGCCGTGCGTACCGGGCTGTCGGTCGCGCTGTTCTCACGCGTGCTGTTCGGCAGTTCGGGCGCGGCGCTCGCCACCCTGATCTTCTTCGCGACCGCCATCTACTACGCGGTGTTCGAGGGTTCGGTGATCGCCGTGGCGGCCCACACGCTGTTTCCCGTGCTCGACTACCGATGGGCGGCGTTGATCGTGGTGGCCTACAGCGTGCCCCTGGTGTTCGGCAGCGTGCAGCACTGGCTCGACAAGTTCAACGGCGTGCTGCTGCCCTTCTATCTGTTCGGACTACTGGCGGCCGTGGTGCTGACCACACACGAATACGGCTACAACGCCGCGTGGCTCGATTTCGGGCCGAAGGGCGCGGTGCCCGCCAACGGCTGGTGGAACTGCTTCGTGTACTACATGGGCGTCTGGGTGCTGATGATGTTCACCTTCGACTACGCCCGCTTCGGCCGCCGCGAGGACGCCGTCTATCACGGCCGCTTCAACTTCGGCATGCCGTTCTACCTGGTCACCTTCCTGCTGAACGGCGCGGTGGGCATCTACCTGGTCAGCACCACGCCGGGGCTCGGCACCTTGTCGGAAGTCTCGGTGGTGCTGGCCCTGCTCAAGCTGATGGGCATCTGGGGGCTGCTGTTCGTGTGGGTGACGCAATCGCGCATCAACACCGCGAACTACTACCTGGCCGCGATCAACATGCAGGCCTTCTTCGGCAAGCTGGCCGGGCTGCGCGCGCCGAAGTTCGCGTGGGCGCTGGTGGTCGGCGCGGTGGTCTATGCGCTGATGATGGCCGACGTGTTCTCGAAGATCCTCCAGGCACTCGCCTACCAGGGCATCTTCGTGGTCGCCTGGGTGGGTGTCGCGCTCGCGCATATCCTGTCGACCCGTTACGACGAACTGGTCGGCGAGACGATCGAGTATCGCGATTCGCATGTCCCGGCCTTCAATCCGGGCGGCTTGAGCGCGTGGTTCGCCGGGGCCTTCGCCGGCCTCGTGCTGATGAACATGACGGGCACCGCGCAGTCGCTGTCGGCACCGGCGAGCTTCGCGGTGTCCTGGATCGTCTATCGCGGCATGCTCGGCTCGGCGAAACGGACCTGGTTCGTGCGCGGCTGAGTTCAGGCCGTGAGCGGCTTGCTCATGAAGACGCGTTTCATGCCATCCGGCTCGCGGTGCGTCTCGACGTAGCCGATGCGCGTGTAGCGCGCGATGTTCTCCGTCATGGTCTCGTTCGTGTAGAGACGGATGACGCGGTAGCCCGACGCCCTGGCCGCCTGCTCGGCGTATTCCAGCAGGTGATGTCCGAGCCCCGTTCCCCTCGCGGCGGAAGCGACGGCCACGTTGTGCAGCAGCATCGCATCCGCTTCGGGGATCAGCACGAGCAGGCCCTGGACGACGCCGTTCGTCTCGACGACGCGGACCCGGCCGGCGTCGATCAGGGCCGCGTAGTCGTCCAGCATCGGGCCGGGTGGCCTGCCCATTCGCGCGATGTAGGGCGAGTAGGCCTGGTGGACGATTGCCTCGATGGCCTGGCGATCGGCTGGTGTGGCTGGGCGGGGAGTCTGGTGCATGGGGTGCTTGGGGATGGATGGGAACAGGTGCCGAGGTGATCGGTGCGAGGGCCCGGGAGCCGGGCGTCACCCGCCCTGATGCGCGCCCGCCGCCGTCCGACAGCCGGACGCACGCGCGGCATTTATAATAGGGACCTTCCATGCTGGCCAGCCTCGACGATAAGGGCGGCAACGCCCGCATGGCGTGGCTTTCGCACCGACCAGCCGCCGGCGCCGCCAGGGTGGATCCGGAGCGTTTTTCGCAGCCGGATCGCCCCAAAGCGGGAAAACGCCTCGGCAGCAGGCGCCTCGAGACGGCGCGCCGAATCCGCCCGGCCTGGTCAGTGTGCAGCCCCGCATACCGTTTTTCCGGCGATGAATGCCTTGCATCCCGATGCCAGGATGGCGAACCCAGCCGCCACCGGCATGCCGGCCCACATACGTCACAACATCGCCACGGCTGCGTGGCGACCGCATTCGAGTACTCATGTTACGGCTAAGCGAAGTCAAACTGCCCCTCAATCATGCCGAGAGCGATCTCGATGACGCGATTCGCGCGCGTCTGGCCGAACTCGGCGTGGCCGCGCACGAGCCGCTGCGCTACACGGTGTTCCGCCGCGCGCACGATGCCCGCAAGCGCGCCGACGTCAAGCTGACCTATATCGTCGATCTCGAGGTGAAGGACGAGCCGGCGGCGCTCGAGCGCATTGCCGGCAAGCCGAATTGCGGCCCGACGCCGGACATGCGCTACCACTTCGTCGCCAAGGCGCCCGAGCACGGCACGGCCTTGCGCCCGGTGGTGATCGGCATGGGCCCCTGCGGCCTGTTCGCCGGGCTGCTCCTGGCCCAGATGGGATTCCGCCCCATCATCCTCGAACGCGGCAAGGCCGTGCGCGAGCGCACCAAGGACACCTTCGGCCTGTGGCGCAAGAGCGTGCTGCATCCGGAATCCAATGTGCAGTTCGGCGAAGGCGGCGCCGGCACGTTCTCGGACGGCAAGCTGTACAGCCAGATCAAGGATCCGCATCACTATGGCCGCAAGGTGCTGGACGAGTTCGTCAAGGCCGGCGCGCCGGAAGACATCCTGTACCTGAGCCGGCCGCATATCGGCACCTTCCGCCTGGTCAGCATGGTGGAGAAGATGCGCGCGACCATCCACGAACTCGGCGGCGAGGTGCGCTTCGAAACGCGTGTCGACGACATCGAGATCGAGCAGGGCAAGGTGCGCGCGCTCAAGCTCTCGAACGGCGAGACGCTGCGCTGCGATCACGTGGTGCTGGCCGTGGGCCACAGCGCGCGCGATACCTTCCAGATGCTGCACGATCGCGGCGTGTTCATCGAGGCGAAGCCGTTCTCGCTGGGTTTCCGGATCGAGCACCCGCAAGGGCTGATCGATCGCAGCCGCTTCGGCAAGTTCGCGGGCCACAAGCTGCTGGGCGCGGCCGATTACAAGGTGGTGCATCACTGCAGCAACGGGCGCGCCGTCTACAGTTTCTGCATGTGCCCCGGCGGCACGGTGGTGGCGGCCACCTCCGAGCCGGGCCGCGTGGTGACCAACGGCATGAGCCAGTACTCGCGCGCCGAGCGCAATGCGAATGCGGGCATCGTGGTCGGGATCACGCCGGAAGATTATCCGGGCGGGCCGATGGCCGGCATCGCGTTCCAGCGCAAGTGGGAAGCGCGCGCGTTCGAGCTGGGCGGCGGCGATTATCACGCGCCGGGGCAGTTGGTCGGGGATTTCATCGCCGGCCGGCCGTCCACCTCGCTGGGCTCGGTGGTGCCGTCGTACAAGCCGGGCGTGCGCCCGACCGACCTCAGCACCGCGCTGCCGGATTATGTGATCGAGGCGATTCGCGAGGCGCTGCCGCAGATCGACAAGAAGATTGCCGGGTTCGCCATGCACGATGCCGTGTTGACCGGCGTGGAGACGCGCACCTCGTCGCCGATTCGCGTGCGGCGCAAGGACGATTATCAGAGCATGAATGTCGAGGGGCTGTATCCGGCGGGTGAAGGTGCCGGTTATGCGGGTGGGATCTACTCGGCCGCGATCGATGGGATCGAGGTGGCGCAGGCGGTGGCCTTGAGCATGATCGGGACGAAGGCGTCCTGATGCCACTGGGGGCGGCGCGCCGGTAAACCGCTCCTCCCGTCCGCCTCGACGGCAAGGCTGAATCATCGGTAAGGCCCGGCCTCAAACACCGATAGGCGCCCCCGTCATGAAACGATGAAGATGCGCTCCAGGCTGCGCCAGAGCATCGCCACGGTGATGGCGCCCCCGCCTGCGAAGGGGGCCGCCTGCATGTCGAACCACCTCCGCGCGTGAGCGCGTGCCGAGGAGGCCATATGAGGCGGCAGGCGCTGCCGTACGACGAAAGCATCGGCGATCTCCTCCGCCATGGTTCGGTCAATCAGTTCGGCGACACCCGTCTGCGCCGCGCGCAACGATCTGTTCATCGTTCTTTTCCCCGACATGCGGCCCGTGTGCGAGACCGCGACGCCCCGCGCCTCGTTGTTCTACGCTATCCGGCAAGCCTCAAAGGCACCTGTAGACGCTTGTGCGCGATGCTGCCGCCCCGTCACGCTGCAGGCACCGCCGGATTTCTCATCTCCGCTGGCGTCACGGCCTTCATCCTCGACCACCGCGGCGATTTCCCCGCGCTTCCCAGGCAACTTGCGATAGCGGTTCCCGTCAGTTCCCAACCAGGCATCTTCTGCAGCGGCAAGGGCCCTCGCGCGGGCGAGCCAGTCGCGCCGCGTGACGATCGACCTGGCGGGCGGACCGTTCCGCTTTTCGTGCCGCTTGACAAATACGGAATGCCATTCAAATAATCCGCCCAGCCCAATTCGATTGCTTCGGGATACTGATTACAAACAGCATGATTTCAAAATCATAATGAAAATATTCTTCGGCATCTTGAGTGCGGCGATTCTGCTCCTTTCCTTTCCGGCTCGTCCATGGGCAGCCACCACCTATATTTGCGGGTACGATATTTCAAAAAACTCAGCCTTTGAAATATCAGATGTCGTGATTTCGATCGACAAAAAGGATTCGGTGGCGATCGCCTGCAACCCAGGCGCCATGAACTACCGTGAAACCTTCCACCTGGTGGAGGACACCTCGACCGATATCGTTTTTTCAAGTCAGAATTCATCATCCGCCATCGACAAGGAAGCGACCTCCGTCTTCGGACTGGACCTTCGGACCGGCCGCTTGTATCACTGCCTGAATCGTTTCCGAATGCCAGGCAATCCCATATGGGTGGCCACTTGCATCAAGGCCGACAACCGGCAGACGATCTAGGCGACAAGCAGGAACCGGGAGCCGACGGGCTCCATGCCTCGATCGACAATCGCCATTGCTTCCGGTCTCGCGGCGAACCTCGCCCCGGTTCAGGCTCCTGTCTAAGCCATCTCGTCCAGTTTCCGCTCGGAAGATTGTCCGGGGAATTTGCACTGCCCGTATCGAATCACCAGCACCCCGATCGCCATCAATACAACCGCAAGTGCCGAGGCAAGCAGATGCGCCTCCGTATTCGTTGCAGCCCGAAGGATGATGTCTCGGGCAATGGAACCGATCGCGATATAAAGCGGGAAACGCACCGGTAATTGGCCGGACTTGAGATATTGACTGACCATCGCGAACACTTCCAGGAACAGGAACATCAGCAGCAGGTCGGTGAGGGTCACCTGCTCCGTTCGGATCACGCTCCATACCAGATTCGCCAATGCGATCGCGGTGCCGAGGCCGATGACGATGAGGCCGAGCATCTCGCAAATCTCCATCACCCATTTCAGATGAGATTCAAGTCTCTCTCGCAACATGGTGCTTCATCCAGGACGCGTGTCCAGGCATGGCCCGTGTCGACCAGACGCCAATACGAGCGCCTATTCGATGGACACGACTGAGGCGATGGGATCCCGGGAGCCGAGCCTGCCGGCATGGGGCGTGTCGGCTTGCTCCTTCTCGTTTGCGCCGAACGGGAAATCCAGCGGAACGCTCGGCTCCCAGGGGCGAACCTGGCCCTCAGCCACGACTCGCAGCTTGCGGCACCGCATTGATATCAAGATGATCGAATCGCACGCTGCCTTGTATCTGGCGCAGCACTTGTCCGGCCTCGTAATACTTTCCCGCGTCCAGCAACGCCGAGGCCTGGTCGATCCGGGTGGCCGTCTTTGCCAGCGGCACCACGTCGACGGTGTAATCGACGTTGACATCGGCCAGCTTGAGCGCGCGGATCGCCGCGGAGCGATCGCCGCTCTTCAGGGCCGCGTTGGCGTGATCCACCGCTTTGGCCTTTATCGGCTGGCCGGCGAAATCGTCGAGGATCACCACGTCGCCAGCGACCGGCAGCCATGCCGTCTGCGCCTCACCTGCCGGGCTTTGGTGTTTTCCCGCGGCATCGGTCAGCGACGATGCCGCCCGCAGAAATGCCGAATCGTCGGACGCGGCCGCTTTCATCGCGGTTTTGGCTTGGGCCAGCAGGTGCGCCGCGTCATCCGGATCGCCATTGAATAGCGCGGAACGTGCGGCTCTCACATCGTCCATGGCGTGGCTTCCGGCGCCGGACAACTTCGTGAAATCCTGCTTCATGGCAGTCGGTTCGGAAGTCGAAGCAAATGCGTAATGAATCGGCAAGACACCAATTGATAGAGCGACTGCCGCCATCAGGCAAGCTGCTGCATTTCTTTTTCTTTGGATCAGCATTTCAACTCTCCTTTCAACAACATCGACTTGGAAGACAACACCGGGATTGGCTTTCGCATGCAATACCCGCCCGGTGCTGCCAAAGATAGGGCGCGGAAATTAACCGACACTTAAGGCGGCATGGTCGCGCCGCTGCTCGTGCGCGATGCATGATCGGCATGTGTCCGGCACTGCGGGCAAGGCGCCCGGCGTCGAATGGCGTGGCGACCATCGAACCACGCGGCACGGCTCGCGCACGGGCGCCAAACCTCATTGACGACGTGCCGACATGGCGGCGTCTCGACGGGATTCTTGCTGCATGCCGCAGTCGAAAAAGAAAGGCCGCCGCGGTTGCCCGCAAGCGGCCTGCATCAGTTTCCCGTGGCACGCTACTTCGGCGCCGACATCACCGGATCGATTTTCCGGCCCGCCTTCTTGTGCCCGTCCCTTGCCCTCGTCCACTCTCCTCGAGATCGTGATCTCCGCGCGATTGTCTTTTCCACGGCAGGATCCGCCCGGCCGTGTATCGTCAGGCAGGTCACCCCGATCTCTCGAGCCTCGTGGGGAACAAGCCTGCGTGGCACGCAGGTCATTCTTCGGGAATGTCGTGTTTCGGCGATATGCCGAATTTACGCATGTAATCACGGCTGAACTGCGCGGCGCTTTCGTAGCCGACGTCAAATGCCGCCGTGGAAACCGAAAGCATGCCGGCACGCAACAAGCGGCGTGCCTCCATGAGCTGGAGCCCCTTTCGATACTGAAGCGGCGACGAAGCCGTGACCGCCTTGAAATGCTTGTGAAACGAGGACGGGCTCATCCCCACGCTGCGTGCGAGCTCGGGAATCTCGACCGAGGAACGAAACTCCCGCCGCAGTCGCCCTAACGCACGCGCGATGGCGCTGGCGTGACTGTCGCGGCGAATCAGATCGCGCAGCATTGCCCCGAACGGCGCCGTCGCGAGCCGGTAATGGATTTCGCGCGAGACCAGCGGCCCCAGCACCTCGGTATCGATGGGCCTGCCCGCCAGCGCGAGATAGCGATAAAACGCATCGACGAGCTCGGCGTCGCAGGACTGGACTGCCAGAGAACGCGATGGCGTGGCTGGGAAACGCGATGCGTCCAGTGCCTCGTACAGATCGCGCAGCAAATCCAGTTCGATGTTGAAGATCAGCGCAAGGTACGGGGCCTTCGTGACACGGGCGATTACCGGAAGGTCGTGACTGACGAGCAGGCACTCTCCCGCATGCATGGGATACGACTGGAGACCTAGCACCGTTTCTTTTCGCCCCTGGAGGATCAGGATAACCACCGGCTCGTAGATCGCGGCCTCGAACGAGGTCGGGCGCTGATGCCGGATGATGCCGAGGCCCTTCAGCGCTTGCACATACTGGCTGGGATGGGCGTTGGCGCGAGGAAACTGCCGCCCGGCGAGTTCAGCGAGATCGGTGAGGTTCATGGCGCGAGTCTAGCACCGTGCCTGCAGGATCCTGTCCGGGGCTGGAGGATCGAGCAAGAACCGGATAGATATCGGCAAGCCTTCCGGCGCATGGCGTCGTACATTGAGCCTACGCTCAACCACACATCGAACCATGACCAACCATTCGCTGACCGTGCATCACCTCGGGCATTCCCAATCGGAACGAATCGTCTGGCTCTGCGAGGAGCTCGGGCTCGAATACGAGCTGAAACGATACGACCGACGCAAGGACAACCGGATGGCGCCGCCGGAATATCAGGCGTTGCACCCGATGGGGACCGCCCCCGTCATCAAGGACGGGCCGCTGGTACTCGGTGAATCCGCTGCGATCGTCGAATACCTGATCGAGATTCATGGCAATGGGAAACTCGCCGTGAAAAAAACCGATCCCGGATTCGCCGACCATCTGTATTGGTTCCACTTCGCCAACGGAACACTGCAGCCCCTTGTCTTGCAGGTATTGCTCCTGGAACGAGCCGGTTCGCTCAAGGAGAATGCGGTGCTGCGCGGATTGCAGACCCGCTTCGACCTGGTTTTCTCGATGATCGACGCGCGACTGGGCGACACGCCTTATCTCGCCGGTCCCGAATTGACGTCCGCGGATATCATGACCGTGTTCTCGCTGACCACCATGCGGCGGTTCAAGCCCTACGATCTTTCGACGTGGCCCAACATCCTGGCCTACCTGCAGCGCATCGGCGCGCGCCCGGCATATCAGCGTGCGATGCGCAAGGCAGATCCGGACACGGCGCCGTTGTTGGACGCTACCTCGTAGAGCATTGGAAGCCGTCGGGAAGCCCCCGGCACGCGAGGCAGTTCCGCGGGCGAAACATTCGGGCCTTGCGCCCGCCACGATTTCAGCCCTGCGCGGTCGGCCGAATGACGATGCTGCCGACATCCACCTCAGGCGGTTGATCGATCGCGAAGAGGATGCCCCGCGCGATCGCATCCGGCGAAATCGCAATGGCTTTCAAACGATCGTCGACCGCGGCCTTCGCTGCCTGATCGCTTATCGAATCTCCGAAGTTGGTGTCAATCACTCCCGGTGAAATCTCCGTGACACGGAGCTCAGGCCCAGCTTCTTGTCGCAGCGCCTCCGTTGCGGTGCGCACAGCGTTCTTGGTGGCAGCATAAACACCCATCGTCGGCAAAATCTTCAGGCCCGCCGTGGATATCACATTGATCACATGGCCGCTTCCCTGCCCCGCGAACACCGGCAGGGCCGCCGCAATGCCGTATAACGTGCCGCGCAGATTGACGTCGATCATCGCATCCCAATCATCCACGCGCAGCGCGTCGAAGCGGGAGATCGGGCCGATGCCGGCGTTGTTCACCATCACGTCGAGACGCCCGAAGTGGGTCACCGCATGTGCAACCAGGGCTTCCAGATCGGCGCGCCGGGTCACGTCGGTGACGAGATGGCATGCCCGCCCCCCGGCATGGTCGATCTCGGCCGCCAGGCTAGCCAGTTCCACCTCGCGCCGGGCACCCAGCACGACTGCGTGGCCCTGCTTCGCCAGCAAACGTGCCGTTGCGCGCCCAATCCCACTGCTTGCGCCCGTGATCGCAATCACCTTGGTACCGTTCATGTTTCCCTCCTTCGAAATCGAAGTTAAGCATGGGCCTCAAAGATGGTCTATGCTCGGCTCACCATGAATCTGTCGCGATCGTCCACGTCCCGCCGGGATCCACTCTCCGACGTGCTTGCGTTACTCGATGCACGGGCCACTCGTCCGACTCGGCTCGAAGCCTCGGGTGATTGGGCACTCGCGTTTCCCGAACGAGTACGCTTGAAATTTGTCGCCGTCCTGAAGGGAGCATGCTGGATCGAACGCCCCGGCCGCGCCGGCGAGCGTCTGAACGCCGGCGATGTCTGCCTGATCGGTAGCACGGCCTACACCTTCTCCAGCCGTCCAGGCGTGCCGTCCATCGACGGTATGCAGTTCTACGAAGGGACGACGCACGAGACGCTGCGCCTTAACGGAGACGACACCGTCATGCTGGGTGGTGGAATCGCCGTGGCGCGGGAAGAAGCCGGATTCCTGCTCGATATGCTCCCGGACTTCGCGATAGTCCCAAGTTCCCCGGGAGGCGCGGCAAGTGTGGCAGCCGTACTCAAGTTGCTCGATGCCGAAATTGCGCGCGATGCGATCGGATCGGATACGGTGGTGACCCGGCTTGCGGAAGTGCTGATGATCGAGGCGATTCGCGCGCGTACCGTGAGCCCGGTTCCTGGCGGCTGGCTGGACGCGCTGGCCGAGCCGCGCCTGCGCCGCGCGCTTGCGCTGATCCATGACGACATCGCCGAACCCTGGACGGTCGCGCGCCTTGCCTCGGCGGTCGGTATGTCGCGCTCGGCGTTCGCGTCTCTTTTCACGCGCACGGTAGGCCGGCCGCCGCTCGACTACGTCAGATCCTGGCGCCTTGCGCGCGCACGCGCCATGCTCGCCAGCGGAGAGGACAACGTCGCGCAGGTGGCGATCACCGTCGGCTATGCATCGCAAAGCGCGTTCAGCCATGCTTATCGCCGCGCGTTCGCCACCACCCCGCGAGGCGATTGCGCGGCCGCTATCCAAGCTTCGGACGATAGCGCGTACGACTGCAGATAATCGACGTCGTCGCTAATCAGATGCGGATGATGCGGCAGTGCCCACGCTCATGGACTTCTCCACATAGATCGACAGTTTCAGCCGCGACTCGTCATTCGCCTTGAACGTGGAGTAATGGAATTCGAGAGGTCCACGCTGACGATGCATGAGACGCTTCTCCCCCGACATGGGTGCTGCGATATGGTGCTCGCGCCACCATGTGGCGAATTCGGGACATCCCGCGTGCAAACGCTCCACAATCGCCAGAAACGCCGGGGCAGGCGCCCAAAGATCGTAGTTGGCACGAAAGAGCGAGACCATTCGCTGCGCCTCCCCGGCCCAGCCTTCCTCAAACAGCTCGCGAGCCAGCGGATTGACCAACATGAAGACGAGAATATTCCGGTCTTCCTCGGGCAATGCTCCGAAATCGATAAAGAGTTGGGCGGCTGCGCTGTTCCATGCCAGGATGTCCCAGCGCTCGCCGGTCAGATACGCAGGCTCCGCCAATCCTTCCACGACCGTGCGAAGAACGCTCGGCACGGTCTCGCGAACAAACAACCCATCCCTGCCATCTCGAGCCAGTGCCCTCAGATGGGCCTCCTCCACTACGCTGAGCTTCAGCGCCTGCGCGAGTGCCGCAAGCGTTTCGCTCGATGGAGAAATGACGCGGCCTTGTTCGAGCTTGATGTACCACTCGGTGCTGATAGCGGCGCGGCCCGCGACTTCCTCGCGGCGCAGGCCTGCCGCGCGTCGACGCCCATGGGCAATGAGGCCTATATCTTCAGGCTTCAGCCTGACGCGCCGCGAACGCAAGAATTCGCCCAGTTCCACATTGCGCTTCATTTCGTCCCATCCTAGCCTTCAGCAAGGCTAGGATGATACTACCTTCTTTTATGCTGATAAGTGGCCGCTTATGCTGCGATGGAACAGCACCAAAGGAGAGCCAAAATGAAGGCAGCCGTACTCGAGTCTTTTGGGAAACCGCTTACAGTCACGACGGCACCGGCACCGGCAATCGGCACGGGAGAGGTACTTGTCGAGGTGGTCGCCGCGCCGATCCTGTCTTACGCGAATGAAGTCTTCAGCGGCGCGCGAAAATATTTGCTCCCGACGCCCGTGATTCCCGGTTGCGGCGCGATCGGCCGCGTCCGCGAAACAGGACCCGACGCGACCCGGCTCAAACCAGGTGACTGGGTGTTCTGCGACCCCACCGTCCGTTCGAGAGACGATGCGTTGATGCCCGACATCGTTCTCCAGGGCTGGAGCGCGCGCGGAGAGGGTGGCCAGGCGCTTCAGAAATTTCACCGGGATGGTGGATTCGCCGAGTGTATCCGCGTGCCAACGGAGAATGCGATCCGGATCGGCGATATCGATCCTGCGGAGGCAGGTCGCTGGTGTGCGCTCAATACCTTGCTCATCGCCTATGGCGGCCTCCTGGCGATGGACTTGAAGGCCGGGGAAACGCTGCTCGTGAGTGGGGCGACGGGAAATTTCGGCAGTGCCTCGGTGTTGACCGCACTGGCAATGGGTGCGCGCCAAGTAATTGCACCGGGCAGGAACGAAGCCGTGCTCGCGGATTTGAAATGCCGCTTCGGGCCACGTGTCGTACCCGTCCGACTTTCAGGCAATGAAGCGCGGGACATCGCGTCGATACAGGCTGCGGCAGGCGCCCCAATCGATGCCGTCCTGGATTTTCTGCCGCCCTCGGCGGACGCCGCTGTCGCGCGAACAGCCATCATGACCGTACGTCCGTACGGGCGCGCCGTCTTGATGGGCGGAGTCGGCATGCTGGGCGGGAACGACCTTGCCCTTCCCTATCCATGGATCATGCGCAACCTCATCACGATAAAAGGGCAATGGATGTATGAACCCGAGGCCGTGCAGACGATGGTGGGCATGGTGCGCGGAGGCCAGCTCGATCTCGATCATTTTGCGGTGGAAGAATTCGCGATCGATCAGGTTAACGAAGCGATTTCACACGCCGCTGCGAATAGTGGCCCGTTCAGGTTGACCGTGGTCCGCCCGTGAAAGGGGAGCCGGTCGCGAAGACCGGCGCGAAACTACGGTGTCGGCCATGCTCCCCTCGGCGTGCGATCACGTCCACTGCAGCTCCACGTCATCGCGCACCGATTCCGCGCGCACGCATATCTCGGCGAACTCACGACCGAGATGTGCGAACGGTTGCACCGAGCGCTTGATGTCCTCTACGCTCGACGCGGCCGATCGCATCTGCTGCGTGAGCGTGGCGATCTGTACCGCCGGCCACTCCTGCTTCTCGTCATCCATTCCTCCTCGCTTAAAAAAGAAAGGCCGCTCCGGTTATCGTGAGCGGCCTGCCCGACATTGCCATTCCACTTTCTGTAGACCGGACACTCGCCAGTGTCATCGTCCCTTAGAAGAGATGGATGCTTCGGCTGGATAGTGCATGACTAGCGTTATCCGTGCCATTCCCTGCTGAGCATCGCGTACCGATGCTCGTCATGCCACACACCGTGTACAAGCATGCTTTCGCGCGTCGTCCCTTCACGACGCATGCCCAAACGCTCCATCAAGCGGATGGATTCAGTATTTTGTGTACTTGCGTTCGAGGTGATGCGATGCAAGCGACGCTCTCTGAAAGCGAACTCGATTAGCCATTTTGCCGCTTCGGTCGCATAACCTTGACCACAAAAAGCCCGATTTAGCGACCAACCGATATCACAAGTCTGCTTGCTGCCAGATTCGATATACATTCCGACCTCTCCGATCATGCCCCTGCTCTCCCTCAGTTCCATGGCGAACATGAGCCAGCAATTGTCGGCATCAGGGGTAAGCTCGGCCTGTTTCGCCAGAAACGTCAGCGCCTCGGCATGAGGCATCCGCTCAATCGGCTGCAGGCGCATGTTCTCATGGGCGTTCCGATAGGCTAAAAAAGCATGCAGGTCTTCTTGGCTTGGCCGGCGAATGACAAGCCGATCTGTGTACACAGGATTCATCTTTTCTTGATTTGATTTTGGATTGCTTTCATCCGTACTGCGATGCCTGGCGCTAACCGTTGCTACAGGCTCCAGAACTGTGACAGGGCCGACCAGGCCGGAATGTCGATTGTCGACCATTCCCGGGCGACTGTCGAATGTCTCGAGGTAGCCGTCACCAGCGCGCGTACCTCGCCGCTCGTCGGTTTGACATTTAGTCCGACGAGAACGTGGCTGCTTTTCTCAGAATCGAAGCGTACGCGCCGAATTTCTACGAGAAGCCGGCGACACGAGCTTGGCTGACCCAGCCCGGCCGCTCGGCCGACGAACGATTCCGCGATCACGCTCCTCGGCTTGCGACCGCGTCCACAGCAGCCTCACGTCCTCGCGTACCGATTCCGAGCGCACGCGCATCTCGGCGAATCCGCGATCGAGATCCGCGAACGGCTGCACCGATCGCATCTGCTGCGTGAGCGTGGCGGTCTGTATCGCCTTTTCGGCGGACAGATCGGCCCGGCCGCGCATCGTCAGGCGGCTCGTCGACGTGTGCCGGGTATGCGTTTCCGGCACCGACGTAGCCGCCGCCTCGAGGCAGCACGATCAACTCGCCAACGCTCTCACTCACCCCCGCCACCCGGCCAAACGGCCAACTCCGCGCCCCTTCCCCAGCCCACTGGTAAACTCCCCCGCTAAAGCAACTTCTCCCGGCCAAATGAGCACGCAATCCACCGACGTCACGACCAACCACACGCCCATGATGCAGCAGTGCGTTCGCGTTCTTTGACAAGCTCCAGCGCGCAAACCTACGCCAAAACCTACGCCCGCCATTTCAACGACAGGCAGTTACCCACCCTGAACGGACCTACGAGATCGCCGTAAGCGGCCGTTCGATATGCCGTTGCGTCGCCGTTATGCTCCATCGTCCACGAAAAGCTTAGCTGCCAATATGAGCCCCCTACCAGACGACCTGCAAGCTGAATTTATAGAGCATTTGCAGTCTCGATATGACGAGACAGGACCGGGGCAGTTGCTGTCAGCACGCGACATTGAACGCTGGACTGAGATTGTCGGATCAACGAGACGCCACGCGTACGACGTGATAGCCAAGCACCTCGCGCTTGGGTTTCACGAGGGCAGACTTTCCTTCTGGTTTTGTGATGCGGTCGCGATCGCTGTAATCGGATTCGTGTATGACGATTTTGTTACGCAAGGTGAAGACTCTTGGCCCGACTTCTTTAATCGCGTCTATTTGGCCTTCGACGCGGGTGAAGTTAGTCGACCCGAAGTGGATCCGATAGAGAAGTTTACGCGCCCCATGATTGCGGAAATTGTCCGCGATTTAGCACACGACGCTGGATGACCGGTCCTGGCCGATCGGCGGCGTCCGGTTTGTATCCCACGACTCACCGCATAGATTGATCAGGTATCCGATATATGATGGATTGGTACTTTGGCGTCTCTTTCCGATCTGCGATGCCCCCCCCGAGAGCCTCGGCAATACGGCGGCTCGGGTAATTTTCCTCGGCGACCGGGTATGTAAAGCTTTTCAGACCGAGCATCATGCTAGCCCATTTCGCTACGGCGCTCACAGCCTCGCGGCCGAAGCCTTGCGCGTGACAATCTTCTCGTATCCAGATACCTAAAACCGCGCCTCCATGCCGCACGTCGTGAAGGCCAGCCAATCCAATGAAACCGCTGCTGTGCCGTTGACGAATCGTGAATACGTAGTCCGTACCCCCGGCGATCGTCGAGATCCATCCCCGCCAGATTTGGTCAAATTCGGATCGGTCGGCAGGAGGTTCCCACGACATGAAACGTGTGAGCGAATGGGTAATGCAGCTAAATGCGTCCTGAGCGTCCCCAGCGGTAAACGGTCGAATGGAAAGCCGCAGTGATTCGATGTGGATCGTATCCGCGCGTAGAGACATGCTTGCCCTCGGTGATGTGCGAGATTGCCGACAGACTGTATCACGGCGGGACGTCTGATCCTGGCCGGTAGCTGCCGCTCGCCATCACCGCCGACAACTCGCCGGATGGCCAACTTGGAGCGACCGCATGCGTGCCGCTGGTAAACTCGGGCGACCAAAGCAACCTTTCCCGGTCACATGAGTACGCACCCCACATCAACGCCTGCAAGCGTCACCCCGGTGATGCAGCAGTACCTTTGCATTCTTTGACAAGGTTCAGCGCGCAAAACTACGCCAAAACCTACGCCCGCCATTTCATCCACTGGCCGCTTCCGACCCGAAGGCGACGTTCGACCAAGCACAGTACCAGCGTCGGCTTTCAGCGGCATAACAGACATTCAAGCGATCACGCAAACAGGCGCGTCGTCGGCCATTGCGGACAGTCGTAAATCGAATGACATGCGGCAGCTCCAAATCGCGTTGTCGACATTCGTTACCCGTGGCGGCGAATGTCGGCTCTTGCTATCGGAGAATGAGTCTTGTCGACCTCGAACGGCAGTTCGTAGGTGAAGATAGGACTCAATTGCCGATATCGGTCGCTTGATCGAAAAGACTTCGATAGTAGTCAGGCAGGACCGCCCTGTCTTCCTCGATAAGCGCGTCCTTCGCTCGTTCCTGTGTCAGGCCGGGCGAATCAAGTTTCAGGTTCTCGATTGTCCAAACGCCTTTCGTGCTACCATTTTTCGCTCGAATGACCACGCCATGGTTTTCAGGAGTTAATGCAAATTCGATGTGATCGTGAGGCTCGTCGATATATGGATGTACAAGAAAAAAAGTGCTCGAATCGTACGTCGGACCAACATCGGCCACAGTGTCTAAATCAGACTTGACAGCGAAACCATTGCAGTATTCGCAAGCCAAAACAAGGTTCTCAGGTGTAAATGTCCACTGTGGATACCTTGATTTGGGCGCGATGTGATCACGATGTGCTGTCCTACGCCCGCGCTCGCCGATAAATAGCGTACACCACGCGCATCGCTCACCCTGAATAACCAGCCCTTGGTCGTGAATGCATTCTTTAAATTGCGTAACCGCGACCGTGCGTCCCTCCCAACGGCTTTCCTTTTCGACGTCCGGCACTGCATTTAATGTGTTTTGAATGGTCGCTTCGATGACAGCGCAAGTTTCAAACTTCTTCATCGCATAGCTCGTTCTATTTCTATAAAAATCTTGTCAAGTGCAGGATTGTCGCGCTCAACTACGCTTCGTAACCGCTCCTCGATTTGCATCAGCTCCGTCTTATCGAGAGGTATGACGCCGGAAATCATCTTTAATGCGTGTGCTAGGTCTCTCTCTACGTAGAAATTACTCACGGCACCCGTCCCAAAAACCCGATAAAGCACATTTTCCGGTGACCGGCCATAGACGGGTCCCCTAAAAGCCTCAAATGCCATTGCCTCACCAGTTTTGGGGACTACCACTGTTGACGTGGGAGGCTTTGCATCGGAAACCATGAAGTGGGAGTGGGTTCCGAGTATCACGTGAGTGGCAGGGAAGTCCTTAAGAGTCGTCCTAAAGGTCTCGACATATCGAGTTTGCCAAGATGGGTGTAAGCTGACTTCAGGTTCATCAATGGCAACAAGTGTTCCGTGCTCCATTTCGGCTTGGACCCGGAAATGCGTTCCAACGAGCTGTTGCTCACCTGAGCTAAGTTGGTTAAACGAAATACGTTCTTGCGCTTTACGCAAGCCAAGCAAAGCCTCGGAGACGAAGCGCCAGCGTCGAACTACTTCCAAGCCGATTGCAAGTTTTGCCCCCTCCTTGGCGAAACTACTGGCGTCGAATGTGAACTGATGGCCTCGACTCTTCGATTCAGACGATATAGCGCTAAGCGATTTGACTGTCTCGAAAAAATACCAGGCGGATGGCAACTCGTTATTTAGCTTTTCGATCTGGGAGCTGAAGCGCCTGCCGCGTCCTATTCGGCGAAGAACGACTTCGCGTGCGGTGTCTACAAAACTGTCCCACGTTGAACAGTTCCAAAGCTCGGGGTTTATTCCGCCGAACGTCACGTGAAGCTCCTGACCGAGCTGGACTAGGGTCAACCAATGTCGAACCCGCTCAAGATACCCCTCGCGCCCCGCGCCGCGCATAAGTGCCGCTATAACCTTTGACTCCAATGCGCCGGTAGTTGTAAGGTTGGTGGCTTGCCGAAGGCCTAAGTACGCGTAAAACTCTGTTTGATCAGGGCGACCGAATCGGAACCTATCCACAGGCAGATGAGCTACTGCGATGACCTTCTTAGGGAACGGCATCTCGTCGAGATGTGCGCGATTTCCATTTACTTCGCAGGTTACTTGGCCGTGTGCAGTCTCGATTGTGCACTCTTGGCCATCAAGCCTATAGCGAATAAGACTTTGTCCGGAGGCGCTGAGCCAAGGAGTGAATGTGCGCGCGTCCGCAATGGGGCGACGTGATCGCATGTCGTTCAACGCGACAAGATGATCGACCACCTGGGCGAGCAGTCTGCTCTTACCGACTCCGTTCGGCCCAATCAGGATGCTGAAATGCGCCTCACCGATTCCGCGTCCTTGCTGCCCTTCTGAGAGTTGGAGGCGGGAGTTTGAGGTTTCGAACTCAAGGACAACAAAGTCGCGTCGGCCACTCGAATGAATTTGCATGCTGACAGAAGGGTTATTGAAATTGCGTTGGTGCCAGACTGCGTGTGTCTTGTCCGTGATTGTCAATGATTTGAGCAAAGATGTCGAACGACCTGTTCTGGCCTGCAATACGCGGTCTCACTAGTCACGCCAAAGCAGCCGTTGAAGTCCCGGCCGCCACATTGAGACCCAGTCATCGAACTGATGTCACTTGTCAATATGCTAATTCGTTGGTAACAGAAGCCGACATTCTCCGCCATCGGACGACGTATATCGGCAACACGAGCGGGAACTGCCGCGCGCCGTTCGATTGACAACCGTCCGCAATGGCTAAAGAAGTCTCATCGAGTTCGCTGGATTCAGAGTCCGCTTTTGATGTACTAGCGACGTTCGAGTGTCCAACCGCAGCATCACGCGAACGTCGCTTCCTGGCCGGTAGCTGCCGCTCGCCATCACCGCCGACAACTGGCTGGATGGCCAACTTGGAGCGACTGCATGCGTGCCGCTGGGAAACTCAGGCGGCCAAAGCAACTTTTCCGGTCACATGAGCACGCACCTTACATCAACGCCTGCAAGCGTCACCCCGGTGATACAGCAGTGCTCCCCCTTATCTGGCAGGGATCGGCATCCAAAGATACGCCAAGACTTACGCTCACATTTTGAGGCCCTGCAGCGGCTCCGGTTTACATTCCTATCGCATGACGGCTTGATCATTTATGTTTAAGATGAGAAGTATCATGTCAAATGAGGCAGGACAGATATGGCTAGATGCACAGCACCGGTACGTGGGCACAGGTCGGCAGCTGCGGCGGCGGACTGTCCTGCATGTGGCGGCCGTGGCTACGGCTACGGCGGTCGCTACAACTCGTCCTACTACGATCCGCCTTACTCCACGTCAGGCATCGGACGAAGTACCCACAGCAGCGGTGGCGGCAGCAGGTCCGGTGGCGGAGCAAGGCCTCGTTGGTCGCGAGCCGGTTCGTTAGTGTCGTACACACCTTCCCAAGTCGCATCTCTCACCCCGATTCGGGAATCCGTTGAGAAAACAGCAACTGAGCAGCCCGACCTACGCGATTGCTTCCTGTGCCACGCCTGGGACGATCGGCAAGGGGCAGCCAAGGAATTGTATGAATTGCTCGAGACAGCCGGCGTTAAGGTTTGGTTCAGCGAAAAGGACCTCGGGCTTGGGATGCCGATGATGCGTGCAATCGACAAAGGTTTGGCTAATTCCCGCATCGGGCTCGTGCTGGTCACCCCAAACCTGTTACGCCGCCTCCCACAAGAGGGTGTTGCAGATAAAGAGCTTTCGGCCCTCTTGGCTGGCAATCGGCTCGTGCCCATCGTGCATCAGACGACGTACCAAGAACTCCGAAATGTCAGCCCCCTACTTGCCTCCCGATCCGGCCTGGACACATCCGAGGATTCAATGGAAGTGGTCGCAACCAAGATTGCCGAGTTGGTTTCCATCTGGGACTAGCCCCCCCTCTCTACCAGTCGAACGAGAGTGAAGAGAGCACGACAAAGAACCCTCCAAAGCGAGACTCTTTTTCCTGGGCGAGCGAGGCCGGGTTGAACCTGCCTAAACGGCTTTGCAGGCCGTCACTTTCCCAAATTTATCAATGACTTATAATGATTAACCGCCCACATTAATCGATTTTGGCACAGGAAAGTGCGACGATATCATAATGTTGGCTGATCCGCGCAAGAACTGATGACGCAATCCCACAATTAAAAGGGTCGGCTGCTATACAATCGCGAGCACCGGGTGATCTGCGCCAAAATAGCGGCAGATCGATGAGACACATAGACATCAGAGACTAGAAATGGCCGACAAACAACCGTGCTTCGTCATATCGCCGATCGGAGCGGACGGCAGCGATGTTCGACGACGTGCTGACCAGATTTTCCGCCACGTCATCACGCCGGCTGTCGAAGCGCATGGCTTCGAAGCGATTCGCGCGGATAAGATTTCAGAACCGGGTCTTATCACGACACAAATCATACAGCATATTGTAGAAGACCCTCTTGTAATTGCGGATCTGACGGGCTCGAATCCGAATGTGTTCTATGAACTTGCTATTCGACATGCAATTCGAAAGCCCTTAGTTCAGATAATCCAAAAGGATGAGAAGATTCCTTTTGACGTTGCCGGAATGCGAACAATTCCGGTCGACCACCATGATTTGGATAGCGTTCAAGAAGCAAAGTCAGAAATTGAGAAGCAAGTTAAATCCGTTCTAGGGAAACAGCCTGACGAAATTGAATCGCCGATATCCGTTTCGGTTGAACTGCAAGCACTGAGGCGAAGTGAAAATCCTGAAGATCGCACTCTCGCAGAGATTGTTTCCGCGATTGCAGATTTGAGAACCGATATTTCGTCAATCGAAAAGAAAATCAGCACAGACAGTATCATTTCCCACGAATCGATACTCAAGCTCATCGACCGTGCAGTGCGCCGACCGATGCGGGATATGGAGGTCCAACGGGAAATAGAGCACCGAATTATGCGCTTACTTGATCAAGCCAAGAAAGAAAAAGTGCCCTCAAAGGAGTGGTCCGATGAAATCGACCGCCTCCGAGATATGTTTTTCGTTCTTCAACATGATCGGGACAGGCTCGATCGGGGAGTTGGTCTCTGACAAGAGCACTCGCCCCATGCGTCCGCTCCACCCCCGTAGTTCAGGGGATGGAATGATAAGATTAAGGCTTGTCCAGCAAGGCTCCAAGCCTTGGCTATAGCAAATTTGTAGCACCTAAAAAAGCTCGCTCGTTGCGGGCTTTCGCCCCAATCTCACCGTTTGGTTGCAAAGCAACTTGCACCACCTGATGCTGCAACAGCATCTGCACCTCATCTGACGGGGTGCGACTGACAAAGCTACGCTTGGACCTAAGCCCAATATGAAGACCAACCATATCATTGCATTTCGAAAAGCCTTCAAGATTGACAAGGCTCTCAATCTCAGCGAAGCAGGTCCGTTAATTGAAGCAATTTACGACGCTCAGAATGAGGCGTATGCGGCGGTTTGGGGCATCGACTGGGACACCCCGGCTGTGGGTTTTCGCGCACAGACGCTGTTCAATTTACTCTCCCGCACGTACGAGCATGCGCAGGCAATGCTAGTAGCCAGTGTAACCGGGTCACCTGCAAGCTCAGAAGTCCTGGGCCGCACCGTCATCGAGGGCGCTATTAATGTGACCTATCTTGCTGCGAAAGGGAATCCAGGGATGTTGCTCAACTTTCTTCATTCCTGGTTATCCGAGCACAAAAAGAAGCTCACTGACTGGAGGCAGCTAATTGCAGACGAAGCTCCGCCCGAAGTACTCTATCGCATCGACATTCGTCAGGATCTAATTGGATCGCTAACCATATATCTTGAGGGTGCCGAAGCCCATTGTGGATTGGCAGCGGAGCGATCTAGCTCGCCTTGGCCAAAGCAATTGCTCAAACGATTTCAGGATTTGGGGCGGGAGGATGCCTACTTCGAGTGCTACCACCGCCTCAGTGGTGCAAGTCACCTAACAGGCGAAGACACGATTCACTACCTCATGTGCCAAGACATGCCGCAAGAAATGCAAGTCCGCATGGGAAGGGAAGCTTGGGCTTACTCCCGAATGATGACGATGTTCTCAAGCCTGTTTTTCCTCGATGCAACCGAGGCATGCGCTCAAGCCTTCGGTGGCACGATTCCCTCCCTCGATACACATCGCACACGCATCGTGCAAGAAATCGTGAAGATTGGCCCAGCCGCCGGAGTCCCGAACGCCGCATAGCTGACTCTGTTAGGCGCCCCGACTCTACCGTCCCCGCTCGCCGCGGCCGATCTCGTCAAAACGGCTTTGCAGGGCCGTGTCCGGTGTTTCAGGGGGCTGCTCCAGACTCCCAGCGCTATAATCGAACGCCATAGACAAGGAGGATCCAGGCCTTCGAGAGATCTGTTGTGAGTTGGAGCCACTATTGAACACAATGAGGAAATAGCAATGCCTGACGCCCCTCCATCCAGATTGGTCACCGAGTATGCTCGTGACGATATATGTCGAGTGCTTGCACTTGATGGCGGCGGCGCCAAAGGTTTCTATACGCTGGGCGTGCTCAAGGAAATCGAAGGCATGCTCGGCTGCCCACTGTACAAGAGATTTGACCTTGTATTTGGCACAAGCACTGGAGCAATCATTGCTGCGCTAATTGTGCTTGGCTATGAAATAGATCAGATACACGCCCTCTATACTGCTCACGTTCCACGCGTTATGTCCAGTCGGTCAGCTGCTGCTAGGACAGCTGCACTCCAGGCACTAGCAAAGGAAGTATTCCAGGACAAGACCTTTGATGATGTTATGACGGGTATCGGCATTGTCGCGACCCGTTGGATGACGGAACGACCCCTGATCTTTAAAGGGAGTGTGGCACAGGCGCATGGTCGTACGGGAACCTTTCGCCCTGGGTTCGGCGTGAGTCTGGCGGACGCAGTACAGGCGTCATGTTCGGCTTATCCATTCTTTGAAAAGAAGGTGGTCGTTACTGAGACTGGCGATAAAATAGAATTAATCGATGGCGGCTACTGTGCAAATAACCCCACCCTTTTTGCCATAGCAGATGCCACAGCCGCGTTAAAAAGATGCCGTAGGGATATCCGTGTCGTGAATGTGGGCGTTGGCATTTATCCAGAGCCCAAACCCGGAATTTTCATGCGTATTGCCAAGAAGTGGTTTGCCGTACAGCTGCTCCAAAAGACCCTTGAGATCAACACGCAATCGATGGATCAGCTGCGCGACGTCCTCTTCAGCGACATTCGAACAATTCGCATCAACGATACATTCGAACGGCCAGAGATGGCCACCGATTTGCTGGAGCACGACCTGAACAAGCTGAACATTCTTCGACAACGCGGGAGCGAGTCGTTCGCTTCCCGCGAAGTACAACTCAGGGAGTTTCTGATGTAAGCGGGGTATAGGATGGGAATACCTGAATCTCAGCTCGAAACCTGGTCTCACCAGGGATCTATTGCGCAATCTGCTTCAACATATCGGACTATAAAAGATGTCCTAGAGAGCGCCAATTCGGCTTATTACGGAAGGAATTTTCATGTCTTCCTGCAAGGCTCCTATGGAAACGATACGAACATCTACTCGGAAAGCGACGTCGATGTGGTCATACGGCTTGACGACGTCTACTACAGCGACCTGACATTGCTATCGCCAGAAGATCGAACTGAGTATGAGCGCGCGCTGACTCCCGCAACCTATGCGTATGACCAGTACAAGAAAGATGTCGTCAAGGTGCTTACTGGTCGATTTGGATCTGACGTCATAGTTGGCGACAAGGCCATTACCGTAGCGGCGAATGGCAGTCGGCGGAAAGCCGACGTAATTGCCGCCATGCAGTTTCGTCGGTACTGGAAATTCAGGAGCATTTACGATACGCAATATGTCGAGGGCATCTGCTTCTTCAACGGAGCCGGCAAACTCATTGCAAATTACCCCACGCAGCATTCCGAGAACCTGACCCGCAAACACCAGGGTTGCAACGGGTGGCTCAAGCCCACGATACGAATCTTAAAAAATCTTCGAAGCAGTCTTATTGACAACGGTGAATTGCAGTCCGGCATCGCGCCATCGTACTATCTGGAGGGGCTGCTTTACAACGTGCCCAATGAGCTCTTCGGTTCCAGTTACGCAGACTCATTCGTGAACGCCATCAATTGGATTCAGCAGGGCACGGACAAGAGTACACTGGTCTGTGCCAATGAGCAGTACTACTTGCTCCGAAACGGCACACCCACCTCATGGAACTCTGCAGACGCTGATACATTTATCAGCACCGCCATCAGGCACTGGAATGCCTGGTGAAGCAAATCGTCGCTAAACAATCCGTTGCAAGAGCAGCATTGTCAACAAATTCAGGAGCCACAATGGCTGGCCGCACCATTAACCTTTTCATGTGGGGATACCAGAGCAGCTACCGGATCCGCATTCGATCTCTAGCGCGCGAGGTGCTGAAGCTCCTTGGAGCGCCGGCGGAGGCTGAGGTGCTTCTCGTCGGTGCCCGCAATCCCGGAAGCGGGAGTCGGAATCCGGTCTGCGTGGAGCCGGAGGATGGGCAGTGGCCGCTGAGCCTATTCAACGGTCTGCTCGATTCCGTGGAGTCGACCTTTAAAAACCATGACCTTCAGAACATTTTTTACGGTGACGCAGCCAGCATGCGTGACAAGCCGGAATGGATCCGTCGCGACTCCGTGCGAATTTCGGTTCGCGAGGCGCTCAAGGTGTTTGATACCGCACACGACGTGACGTCGTTTTGCGGCGAAGTCAGGCGCGTCAACGAATACTACATCGCCCCTGTCGTGCAGATTCCCAACGCCACATTCGTGCAATTCCCGCCCTTGCCGGACAGACCGGTGGAAGGCCGGCAACAAGGATATGGATATCGCAGCTTGATCCATGCGGCCATCCACGCTGTCCTTCACGAAGCGACGGAAGAATTGCATAACCCGGATCCTGGTCGCTTTACGCATCGCAGCATGAGGAGCGCCGAGGAGGTCGTACGCGTGGGAGCGCAGGGCTTTCTGCATACACCAGGGCTTTCGATCGAACGCCAGTACTTTCATACCAGTCTTTTTGACTCGCTGAACCTTGTCTCCTCGCTGATGTACGAGGGAGTAAAGGGTGTCGGCAACCTTATCCTGGTCAATCCTGAGAACGAATGTGTCGAATTCCTCGCCAGATTTTCCGACCCCGTGTCGTTCCGTGAGCCAAGATGGGTTCGGAAAGTTCTACAGATGGCCACCACAGGCGTTGGGATCATCGCCGACAGCCGACAAATCTACGGCCTCGGGAAATTGAAGGATTCGCACAACGCATACGAGTCGCAAGACGCATTTACGGCAGCCTTCATTGATCACTACCATTGGGAGTTGCGATGCGGAGATCAGATACTTTTCCGCAGCCACTACGGCGTACCTAGACTCCCTCAGGAACCCTTCGACAAGATTGCTTTCCTCGCCAACTATGCCAGGCTCTTTCCAAAAGCCTCGCAGGAAGATGGATTGCATCTCTGGAACCTTATGACGGTTCAGATACATCAAGAACACGGCAGTATGATTGTCGTTGCGGAAGATGCTTTGAGTGAAGCTTATCGGCTTGGCAAACAAGGAACTCGAATTGAGCCAACCCGACTGACAGAATCATTGCTTCGCAGTTTCAGCGGCATCGACGGTACGATGCTGCTTGCCCCCGATGGGATATGTCACGCTGTCGGTATCATTCTCGATGGCGAGGCTACCGATCAATGCACCCCCTCGCGGGGCTCTCGCTACAACTCAGGGATACGCTATGTTCAGACGGGCGAGTTTCGCAGGCTGGCGATTGTTGTTTCAGATGACCGCACGGTCGATATAATCCCTCAAATCCGACGCTTGGTCAGTCGCTCAAGGATCGAGCATCAGGTTGCCGCACTTGAAGCGGCAACTCTCGATAATTTCCATGACCCTCGAAACTGGCTAGAAGACCATCGCTTCTATGTCAATGCCGAGCAATGTACCCGGATTAATAAAATACTTGATATGCTAGACGCGGCACCGAAGGAAGTAGGTCTGCTTTACTTTCAGACTAAGCGTTTCGTTGCCCATCCCGAAATGAACGACAGTTATCTAACGGATTAGCCTAGCATCTGGAGATGCGTGCAGGAGCAATGCAAAAGTCAGCAAACGCAAGACGCCTAACCCTCGAACAGCGCCTAGTTCTGGGGGCAGTTCGCTTGCGCCAAAATCTTCGGAAATTCGCCAAGCTAGCGCGCAGCGCAAGAAGAGGCGCCAGCCTCGCCCAGCGTGAGGCTGCTACGGCGCTTTAGAGGCAGAACTCGACCGTAACCGATACTGAGGAAGAGCACGGCACCTGTAGATTTTGCGAGGCCGGTGGGGTCTCGACGCCGTGTACACTTCGCGGACCCGAGGCCCAGAAGAAGGAATAACGATGCCGATACGCTGCACATTTGATTTAAACGGAAAGACCACATCGACTCTGAACTGCCCTGGGTTCGGGATGGTTTCGGCTTTCTCAGGCACCAAGAGCGGTCGAGACAACCCCAATGCCACTGGCATCGAAGGGGTCGGGCCTATCCCCAAAGGAACCTACTACATCGTTGATCGTCAGTCAGGCGGACGCTTGGGATGGTTTCATGATGCAATTGGTAAATATGGCATTGGCACCACCGACCATACAAAATGGTTCATGTTGTGGAACGCCTCCACGGGAGATTCGACTTACGTCGGAAACGTCAAACGCGGCCAGTTTCGGCTGCATCCGATGGGGCAGCTTCGCCTAAGCGAAGGCTGCATTACCGTCACGAACCCGACGACATTCGATCGCCTCGCCGAATATCTCCGGAAGAATGGCGCCGACCTGCCGGTCCCGGGATCGACGTTCAAGGCATACGGAACGGTTGACGTGAAATGAAGAAGATCGGACTGATCGCGCTGAACGTCGTTGTCACGCTGGCCGGCGGGTGGGTGCTCGGGACATTCATCATCAGCCGAGCCGGAAACATGCCCGAGTGGATGGATCACGCGCTGCGCGTGCTACTGCACATAACCGGCCGCGAAGAATTCGCGAACCCTGACGACCTACCGACGCTCGGCATGCTGGCGATACTGATCGCGTCAATCATCGTTTGCGGCCTGCTTGTCTGGATCGCAAACGTCGCAATCGGCCGCGCTCGAACCCGTCGAGCCCAGGCGTAATGACATCGCGCGAGCGGGCCGCCCCGCTCGCGCCACGCCTTAGAACAACCCTGTCGGCTCGGCGCCGACATCCCAGCTCGAAATGATCACCTCATGGCGGCTCGCGGTCTCCAGGCCAACCGTGTACTGGATCGGCACCGTCTCGATGTGGAATCCATCGAACACCCGCCGGATCTCAGGGTGATCATTCAGGCTCACGATCGCCCGGCCCTTGAGCGTCCGCAAGCGCTCGGCCATCCTCTCGTATTGCTCGAACGGAAACGCAACGCCGTAGCCGGCCGTGTCGAGATACGGCGGATCCAAGTAGAACAGCGTATGCGGGCGATCGTATCGATCGATGCACTCGGCCCAATCCAGACGCTCGATATACGCACCGGAAAGCCGCAGATGCGCCGCCGATAGATCCTCTTCCAGCCGGATCAGGTTCAAGCTCGGCGGGGCGGCTGTCCTCGTGCCAAACGTCTGCCCCTCCAGCTTGCCGCCAAAGCAACTTTTCTGCAGGTAGTAAAACCTCGCCGCACGCTGGATATCGGTGAGACTTTCCGGGACCGTCTGCTTGAGCCATTCGAACACCTGACGGCTCGTCAGCGCCCATTTGAACTGCCGTACAAACTCCTCCAGATGGTGCTGCACCACCCGATACAGGTTGATCAATTCCCCATTGATGTCGTTGATCACCTCGACCTTGGCCGGCGGCCGAAGGAAGTACAACGCTGCCCCGCCCGCGAACACCTCGACGTAGCACTCATGCGCAGGGAAACGGGGAATCAGGATGTCTGCAAGACGACGCTTGCCGCCGAGCCAGGGAATGATGGGTTCCGCCATTGTGAAAGCCTTTTTTAAACTTGGTGTAGAATCCGGCCCGCCTACCGGTAGGTAACAGGGCCTTGGCTAATTCACTGGCATACACAGTGGAAAGGCGGCTGGTCGACGTGTTACAGCACGTCAACCGGCCGCCCTGTTCTTCTTCAGCGCTTGCGCGCGATCAAAGTGACTTGTCTGCCTCCCCTCCTCGCGCCACGCCTGCACTGACGGTAATGTCCGGCGAGACCGCGAACCGCGTGATCTCCGCCGTCTGCTTATCCGCCCGTGACGACGATCCGAAGAAATACTCCTTCGAGCCGATCACCATCGTGATCAGCACGCCGAGTAGCGTGTCGAGCGTGCTTTTCACGACATCGGGCATCCGGATCTCGCCGATCGCCAGATAGAACTCCAGCCCGATCACCACGAAGAGCGCGACCGTGTACATGTAGGCCAGGTTGCGAGCCGTGTGATCGTGCTCGGACGCCGCATACTGCCGGGCGCTCGCGCGATCGTCGGCCGCGATCTTGTCGGCCTGCACTTGGATCCCGGCCAGATTCTCCGCATGCGCGAAGCCCGCCTGCCGCATCTTCAATTCGAAGTCTGCGTCGGCCTGCTTCAGCGTGAGTAGCTGCTCGGGCGTGATCGACTGGCCGGACAGGGCCGACGTCACCGCCTCGACCGTGCCATCGCCCAGGCCGAGCCGGTCAGCGATCGCCGAGGCGGCCATGGCCGCCACGCCCGGCACGCCACCCGTCAATGCCGTAACGAGCCAGGGCGCCACCGTTTTCAGAATGTCGAGCATGCTTACACCCCCAGCGCACGGTTGAGTTGCCAGCCATACTCGAACGCCTCGTTTTCCGGGCGGCGCTCGGCCAGCTCGATGTAGAACACTGACTGCTGCGCGGCGATCATGCCGTACAGCACGCGATGCCCGTCCGCCCCCCGCTGCTGCAGGAACGCCTTCAGCGCCGCGAGGGTCATCGGGCCAATCCCGCCATCCGCCGCGATGTCCGGGAACGCCTTGCCGCCCTGGTTCAGCACGTTGAGCGCCCGCTGCATGAACTTCACCCCGGTGGCCGGCCCGGCATTCACGCCGATATCGAACAGCTTCTCGGCCAGCGTCGTCGAGATCGCGTCGATCTGGTCGAACTTCGGCCGCGACCAGTAACGCGACGCGTAGATGGCGACGGCCGTCGCGCGCGGCATGTCCTTCATCACACCGAGGTAGCCGTTCGCCCGCGCCTCGGCGGCCGTCACGCCCCACATCGTCCCCTCCAGCTTCCCGAGATACCAGTTCCCGCGATCGTTCGGATCGTTCGAGAAACCGCCTTCGCGCCCGATCAGCGCGTCGATCTTCGCCGTGACATTCATGGCTTTCCCCCTCGGCCAATGGCCAGTTCCAGCGTTTCGATACGCTGCTGTTGCAGTCGATTAAGCACGTCCGCCTCGTTGACGTGCGTGAATACCCAGACGATCGAGCCGACGACGAAGGCTTGCACCGCCCCGAGACCGATGCCGAGCACCCAGACCGCGCCCGTTGCCCGGTTCCTCATCGCGTCGACCTTCCGGTCCACCTCGGCGATATCGCCGGCTTGGTCGAGGCGCGCACGCTCCTCGGCCTGCGATCGCGCCCACAGCAGCCCGACGTCCTCGCGCACCGATTCCGCCCGCACGCGCATCTCGGCGAATCCGCGATCGAGATCCGCGAACGGCTGCACCGATCGCTTGATGTCCTCCACGCTCGCCGCGACCGATCGCATCTGCTGCGTGAGCGTGGCGATCTGTACCGCCAGCCCCTCCTGCTTCTCGTCACCCATCCCACCCCCGTTGAAAAAAGAAAGGCCGCTCCGGTTGCCCGTGAGCGGCCTGCATCGTTCTCGCGTGGCGCGTTACGTCGGCGCCGGCACCACCAGATCGATCTTCTTGCCCGACTTCTTCTTGTGCCCGACCTTCGCCTTGCCCTTGTTCCCTCCGTTCAATGTCACCACCGTGATCCAGCCCCGCGAGGCGAATGTGTGTTCGACCGCCTCGATCAGAAACTCCCCATCCACCCCTTCCTTGAACCCTTTCAGCGCGATCGTCTTTTCCACCGACAGATCCGCCCGCCGGCACATCTTCGGGCGACTCGTCGACATGCGCCGGTTACGCATTTCCAGCCCCGACGTAGCCGCCGCCTCGAAGCAGCACGGTCAGCCCGCCAGCTCTCTCACTCCCCCCCGCCACCCGGCCAAACGGCCAACTCCGCGCCCCTTCCCCAGCCCACTGGTAAACTCCCTCGCTAAAGCAACTTCTCCCGGCCAAATGAGCACGCAATCCACCGACGTCACGACCAACCACACGCCCATGATGCAGCAGTACCTGCGCATCAAGAGCGAACATCCGGATACGCTCGTCTTCTACCGGATGGGTGACTTCTACGAGTTGTTCTACGACGACGCCGAAAAAGCCTCGCGTCTTCTCGACCTGACCCTGACGCAGCGCGGCGCCTCGGGCGGCAACCCGATCAAGATGGCCGGCGTGCCGCATCACGCGGTCGAGCAATACCTGGCGAAGCTGGTGAAATTCGGCGAATCGGTGGCGATTTGCGAGCAGATCGGCGACCCCGCCACCTCGAAGGGCCCGGTCGAGCGCAAGGTGGTGCGCGTGGTCACGCCGGGCACGCTGACGGACGCCGCCCTGCTCTCCGACAAGGCCGACGTCTACCTGCTCGCGCTGAGCCTGGGCCACAACAAGCGCGGCGTGCTCACCAACGTGGGCCTCGCCTGGCTCAACCTCGCCAGCGGCGCGTTGCGGCTCGCGGAAATCGCGCCCGACGAACTGGGCGCGGCGCTCGAGCGGATCCGCCCGGCCGAAATCCTCGCCGCCGACGCGGCTATCGAGGCCGTGCCGGTCGGCGCCGGCGCGGTCACGCGCGTGCCGGCCTGGCACTTCGACATCGCCTCGGGCACCCAGCGCCTGTGCAGCCAGCTCGACGTCGCCAGCCTCGAAGGCTTCGGCGCGCACTCGCTGACCAGCGCCTGCGGCTCGGCCGGCGCCCTGCTGCTGTATGCCGCCTCCACGCAGGGCCAGCAGCTGCGCCACGTGCGCAGCCTGAAGGTCGAGACGGAATCCGAATACATCGGCCTCGATCCAGCCACGCGCCGCAACCTCGAACTGACCGAAACCCTGCGCGGCACCGAATCGCCGACGCTCTACTCGCTGCTCGACACCTGCGGCACCACCATGGGCAGCCGCCTGCTGCGCCACTGGCTGCACCATCCGCCGCGCGCCTCGGTGGCCGCGCAGGCACGCCAGCAAGCGATCGGCGCCCTGCTCGAGGCAGCGGGCGACGCCAGCCTCGACAGCCTGCGCGGCGCGCTGCGCCAGGTCGCCGACGTGGAGCGCATCACCGGGCGCCTGGCCCTGCTGTCGGCGCGCCCGCGCGACCTCTCCAGCCTGCGCGACACCTTCACTTCGCTGCCCGAGCTGCGCGCGCGCATCACGCCGATCGCCCAGCAAGCGAGCGCGCTCGCGCGCCTGGAAGCCGCGCTGGAACCGCCGGCCGGCTGCGCCGACCTGCTCACGCGCGCGGTCGCCCCCGAGCCGGCCGCGATGGTGCGCGACGGCGGCGTGATCGCGCGCGGCTACGACGCCGAACTCGACGAGCTGCGCGACATCTCCGAGAACTGCGGCCAGTTCCTGATCGACCTGGAAGCACGCGAACGCGCGCGCACCGGCATCGCGAACCTGCGCGTCGAATACAACAAGGTGCATGGCTTCTATATCGAGGTCACGCGCGGCCAGACCGACAAGGTCCCCGACGACTACCGCCGCCGCCAGACCCTCAAGAACGCCGAGCGCTACATCACGCCCGAGCTGAAGACCTTCGAGGACAAGGCGCTATCGGCGCAGGAGCGCGCGCTCTCGCGCGAGCGCGCGCTCTACGACGCGCTGCTGCAGTCGCTGCTGCCGCATATCGAGGAATGCCAGCGCGTGGCCGGAGCGCTGGCCGAGCTGGACCTGCTCTGCGCCTTCGCCGAACGCGCCCGCGCGCTGGACTGGGTGGCGCCGCGCTTCTCCGACGAGGTCGGCATCGAGATCGAACAGGGCCGCCATCCGGTGGTCGAGGCGCAGGTCGAGCAGTTCATCGCCAACGACTGCCGGCTCGGCAACGAGCGCAAGCTGCTGCTGATCACCGGCCCGAACATGGGCGGTAAGTCGACCTTCATGCGGCAGACCGCGCTGATCGCGCTGATGGCCTACGTCGGCAGCTACGTGCCGGCGAAGTCAGCCTGCTTCGGCCCGATCGACCGGATCTTCACGCGCATCGGCGCCGCCGACGACCTGGCCGGCGGCCGTTCGACCTTCATGGTCGAGATGACCGAGGCCGCCGCGATCCTCAACGACGCGACGCCGCAAAGCCTGGTGCTGATGGACGAGATCGGCCGCGGCACCTCGACCTTCGACGGCCTCGCGCTGGCCTGGGCGATCGCGCGTCACCTGCTCTCGAACAACGGCTGCTACACGCTGTTCGCCACGCACTACTTCGAGCTGACGCAGTTGCCGGTGGAATTCCCGCACGCGGCCAACGTCCACCTGTCGGCGGTCGAGCACGGCCACGGCATCGTGTTCCTGCACGCCGTCAACGACGGCCCGGCCAACCAGAGCTACGGCCTGCAGGTCGCGCAGCTCGCCGGCGTGCCGCCCGCCGTGATCCGCGCCGCGCGCAAGCATCTCGCGCACCTCGAACAGCAATCCGCCGGCCAGCCGACACCGCAGCTCGACCTGTTCGCCGCGCCGCCGCCCGCCTACGACGACGAGCCCGATTTCGACCTGCCCGAGGCACGCGAACCGGCAGCACCGGCCGCGCCGCATCCGGCACTCGTGCGCCTGCGCGAGATCGACCCGGACAACCTCAAGCCGCGCGAGGCACTCGACCTGCTCTACGAACTGCAAACCCTCGCCGCCCGGCAGGCGGACGATGACCTGGCGCACTGATCCGCCGCCGCTGGCGAACCCGCGTGGCGCGCCCGCGCCACGTTTCGGCATCGCCGTCGCGATGGCCGCGGCCGCGCTGCTGCTGGCCACGCTGACCACCACCACCGCTGCCGCGCCCGCCGCCTCGGCAACGGCGCGCGTGGCCGGGCGCGGCTACGCCTTCGCGGTACTGAGCGGCGCGATCAACAGCCCGGCCGACGAACCGGCCGCGGCACGCCTGCTCGATGCCATCTCGCGCGATCGCTCGGTCGCCTTCGCGATCTACGACGGCAACCTGAAGGGCGCGCACGAGGCCTGCCGCGACGGCATCTACGACACGCGCATCGCGCTGTTCAAGGCCTCGCGCGTGCCCGTGTTCTACGTGCCGGGCCAGGCCGACTGGGCCGCCTGCGCGCTGAAGGAAAACGGCGGCTACGACGCGGTCGAGCGCCTCGACTACCTGCGCCAGACCTTCCTCGCCGATTCCGAATCCTTCGGCCAGACGCCCCTGCCGCTCACGCGCGAAAGCGAGGTGGCACGCTTCAGGCCATTTCGCGAGAACATCCGCTGGACCCAGGGCGACGTGGTATTCGTGGCGCTCAACGCGCCTTCGCCGAACAATCGCTACCTGACGGCCGGCGGGCGCAATGGCGAATTCGAGGATCGCGCGATCGCCAGCGCGTTCTGGATCGATCACGCCGCCGAAACCGCCAAGCGCCGCAACGCGCGCGCGCTGGTCATCGTCATCGAAGCCGATCCGCAGTTCGAGCATTACGAGCGCGAACGCTTCGCCTGGCTGCGCTTCGGGCGCGCTCGCGCGCGCGACGGCTTCCTGGAGTTCAAGCGCGCGCTGGTGAAGGCGGCGCAAACCTTCCGCGGCACGATCCTGGTGATCCACGCCGGCGACGAAGCGCTGCGCGCCGGCTTTCGTATCGACCAGCCGCTGCATGACGAGAAAGGAGATCGGGTGGCGAACCTGACGCGCATCGCGATCGCGCCGCGCGAGCGGCTGGTGCAATGGGTCAGGGTCACGGTGAATCCGGCCGGACGGCCGATGTTCGGAGTGGGATTGCAGGAGGTGCCGAGCAACCTGCCGGTGCCGCCCGCCCTGCCGGCCGCGTCGCATGACGACACGCCCTTGCCCCAGATGCCGGAGATCCCGGCCTTGCCGGAATTGCCCGATCCAGCCTCGAGCGGCTTGCCGCCGCAACCGGCCTCGACGGGCAATCCGCCCATCCTGCCGCCGGCGTCGGCGCCTGACGGCCAGCCCGCCTCGATGCCCGACGGCGGCTACTGAGCGAAACCGGCGGCCGCCGGCAGCAATCAAGCCGGCGGCGCAAAAGCAAAACGGCTGGCAAATGCCGGCCGTTCTTCCATCGATCAGTGCAGCGTGCGACCCTGGGTCGGCTCCTCGCCGTCCTCGTCGTCCTCATCCTCGTCGACGATCTCGAGCCCTTCGGCGCCATGCGCGTGCTCGTGCTCGATCTCGTCCTCGGTGGCGGCGCGCACGTCCTTGACGGTCAGCGCGAAACGCAGCGCCATGCCGGCCAGCGGATGATTGCCGTCGAGCACGACCTTGTCCTCGGCGATGTCGGTGACCGTGTAGATCAGCGAATCGACTTCCTCGTCGCCGTCTTCCGGCGTGCCTTCGAACTGCATGCCGACTTCGAGCGGCTCGGGGAAACGGTCGCGCGGCTCGATCTTCACCAGCTCGGGATCGTAATCGCCGAACGCGTCCTGCGGCTCGAGCTGGATCTGCGCTTCGTAACCCGTTTCCTGACCGTCGAGCTGTTCCTCGATCTTGGGGAACGTGCCATCATAGCCGCCGTGCAGATAGATCATCGGCTCGTCGCTTTCCTCGATCAGATTGCCTTCCGTATCCGACAGCTTGTAAGTCACCGAGACGACGGTGTTTTTTGCGATTTTCATCCAAATCTCCAAATTTCCAGCCGCATTATACGATGTCCCAACGGTCCGAAGCCGAACCGGCAAACCGCGCGCGAGCCCCGATCCAGAACGAATCCGGCGCCCCCCACCCCGATACGCCCACCCCGCTGCTCGGCCAGTTGACGCCGTCGCAATTCATGCGCCGCCACTGGCAGAAAAAGCCGCTGCTGATCCGCCAGGCGATCCCCGATATCGTGCCGCCGCTGTCGCGCGACGCGCTGTTCGAACTGGCTGCCGACTACGATACGGAATCGCGTCTGATCACGCATTTTCGTAACAGATGGCAACTGGAACAGGGGCCCTTCGAGGACGGCGCGCTGCCGCCCGTGAGCAAGCGCGAGTGGACCCTGCTGGTGCAAGGCGTGGACCTGCACGACGATGCCGCGCGCGCCCTGCTCGAGCGCTTCCGCTTCATCCCCGACGCGCGCCTGGACGACCTGATGATCTCGTACGCAACCGATGGCGGCGGCGTCGGCCCGCACTTCGATTCGTACGATGTATTCCTGCTGCAGGTGCATGGCAAGCGCCGCTGGCGCATCGGCGCGCAGAAGGACCTGACGCTGCGCGAGGATCTGCCGCTGAAGGTGCTCCAGCATTTCGAGCCGACCGAGGAATGGGTGCTGGAGCCGGGCGACATGCTCTACCTGCCGCCGCACATCGCGCACGACGGCATCGCCGAGGGCGAATGCATGACCTGCTCGATCGGCTTTCGCGCGCCGTCGGCGGGCGAACTGACGGGGCAGTTCCTCTACTATCTGGCCGAGCGTGGTGCGCTGCGACAGAGCCCGCGCGCGGGCGAGCTGTATCGCGACCCGAAGCAGCCCGCCGTGACGCGCCCCGCCGAGCTGCCCGAGGCCCTGGTCGAACGCGTGGCGACCATCCTGAACGGCATTCGCTGGAGCCCGCGCGACATCGAGGCCTTCCTCGGCAGCTACCTGAGCGAACCGAAATCGAACGTGGTGTTCGACGCCCCGGACGATCCCCTCGACGAGGACGATTTCGTCGCACAGGCAAGCCTTCGCGGGATTCGTCTCGACAGGAAAGCGGCATTGATGTATAACGCGCGCTCGTACTTCATCAATGGCGAAGAAAATCCGCTCTCGGGCAGCTCGAAATGGCTGTCGGAACTGGCCGATCGACGCTATCTGGAGGCGAAACGCTTTGTAACACACTCCCGGCACCCCCTCATGACAGCTTTGCTTCACGAGTGGTATTGTGCGGGCTGGATCAGGCTGGGGTGAGCTGCAGTCGGCTTATCCTGGCAGGACGCTCATACAGGCCAAACTTGTATGGGAAAGACAACGTATTGACCCCGCATTTGTCGACGGTCGATAGGAAAGTGCATATAATTTCCGCCCAAGCCGTAGGGAAGATTCACGCTCTGGCAGTGCATCTCCACAGCGGCCCAGGTCGGTGTTGGAGCACATTACCGGTATTGTTTCGCGCTGTTGCTTACCTTTAACCATAAAAGGACGTGATCATGAAGAAATCCCTCCTCGTAGCTTCGCTGTTGGCCGCCGTTGCACTCGCTGCTTGCAACAAGAGCTCGGACCAAGCTGCTTCGTCGGCTGCTAGCGACGCATCGGCAGCCGCTTCGGCTGCTTCGTCGGCTGCCGCGGCTGCTTCGGACGCTGCATCGAGCACGGCTGCTGCTGCGAGCGACGCTGCATCGGCTGCTGCCGCTCCGGCTTCGGACGCTGGCGCATCGGCCGCTGCTCCGGCTTCGGGCGCGAGCCAGTAAGCTGGGATCAGCTCACGCTGATACGAAAAACCGGCCCTGGGGCCGGTTTTTTTTCGCCTGCATTTTCTGCGTCGCGTTCTCCCTCGATACGCAGGCCTAGTACGCAGGCCGGGACGAGTCGACGAGATTGCGCCTAGCTCAGGCTCAGCCAGTCGAAGCCGTCGTCCTGCGAAGCCACCCCCACCTCCTCCTGCGCGCAGCCCAGCACCGCCGCCAGGGCGGCCCGCGCCAGCTCGGGCTGGTTGTTCTCCTGGCTCAGATGCGCGGCCACCAGGTGCCGCAGGCGGCCCCGGTCGAGCGAGGCCAGGATGTCGGCCGCCGCGGCATTGCTGAGGTGCCCGAGCGAGCCGCCGATGCGTGCCTTCAACGAGGCCGGATAACGGCCCTTGGCCAGCATCTCGGCATCGTGGTTCGCCTCCAGCACCAGCGCGTCGCAGCCGCTCAGCACGCCGCACAGATGCGGCGTCGACATGCCCGCATCGGTCAGCACGCCGAGCCGCGCGGCGCCATCGGAAAACACGAATTGCAGTGGCTCCCGCGCATCGTGCGGGACCGTGTAGGGAAGGATCTGGAGATCGCCGATCGGCGTGGTTTCGTCGCCCCACAGCACGTGCAGGTCGACCGCGGCGCTGTCGGCGCCGACCGCCTTCGCGGTGCCCCAGCTCATGAACAACGGGATGCCGAAGCGCCTGGCGACCGTCAGCGCGCTGCCGATATGGTCGCTGTGCTCGTGGGTGATGAGGATCGCGTCGAGCTCGCCGGAGCCGAGCCCAACGCGCGTGAGGCGCCGGTCGAGTTCCTTCGCGGAGAAACCGCAGTCGAGCAGCACGCGCGTGGTCGTGGTGCCCGACGAGGCCTCGACGACCAGCGCATTGCCCTCGCTGCCGCTGCCGAGGCTCGTGAAGCGCACGGCCTCAGTTCAGCTGCGTGTGCAGCAGCGTGATGATGCGCTGCGCATCGGTCGAGGTGTCGGCCTGGCCGTTCGCGTCGACCACCGCGACCTGGGTCTTCGCATCGCCGTTGGCGCGCACGCTGACGAAGAATTCCTTGCCCGGCTTGGCGGCCGTCGCGCCGCCGTAGAACAGCTTGCCGAACAGGCCTTCGCGCTTGAGCTCCTCCGAGGAATTCGCGTAGCGCACCGTGTAGACGCCCTTCTGGCGATCGCGGTTGTCGACCGCGAAGTTGGTGCGGTCGAGCGCGAGGCCCACGCGCAGCCAGGCGCGGTCGAAGGATTCGGACAGATCCAGGGTGGGCGCGCCCGAGCTCGTGTCGACTACCTTGGCCGCCGCAGTGGCGGGCCGCGCGTCGGTCAACAGTTGCTTGGCCTGGGCTTCGGTCAGGCCGAACTTCTCCATCAGCTTGGCCAGGAACACGGCCTCCAGCACCGGGTTGCGCGGACGCTCGACCCAACGCGAGGAATCACCGCCCTGCGGGCCCGTCAGCACTTCCTCCATCGCGCTGTGCGTGATGGAAATGTCGGTCGAGCCGTCGGCGCCGCGCGTGACGAGCGTGCGGAAGCTGTCGCGCGTGCCCGACGAGTAGGCGAAGTCGATCACGCGGCCGATGGTGTTGCGGAACCAGTCGTCGGGGATGTTGGCGCGGTTCTCGGCCCAGTCGGTGGTGAGGATGCCGGTGGTCGGCGCATCGGTCTTGAGCGCGAAGCCGTTGTCGGTCCAGAAATCCTTCAACTGCGGCCAGAGCTGCTCGGGCGTGCGCCCATCGACCACCAGCCAGCGGCGGTCGCCGTCGCGCTCGACGTGCATGCCGTAGGGATCCTGCGCGCTCGGCTGGCCTTCGGTCGCGTTGCCGGCCGGCGTGAGCGCGCGCTGCGGCGCCGAGCCCAGGCCGGCGTTGGTCGGCGGCGCGATGTACGAGGGATTGACCGGCACCGAGGTCAGGTCCTTGGGCACCGCCAGCGGCGGCGCCGAGCCGGTCGACTTGTAGTTGACCCGGTCCGGTGCGAGGTAGTCGTTCAGCGTGTCGCAACCGGCCAGCGCGCCGAGCGCGAGCGCCACCACGGACGCTTGGAGTGCGCGGGAGGAAAAGGCGAAATGTTTCATGAAATCCTTCGTCTTGCTAAACGCGGGTCACGCGCGATACCGGCGGGCCGGGTGAAATCGGGATGGGTCGGAAAGCGCGAACGGCCGCGAGCGCGGCCGTTCGTGTCGGTCAAGCGATGCCGGCTTCGCGCAGCGCGCCGCGCACGACATCGTGATAGCGCTCGTCGAGCGCCGTCAGCGGCAGGCGAATGCCGCCGCGAATCTTGCCCATTTCCTGCAGCGCCCACTTCACCGGAATCGGGTTCGCCTCGGCGAACAGGTGCTTGTGCAGCGACAGCAGCTTCATGTGGATCTCGCGCGCCGTCTTCGCGTCGCCGGCGATCGCCGCGCGGCACAGCTCGCTCATCGCGCGCGGCGCGACGTTGGCGGTCACCGAGATATTGCCGTGGCCGCCCAGCAGCATCAGCGCGATCGCGGTGGGATCGTCGCCGCTGTAGATGCCGAAGCCTTGCGGCGCGGCCTTGATCAGCTGCGCGGCCCGATCGATGTTGCCGGTCGCGTCCTTCACGCCGACGATGCCCGGCACCTGCGCGCAGCGCAGGATGGTCTCGTTGGCCATGTCCGCGACGGTGCGGCCGGGCACGTTGTAGAGGATCACCGGCAGCTCGACCGCCTCGGCGATCGCGAGGAAGTGGCGGTAGATGCCTTCCTGGGTCGGCTTGTTGTAATACGGCACGACCTGCAGGGTGGCGTCGGCGCCGACCGATTTGGCCTGGCGCGTCAGCTCGATCGCCTCGGCCGTGGAATTGCCGCCCGCGCCCGCGATGATCGGGATGCGCTTGGCCGCGTGCTCGACCGCCGTCTTGATCGTGAGCACGTGCTCGTCGACTGACAAGGTGGCCGATTCGCCGCTGGTGCCGACCACCACGAGCGCATCCGTCCCTTCTTCGATATGCCAGTCGACCAGCTTGCGGAAGGCCGGCAGATCGAGGCTGCCGTCTTCGAGCATCGGGGTCACGATCGCGGGCATGCTGCCGCTGAATTGAATACCGTCTTGAGTGCCGTTAGCCATGAAACGCAATGAAAGTAAACCCAATAAACGTCGATTGTAGCGGATTACCCGGTCAGTCCGTAACGCGGGAATCCCTCCCCCTGCTCGCGCACCGCGCAGATTCTCTGCACGAAGGCGGGCCGTGTGCCGTCGACGAAACCGTCCTCGAACGCGATCACGCGCAACTCGCCGCGCACGGTGTCGAGCAGTTCGCCCGGCGTCAGCAGGAATGCGGGATTGGACGGTTTGCCGAGCGTTTCGTTGCCGCGCGCGAAGGTTTCGTAGAGCAGCACGCCGCCCGGCGCGACCGAGGCGACCAGCCTCGGCAGCAACGGGCGATGCAGATAATGCGTGACGACCACCGCCGCGAAGCGCGCCGTGTCGGCCAGCGGCCAGGGCGCGCCCTCGATGTCGGCGGCGCGTGACTCGACGCCCGCCAGGGCGCCGAGCGCGGCCAGCGCCTCGGGATCGCGATCGAGCGCGAGCACCGGGTGCCCGCGCGAGGCGAACCAGCGCGCGTGGCGGCCGTTGCCGGCCGCCACGTCGAGCACCGCGCCGCCGGCGGGCACCAGGTGCGACCAGCCGGCCACCCAGCGAGACGGCGCCGCGCTCGGCCGCTCGGCCGGCGAGGCGCTTGCCTCGCTCATGCCGCTCGCGCTGCTCGCGTCACCGTGGACTGGAATCGTGGTCATCGCCGCGCGCCGCTCAGTTGTACGACAGGCCCATCGCGTCACGCACGTCGCGCATGGTCTCGACCGCGTGCTTGCGTGCCTTGTCGCAACCGTCGGCGACGATCGCGCGCAGCAGCGACGGGTCGTCCATGTACTTCTGCGCGCGCTCGAGCATCGGCTGCTGTTCGCGCAGGATGCCCTCGACCACCGGCTGCTTGCAGTCCAGGCAGCCGATGCCGGCCGACTTGCAGCCCTTCTGCACCCACTCGCGCGTGGGTTCGTCCGAATAGACCAGGTGGAACTGCCAGACCGGGCACTTTTCCGGGTCGCCCGGATCGGTGCGGCGCACGCGCGCCGGATCGGTCGGCATGGTGCGGACCTTCTTGGTGATGGTCTCGGCATCCTCGCGCAGGCCGATGGTATTGCCGTAGGACTTCGACATCTTGCCGCCGTCCAGGCCCGGCATGCGCGAGGCTTCGGTCAGCAGCGCCTGCGGCTCGACCAGGATGATCTTGCGCGCGCCTTCCAGGTAGCCGAACAGCCGCTCGCGATCGCTCATCGACAGGCTCTGCGATTCCTGCAACATCGCGCGCGCCTGCTCGAGCGCCTCGTCGTCGCCTTCCTGCTGGTAGGCGTTGCGCAGTTCGCGATAGAGCTTGGCGCGCTTGCCGCCGAGCTTCTTGGCCGCCTCCAGCGCCTTCTCCTCGAAATCGGCCTCGCGGCCGTACAGGTAGTTGAAGCGGCGCGCGATCTCGCGGGTCATCTCGACGTGGGGCACCTGGTCCTCGCCGACCGGCACCAGCGAGCCGCGGTACAGCAGGATGTCGGCGGCCATCAGCACCGGGTAGCCGAGGAAGCCGTAGGTCGAGAGATCCTTGTCCTTGAGCTTCTCGATCTGCTCCTTGTAGGTCGGCACGCGTTCGAGCCAGCCCAGCGGCGTGCTCATGCCCAGCAGCAACGCCAGCTCGGCGTGCTCCGGCACCTTGCTCTGGATGAACAGCGTGGCCTGGGCCGGATCGATGCCGGCCGCGATCCAGTCGATCAGCACTTCCCAGACGTTCTTCTCGATCACCTCGGGCGTTTCGTAGTGGGTGGTCAGCGCATGCCAGTCGACCACGCAGAAGAAGCACGGGTATTCGGATTGCAGCTTCGCCCAGTTCTTCAGCACGCCATGGTAATGGCCGAGGTGGAGCGACCCGGTGGGACGCATGCCGGAAAAGATACGATCGGGGAACATGATTGTGTTTTAGAAAAGCGAGGCAAAGGGAGTCAGGATGGCCGTCACGATGCTGTAGCCGATGCCGACGCCCGGCCGCAGCCAGAACTTCGTCAGCAGGCCCGTCATGATCAGCAGCAGGACGATGATGAAACCGTAAGGCTCGATCTTCGACAGCGCGATCGACTGCTTGGGCGGCAGCAGCGCCGTGAGCACGCGCCCGCCATCGAGCGGCGGCAGGGGAAACAGGTTCAGCACGCCCAGCACCAGGTTGACGCCGACGCCGGCCGCGGCCATGCGCGTGAAGAAGGGCTCGTCGACCGAGGCGGCCGCCAGGCCGATCGACACGAAGCCCCAGACCAGCGCCTGCACGAAGTTGCAGGCCGGCCCCGCCGCCGACACCCACAGGCTGCCCCAGCGCGGATTGCGCAGGTTGCGGAACGCGACCGGCACGGGCTTGGCATACCCGAACAGGAAGGCGCCGCTGGTCAGGAAGTACAGCACCAGCGGCATCACGATGGTGCCGATCGGATCGATGTGGCGCATCGGGTTGAACGACACGCGGCCGAGCGCGTAGGCGGTGTTGTCGCCGAGCAGGCGCGCGGCGTAGCCGTGCGCGGCCTCGTGCAGGGTGATCGCGAAGATCACCGGCAGGGCGTAGACGACGATGGTCTGAATCAGATTGTCCATGGCGCGGTATTGTAACAAGCGGGAAATGGCCGACGGACAAACCGGCGGCCGGCAATCATGACAGTCGATGACGAGCGGCCGCTCAGGCCTCGGCGCTCAGTCCGAAGGGTTCGAGCGAGCCGCGGCCGGCGCGCACCAGCACCGGCGCGTCGCCGGTCAGGTCGACGATGGTCGAGGGCTCGCGCGGGCAGGCGCCGCCGTCGATCACCAGGTCCACCTGCTTTTCCAGGCGTTCGCGGATTTCCTCGGGATCGTTGAGCGGATCGCTGTCGGGCGGCAGGATCAGGGTGGTGCCGAGCAGCGGCTGGCCGAGCGTCTCCAGCACCGCCAGCGTGATCGCGTGATCCGGCACGCGCAGCCCGATGGTCTTGCGCGAGGGATGCGAGAGCCGGCGCGGCACCTCCTTGGTGGCCTGCAGCACGAACACGTAGGGCCCCGGCGTGACCGACTTGATCAGCCGGTACTGGTGGTTGTCGACCATCGCGAAATTGGCCAGTTCGGACAGGTCGCGCACCAGCAGCGACAGCAGTTGCTTGTCGTCGAGCCCGCGGATCTTGCGCACGCGCTCGACCGCGGTCTTGTCGTCGAGATGGCAGGCCAGCGCGTAGCTGGAGTCGGTCGGCATGGCGATCACGCCGCCCTGCTTCACGATCTCGACAGCCTGGCGCACCAGCCTCGGCTGCGGATTTTCCGGGTGAATCCTGAAGTACTGGGACATGGGATCAGTGGGGAGTGGGCGTCGCCCGCGCGTGCATGGCGCGCCGGGGCGGAAGCCGCGCGCCGCGCGCGGCCGGGGGTCAGAGCCAGCGTTCCCAGACCGGTTTCAGGTCCGGCGGCAGCGGCGGCAGGCTGCCGAGCTCGACGACGCTCTCGCCCGGCGCATGGAAATCGGAACCGCGCGACGCCTCGAAGCCGTAGCGCCGGGCGACCTCCGCGTACTCGCGGTACTGGTCGGGCGTGTGGCTGCCCGTGACGACCTCGATCGCGCGGCCGCCCAGATCGATGAACTCGCTGAACAGCGCGCCGAATTCGACCGGCGTGTAGGCGTAGCGGCCCGGGTGGGCGATCACGGCCTCGCCGCCGGCCTGCTGGATCCAGCCGACCGCGTCGTCCAGCCTGGCCCAGCGATGCGGCACGCAGCCGGGCTTGCCGTCGCCGAGATAACGCGCGAACACCTCGGAGGTACTGGCTGCATGGCCCGCCTCGACGAGGTAGCGCGCGAAATGGGTGCGGGAAATGAGGTCCGGGTTCGAGACGTAGCGCAGCGCCCCTTCATAGGCACCGGGGATGCCGATCTCGGCGAGCCGCTCGCCCATCTCCAGCGCGCGCGCGGCGCGGCCGTTGCGGGTGCGATACAGGCCGTCGACCAGCGCCGGCGCGGCCGGATCGACATTGAGGCCGACCACGTGGACCGTGCGCGAAGCCCAGGTCACCGAGATCTCGACGCCGCAGACATAGCGCATGCCGAGCGCCTGCGCGGCCTCGCGCGCCGCGAGCTGGCCGCCGACCTCGTCGTGGTCGGTCAGCGCCCACAGCGTGACGCCCGCCGCGTGCGCGCGTTGCGCAACCTCGGCGGGCGTCAGGGCGCCGTCGGAGACGTTGGAATGACAGTGCAGATCGGCGTTCATCGTCGGAATCGGGTGCATGCGACATTCTACTGCAACGCCGCACGATCGCCGCGGGGCCGGACCGGCCGCGGGGCGGCCCGCGCAGCGTCAGGCGCAGAAGGCCTCGATCAGCGCCGCGATCTGCTCCGGCTGGTCGTGGTGGACCATGTGCCCGGCTTCCTCGATGGTCTTCTCGCGCCAGTCGGGGAAGGCTGCGAAACGCTTGCGGAATTCGTCGAGCGGGATTCGGCCGGCCAGCATGCGCAGCGTCGGCGAATCGACCGCCTCGACATGCAGCACCTTGGCGCGCACCCGCGACCAGACCGCCATCACCTCGTCGAGCCGGTACAGCAGCGGCCCGGCCTGCTTGTGGGCCGGATCGGCCAGCAGGTGGTACTGGCCGTCGTCCTCGCGGCGCGCCCAGTGGTTGGCGAGAAAACGCGCGCGCTCGGGCGCGAGCCGCGGGTTGGTCTTCATCAGGCGCTCGGCCACCTCGCCGAGCGAGGCATAGGGCTTGAGCAGCGGCGGCTCGCGCAACTCGTCGAGCCAGGCGGCCAGCCGCAGCGGCGCCTGCGAGGCCGGCGGCGGCGCCAGCCCGAAACCCTCCAGGTCGACCACGCGGCGCACCCGCTCCGGCCGCGCGCCGGCATACAGGCAGACCACGTTCGCGCCCATGCTGTGGCCGACCAGGTTGACCTCGCCGTCCGGCGTGTAGTGATCGATCAGCGCCTCGAGATCGCCGAGGTAGTCCATGAACCAGTAATGGCCGCCGCCCTGCGCGGCCACCGGCCAATCGGACAGCCCGAAGCCGCGCGCATCGGGCGCGATCACCTGCCAGTCGCCGGCCAGCGCGTCGACCACGAACTGGAACGAGGCGGCCACGTCCATCCAGCCATGCAGCATGTAGAGCACCGGCGCATCGGGCCGGCCCCAGCGGCGCACGTGCAGGCGCACGCCGCGCACGGTCACGAATTCGGAAATGGAGTCGGAATGGGTCTGGGTCATCGCGGCCGCCAAAAAAGAATGATCGTTCGATTATATCGGCGACGCTGCGACGATGTGTGCAATGGTGCTGAGGCGGCGCATGTGTCGAGGCACTTCTCTAGCCCACATTTGCGTCGCGATGCGCCGTGCCCGGGGCGCGCTTGCTCAGTCCGGCGTGCCGGCGGGCGGCGTGTCGCGATCCTGGGCGACCAGCGCCTCCAGTTCCAGCTCGTCGAAACCGGCGTCGCGGCGCGCCTCGAAGTTGAACGGCCCGCGCAGCCGCGGCGCATGGTACTGCTCGGCGAGCCGCAGGTAGGCCGGATGCGGTTCGAGCCCGGCCCGCGCGCAGAGATGGCGGAACCAGCGGTTGCCGATCGCCACATGGCCGATCTCGTCGCGCAGGATCACGTCGAGGATCGCGGCCGAAGCCTCGTCGCCGGCCTGCATCAAGCGCGCGCGGATCGGCGGCGAGGCGTCCAGCCCGCGCGCCTCCAGCGTACGCGGCACCAGCGCCATGCGCGCGAGCACGTCGCCTGCCGTGCGCTCGCACATTTCCCAGAGCCCGTCGTGGGCCGGGAAATCGCCGTAGGCGTGCCCCAATTCCGCCAGGCGCGCGGCCAGCAGCGTGTAGTGATACGCCTCCTCGGCCGCCACCTTGAGCCAGTCGGCGTAAAAGGCCGCGGGCATGGCCGGGAAGCGCCAGACCGCGTCCAGCGCGAGATTGATCGCGTTGAACTCGATATGGGCCAGCGCGTGCAGCAAGGTGGCGCGCCCGGCTTCCGAGCGCATCGAGCGGCGTTGCAGCAAGCGCGGCTCGACCAGCTCCGGGCGTGCCGGCCGCCCCGGCAAGGCCGGTGGCGGCGCGAAGCGGCGCTCGGGATCGACCTCGGCGCGGCCGGCCAGCCACTGCGCATGCAGCGCGCGCACCTGCGCGGCCTTGGCGACCGGCTCCGCCTCGAGCAGCGCGGCGAGCGCCGCCGCGCGCACGCAGCGGGCGGGCGTGGAAGAGGAAACGGACGGCGCGGCGGAGGAGAAATTCGGGTCGGACATGAAAACGGCTTCGGCACGGCGTACGCGGTCAATTCGCGCAAGCATTTACAATAGCGGATTCGGGTAGGCGCCAGCATCGCGCAGATCATGCCGATCCCGCGCACGACGCCTGCCCACGGCCCCAGGCGGCCGCGCACATTGTACCGGCGCGCGACACGCGCCCCACCGGCTCAGCGAACCCAGGAGACAACGCGTGACCATCTACAAGCTCGGCGAAGACGCCCCGACCATTCATGAGAGCGTGTTCGTCGCGGATACCGCGGCGATCATCGGCAAGGTGGTGCTCGAGGAGAACGCCAGCGTCTGGTTCGGCGCCACGATCCGCGGCGACAACGAGCCGATCGTGGTCGGCGCCGGCAGCAACGTGCAGGAAGGCGCGGTGCTGCACACCGACCCGGGCTGCCCGCTGACGGTGGCCCCGAACGTGACGATCGGCCACCAGGCGATGCTGCACGGCTGCACCATCGGCGAGGGTTCGCTGATCGGGATCCAGGCGGTGGTCTTGAATCGGGCGGTGATCGGCCGCAACTGTCTGGTCGGCGCCGGCGCCGTGGTGACCGAGGGCAAGGTGTTCCCGGACAACTCGCTGATCCTGGGCGCGCCGGCCAAGGTGGTGCGCACGCTGAGCGAGGAAGACATCGCGCGCATGCACGCGAACACGCACAACTACGCGCGGCGACGCGCGTATTTCAAGGAGCAGTTGGTGCGGATCGGCTGAATGCCCCGCCGCCGCTGCCCGTCAATCGAGGAACCGAAGTGAGCGACCAGTTACAGAAATTCATGTTCAACACGGCACCGGTGCGCGGCGAGATCGTCTCGCTGGGCAACACCTGGCGCGAGGTGCTGACGCGCCGCAACTACCCGGCGCCGGTGCGCAACGTGCTCGGCGAGATGATGGCCGCCTGCGCGCTGCTGTCCGCGAACCTGAAGTTCAACGGCACGCTCATCATGCAGATCTACGGCGACGGGCCGGTCAAGATGCTGGTGGTGCAATGCGGCTCGGATCTCTCGATCCGCGCCACCGCCAAGCTGTCGGACGCCACCGCCGCCACGCTCGGTGAAGGCATGTCCTTCGTCGACCTGGTCAACGCCAGCGGCCACGGCCGCTGCGTGATCACGCTCGACCCGGCCGACAAGAAACCCGGCCAGCAGCCCTACCAGGGCATCGTGCCGCTCAACGACCACGACGGCCCGATCGAGTCGGTCGCGCAGATGCTCGAGCACTACATGCACCATTCCGAGCAGCTCGACACGCGGCTGTGGCTGGCCGCCAACGGCGAGCGCGCGGTCGGCATGCTGCTGCAGAAGCTGCCCGGCGACGGCGGCATCGTGCCGGCCGCCAACGAGCCCGACCTCGATACCTGGGAGCGCGTCTGCACGCTGGGCAGCACGCTCTCGTCGCAGGAGTTGCTCGATACGGAACCCGAGACGGTGTTTCGGCGTCTGTTCTGGCAGGAAAGCGTTCGCCACTTCGAACCGGCCGCGACGCGCTTCCAGTGCACCTGCTCGCGCGAGAAGGTGGGCGGGATGCTGCGGATGCTGGGCCGCGAGGAAGTGGACAGCGTGATCGAGGAACGCGGCCATGTCGAGATTCATTGCGAATACTGCAACGAGCGTTATGAATTCGACCCGGTCGACGTCGAACAACTGTTCGTGACGCCTGAAATCGGCGCCGGCGTCGCGCCGGCCGGCGAACAGCGTCACTGAGGCTCGCGCGTCGCCGCGGGTGCCTTGAAGAAGGTAGAAGGAGAAGCCGTCATGAAGTCCCTGCCCCTGTCACGCTCGCTGCCGGCGGCCCTCGTCGCGCTCACGCTGGCCGGCTGCGCGGTGCCGCCGTCCTCGACGGTGCTGAGCCGCCTGCCCGACGGCCAGCCCGGCGCGGCCACCGCCACGGCCCAGCCGCTCACGCCTGCGGAAAAGCAGCGCTACGACGCGATCGACCGGCAGGTGCTGCGCGAGCAGAACGAGATCATGTCGGCCGAGGCCGCCGCGCGCGCCTATTCCTACTACGCGCCGACGCCGGTCACCGTCTACGGCGGGTATTACGGCGGCGGCTGGAATCGCGGCTGGGGCACCGGCGTCGGTTACGGCTACCCCGGCTGGGGATGGGGCTGGTAAGCCGCTCGGGCCGTCGATCGAGCGCCTCGCCAATGAAAAAGCGCGACCTTCGGGTCGCGCTTTTTCATTTCCGTCGCCGCCTCGCCGCTACCAGCCGGCGCGAGCCTCTCGCCCGTCAGTGATGCTCGGCGCGCCCGTGATGCCGCTCGGGCTTGGCCCGCGACACCGGATTCGGCACCACGCGCACCGGCGCGCTGCTGGTATCGCCATGGTTGGTCAGCGAGGCGGTCGAATTCTGGTTCGGCACCATCGGCGCCGGCGAATTCGGCGAGACGAACTGCACGAACACCTCGCCGTCCTTGACCATGCCCATCTCGTAGCGGGCCCGTTCCTCGATCGCCGCCGTGCCGTTCTGCAGATCCTGCACCTCGCCGGCGATCCGCTCGTTGCGCAGCTTCTCGTCGGCGTTCTTCTGCGTCTGTTTGGCCAGCTCCTGCCGCAATTCGTGCACGCGCAGCCAGCCGCCATGCCCCCACCACAACGGGTACTGAATCAACACCAGCAAGGCGATCAGGACGACAGTGACAAGCCGCATGTACGAGCCGCAGATATAAGAAGCGCCGCTTCACGAGGGTCGCGAAGCGGCGTCACGGGTGACTAGACCGGATAGTAACGCGTTAGCGCAGGTTGTAGAACGCCGACTTGCCCGGGTAGCTGGCGATATCGCCGAGATCTTCCTCGATGCGCAGCAGTTGGTTGTACTTCGAGATGCGGTCGCTGCGCGAGAGCGAACCCGTCTTGATCTGGCCGGCGTTCAGGCCGACGGCGATATCGGCGATCGTCGAATCTTCCGTCTCGCCCGAGCGGTGCGAGATCACGGCCGTGTAGCCGGCGCGCTTGGCCATCTCGATGGCCGCGAAGGTTTCGGTCAGCGTGCCGATCTGGTTGATCTTGATCAGGATCGAATTCGCGATGCCCTTCTCGATGCCTTCCTTGAGGATGCGCGTATTGGTGACGAACAGGTCGTCGCCCACCAGCTGCACCTTCTTGCCCAGGCGCTCGGTCAGGAGCTTCCAGCCGTCCCAGTCGCTTTCATGCATGCCGTCCTCGATCGAGACGATCGGGAACTTGTCGGCCAGCGTGGCGAGGTAGTCGGCGAATTCGGCCGACGACAGTTGCAGGCCTTCGCCGGCGAGCTGGTACTTGCCGTCGTGGTAGAACTCCGAGGCCGCGCAGTCGAGCGCCAGCAGGACGTCCTCGCCGGCGCGGTAGCCGGCCTTCTCGATCGCCTGAAGGATGGTCGACAGGCATTCGTCGTTGCTGCCGAAGTTCGGCGCGAAGCCGCCTTCGTCGCCCACCGCCGTGCTCATGCCGCGATCCGACAGGATCTTCTTGAGCGCATGGAACACTTCGGCGCCGCAGCGCAGCGCTTCGCGGAAGGTCGGCTGGCTGACCGGGACGATCATGAATTCCTGGATGTCCAGGCTGTTGTTGGCGTGCGCGCCGCCGTTCACGATGTTCATCATCGGCACCGGCAGCTGCATCGCGCCCGAGCCGCCGAAGTAGCGGTACAGCGGCAGGCCGGCCTCTTCGGCGGCGGCTTTCGCGACGGCCATCGAGACGGCCAGCATCGCGTTCGCGCCCAGGCGCGACTTGTTGTCGGTGCCGTCGAGCTCGAGCAGCGTCTTGTCGAGGAAGGCCTGCTCCGACGCGTCGAGGCCCATGATCGCCTCGGAGATTTCGGTGTTGATATGCTCGACCGCCTTCAGCACGCCCTTGCCGTTGTAGCGGCCGGTTTCGCCGTCGCGCAGCTCGATCGCCTCGCGCGAACCCGTCGACGCGCCCGACGGCACCGCGGCGCGGCCCATCGTGCCCGATTCGAGCAACACGTCGCACTCGACGGTGGGATTACCGCGCGAATCCAGAATCTCGCGGCCGATGATATCTACGATTGCACTCATGATTTCCTCTGAGGATGACGATGAATTCCGTCGTGAAGGCTGTGCCGGCGAAGCGGACCTTGCTACAGACGTCCGCCACCGCCGCCAAGTTCATGCATTAGTTGAAATCGTTTTCCAGGAACGGCGCGCGCTTGACCGCCGCGTCGAGCGTGACGAGGGTCTCGAGCAGCGCGGCCATGCGATGCAGCGGCACGGCGTTCGGGCCGTCGGACTTCGCCTCGGCCGGATTCGGGTGGGTTTCCATGAACAGGCCCGCCACGCCCGTGGCCACCGCCGCGCGCGCCAGCACCGGCACGAACTCGCGCTGGCCGCCCGAGCTGGTGCCCTGCCCGCCCGGCAGCTGCACCGAGTGGGTGGCGTCGAACACCACCGGCGCACCGGTCTCGCGCATGATCGCCAGCGAGCGCATGTCCGACACGAGATTGTTGTAGCCGAACGAGACGCCGCGTTCGCAGGCCATGAAGCGGTCCTCGGAGAGGCCGGCCTCGCGGGCCGCCGCGCGCGCCTTGTCGATCACGTTCTTCATGTCGTGCGGCGCGAGGAACTGGCCCTTCTTGATGTTGACGGGCTTGCCCGAGCGCGCGCAGGCGTGGATGAAGTCGGTCTGCCGGCACAGGAAGGCCGGCGTCTGCAGCACGTCCACCACCGCCGCGACCGGCTCGATCTCGTCCACCTCGTGCACGTCGGTCAGCACCGGCAGGCCGAGCTGGCGCTTGACCTCGGAGAGGATGCGCAGCCCCTCGTCCATGCCCGGGCCGCGAAACGAGGTGCCCGAGCTGCGATTGGCCTTGTCGAACGAGGACTTGTAGATGAACGGGATGTTCAGCTTCGCGCAGATTTCCTTGAGCCGGCCCGCCGTGTCGATCGTCATCTGCTCCGATTCGACGACGCAGGTGCCGGCGATCAGGAAGAACGGCCGGTCGAGGCCGACTTCGAAATCGCCCAGTTTCATGCTTTCACTCCGGCACGCGCCTGCTGGCTGGCGAGCGCGGCTTCGACGAACGACTTGAACAGGGGATGGCCGTCACGCGGCGTGGAGGTGAATTCCGGGTGGAACTGGACGCCGACGAACCAGGGGTGCATCGAGCGCGGCAGCTCCATCATTTCCGGCAGGTCCTCGCTCGGCGTGCGCGCGCTGATCACCAGGCCGCCCGACTCGAGCTGCGGCACGAAGCGGTTGTTCACCTCGTAGCGGTGACGGTGACGTTCGTTCACGTCACTGCCGTAGATTTCCTCGGCCAGCGTGCCGGCCTTGATCGGGCAGCGCTGCGAGCCCAGGCGCATGGTGCCGCCCAGGTCGGAGGCCTCGGTGCGCTTCTCGACCTTGCCTTCGCGGTCGTACCACTCGGTGATCAGCGCGACCACGCGGTTCGGCGTCTCGGGATCGAACTCGGTGCTGTTGGCGTCCTTCAGGCCCACCACGTCGCGCGCGAATTCGATCACCGCCAACTGCATGCCCAGGCAGATGCCGAGATACGGCACCTTGGACTCGCGCGCATAGCGGATCGCCGCGATCTTGCCTTCGGTGCCGCGACGGCCGAAACCACCCGGCACCAGCACGGCGTCGAGATGCTTGAGGCTATCGACGCCCTTGGCCTCGATCTCTTCCGAATCGAGATACTCGATGTTGACCTTGGTCGAGGTGTGGATCGAGGCGTGGCGCAGTGCCTCGATCAGCGACTTGTAGGATTCGGTCAGCTCGACGTACTTGCCGACCATGCCGATCGTGACTTCGTGCTGCGGGTGCTCGAGCTTGTCCACCAGCGAGCCCCACATGGCCAGGTCGGCATCCTTCACCGTCAGCTTCAGTTCCTCGCAGATGATGCGATCGAGGCCCTGGTCGTGCAGCATCTGCGGGATCTTGTAGATGCTGTCGACGTCCCACACGGAAATCACCGCGTCTTCGGGCACGTTCGAGAACAGCGAGATCTTCTGCGATTCGTCGTCGGGGATCGGACGGTCGGCACGGCAGAGCAGCACGTGCGGCGAGATGCCGATCTCGCGCAGCTTCTGCACGCTGTGCTGGGTGGGCTTGGTCTTCAGCTCGCCCGCCGTGGCGATGAACGGCACCAGGGTGAGGTGCACGAAGCAGGCGCTGTTGCGGCCCAGGCGCAGGCTCATCTGGCGCGCGGCCTCGAGGAAGGGCAGCGATTCGATGTCGCCGACCGTGCCGCCGATCTCGACGATCGCCACGTCCGGCTCGCCGCAGGTGGCGGAAGCCGCGCCGCGCTCGATGAAGGCCTGGATCTCGTTGGTGATGTGCGGAATCACCTGGACCGTCTTGCCCAGGTAGTCGCCGCGGCGTTCCTTGCGGATCACCGACTCGTAGATCTGACCGGTCGTGAAGTTGTTGGCCTTGCGCATCTTGGTGCTGATGAAGCGCTCGTAGTGGCCGAGGTCGAGGTCGGTCTCCGCGCCGTCTTCCGTCACGAACACTTCGCCGTGCTGGAACGGGCTCATCGTGCCGGGGTCGACGTTGATGTACGGATCGAGTTTGAGGAGGGTGACTTTCAGACCGCGCGATTCGAGGATCGCGGCGAGAGAAGCGGCGGCAATCCCCTTGCCGAGGGAGGAAACTACGCCGCCGGTGACGAATACATATTTGGTCATCGCTGGATGCTCGCGGGAAAAACGGATTATACCGTAAAGACCGCGTATCTCTCAGCAATTGCGGGCCGATCGCGCCCTATCCTTGAGCGGCGCGGGAGAGCGGCCCGCCGGGCCGTGCCGGCCGGTTCGCGGCGGCGCATCGACGGCACCAGCACCCGTATATCTGCGTCGCATCGACGGCATATCGACGGATTCCGCGGCGGCGCCAGCGCCCTGCCCGAGCGCGCCCGCGGCGCCCGCGATCGCCGCGCACGCATCGCGACAGCCGCCTACGCCATCTCCACCGAACGCAGCGTATTCAGCATGCGCTGCAAAGCGCGCGCCGTCTCCAGCGGCCGCTCCATCGGGAACAGGTGCGAGCCCTCCAGCCATTCGAGGCGGCCCTGCACGACGCGGCGCGTTGCCTCCAGCCCGACCTGGCGCACCTCGCGCGAGCGCGTGCCGGCCAGGAAACCGACCGGCACCGGCGCGCCGTGCGCCAGGCGCGGGCCGAGCGTGTGCGGCAAGGTGCGGTAGATCATGTATTCGATGTCGCGATCGAAGGCGAGCCGGCGCTCGCCCGAGGGATCCGTCTGCGGAATGCCGTAGTCGATGTAGTCCGCCAGCATCCGCTCGTCCCAGCGCGCGAAGGCCGGCTTCTCGTGGAAATGCCGCCAGGCCTCCTCGCGATCGGCCCAGCGCGTGCGGCGCGTGCGGGTGGCCGCGGCCGGCGAGAGCCGCTCGTCGAGGCCGGCCCACTGGCTGAAACGCAGCGCGCTGCTGCGCCAGCCCGCGATCACGGGCGAGTCGAGCATCACCACGCCCTTGACCCATTGCGGCTTCTGCAGCGCCGCCATCAGGGATAGATAACCGCCCAGCGAATGGCCGACCAGCCAAACCGGCCGCGTATAGTCGCGGCCGATCGACTCCAGCAGTTCCTCGACCAGGTGGGGCCAGTCGCGCGTCACGGGGTAGCGCCGGTCGTGGCCGATCCGGTCGATATGGCGCAGTTCGTAGTCGTCGGCCAGTTCGGCGAAGATGGTCCGGTAGGTCGGCGCGGGAAAACCGTTCGCATGAGAGAAGTGGAGGATGTCCTTCAAGTCGCCGCTGTCTCCTGGTTTCATCATGTGGGTCCGGGTCGAGGCCGGGCTCGCCGCTCCCCGCCTGCGCGGGGAGGCGATCGCCAGTGCCGATGCCAGCGAGCATAGCGCGTCCGGGCCGCGCCATCGCGAAGCGCGGCGGCGGCGCCTCGGCCGTTGCCCCGCGCCGTTTCGAAATCATCGGATAAGCGCTTGATTTTCCTGGTATCGCGCCGGCCCTCGCCGCTTTGATGGTTCCCTCTACTGACTATCCGCCGCGACGTCTCTGCCCGCTCACGGCGCCATCCAGTAACGCCGATGACGTTCGCGATAGCGCTGGACAAGCAACCCGTTCGGCTCAGACGGGTCGTTCAGCATCACGCTCACGGCGCCGTCCCGATCGCTGCGCGCGAGTTCGATGCCGCGGGCGGCGTAGCGCGCCCACACGGTCGGATGCGGGTGCCCGAAGCGATTGGCGTGACCGAGCGGGAACCAGGCCGCGCGCGGCGCGACGGCATCGACGAAGGGCTCCCAGGACGAGGTGCGGCTGCCATGGTGCGGCACCACCAGCACCTCGGCAGCCAGCGCCGCGCGCTCGTCGCGCACCAGCGTGCGCTCGACCCTGGTGTCGATATCGCCGGTCAGCAACGCCGCTCGGCCGCCCGCCGAGACATGCAGCACGCAGGAACTCGCGTTCGGCTCATCCGTGTCAGGCTCGGCGCGCGGCCACAGCACCGCGAAATGCACACCGTCCCAGGTCCAGCGCTGCCCGGCCCGGCAGGCCAGCCGGTCCGCCACCCCGGCCGCGCGCGCCAGCCCCCACAAGGCGTTATCGCGTGGCAGGCCGCCGGTCAGTTGCCGGACCGGCAAGGCCTCGAGCACGGCGGCCGCGCCGCCGGCATGATCGGCATCCGCGTGGCTGATCATCAGCGTGTCGAGCGAACGGATGCCCTTCGCGCGCAGGAAGGGCACGACGATGCGCTCGCCGGCCCGGGTCGATTCGGCACCGGGGCCGGCGTCGAACAGCAACCGGTGATGCGCCGTCTCCGCCAGCACGGCCAGGCCCTGACCTACATCGAGCAGGCTCAGCCGGAGCGCACCGGCGGGCGGCGCCGGCGAGGGCGGCAGCACCAAGGGCAGCCAGGCCAGCGGCGCCGCGAAGCGCAAGGGCCAGCCGCGCGGCATCAGCGCCCAGCCGGTGCCCGCCAGCGCGGCGAGCAAGGCGAACCAGGATGGCGACGGCATCTCGGCCACCGCCGCCAGCCCGGCCGGCATCGCCTCGAACAGCGCGAACATGGCGGTGAGCAGCGCATGCGCGGCACGCAAGGCCAGCGCGTCGAGCGGCGCCGGGAGCGTCATGCCTGCCAGCACGATCGGCGTGACGAGCGAGCCGACCCAGGGAATCGCGAACGCATTCGCCAGCGCGCCGGCCAGCGGAACCTGGCCGAACCAGACCACGGTGAACGGCGCGAGACCGAGCGTGACGGCGTATTGCACGCGCGCGCCGTTCGCGCCGACACGAACCAGGCGCGCCGCCGCGCGACGCAAGCGCTGCCGCGTGCCGCCCGGATCCAGGCCACCCGCTTCCACGGCAGCCGGTTCGTCCGCCGGCCAGGGCCGCGCCGCGCGCCCCGACACGGCGAACAGGATCACCGCCACCGCCCCGAACGACAGCCAGAAACCCGGCATCAGCACGGCCCAGGGATCGGCCAGCAGCACGCAGCCGAGCGCCGCGGCGAGCGTGGTCGAGGGGGCGATCGACCGGCCCGACAAATAGGCCAGGCAGGCCACGGCCAGCATCCACCAGGCGCGCTGCGCCGGCACGTCGAAGCCGGCCAGCGCGGCGTAGCAGCCCGCCCCCGCGATCGCCGCCCAGGCGCCGGCATGCGGCGCCGGCAGCCACAGGGGCAAGGCCATGCCGCGCACGCTGCCGCGCCGCCAGAACGCGGCAGCCAGCCAGGCGGCCAGCGCGCCGACCATGCCGATATGCAGGCCCGAGATCGCCACCAGGTGGCTGGTGCCGGTGGCGCGCAGCACCTGCCGGTCGACCTCGGCGATATCGTCCTGCGCGCCGATCGCCAGCGCGATGACGATGCCCGCATGCGGCGCGCCGTCGAGCACCGCGCGGATCCGCTCCCGCACGCGATGGCGCAGCCGGTCCACCACGGCGGCCGCGTCGCGTGGACTTTCATCGAGACGCGAGGCATCGCGCGACGAGGACACGTAACCCAACGCGCGAATCCCGCCCGCGAGCCAGGCCGCCTCGGCATCGCGCAGGCCGGCGTTGGCATTGGCGTGCGGACGCTTCAGGCGCACCCGCAGGCGCCAGCGCTCGCCGGGCCGCACTTCGGGCGGCGCCGCCTCGCGCCGGTCGTAGCGGATCCAGGACAGGCGCAGCCGCGCCGGAAACCGGAGCAGCGCCGTATCGTGGCCGTCGACGTCGAGCAGGAAGCGCTGCCCTTGCGCATCGCGCGCCGGCAGGCCGCGCACCACGCCCGTGACGAGCACCTCGCGCCGCTGCCATTCGAGCGGCAGGTCGTCGGCCAGGCGCAGGTGCGCGCGCATCGCGGCATAGCCATGACCGGCCAGCGCGGCCAGCAGGAGCACGATCAGGATGGTGGCCCATCGCGCGCCGCGCGACGGAGCCGCCCGCCGAACCATCACGATCAGCGCGAGCAGCAGCGCCACCGCGCCCAGCGCCGCGCCCGCCTCGGCCACGCCGGGCAGGCGCGCCTGCCGCTGCAGCATCACGACACCCAGCGCGAACGCGATCCAGATCTCCCGCATCGGCATGTCGGCCCTCGCGCGCCGAACGCTCGGCATCTCCCGCCGACGATTATGCGGATCGGCAGGCGCGCCGGCTCGATCCGGCGATCGAGCCAGCCGAACGGGCTATGCCAGGAACGGAAAATCAGGCGGGAAAAATCAGGAAAGCGGACGCAGCCTGGGCATCGCCGCATGCGCATTGGCGGTGGTCGCCCGCGCGATGGCCTCGGGCTCGCTATCGCGCAAGGCGGCGATCGCCTCGCCGATGCGCGGCACCTGGTCGGGCGTGTTGCGCTGCTTGTAGATCCATTCGGGGGCGATGTCGGGCGCGTCGGTCTCGACCACCAGCGCCTCGATCGGCAACTGCTCGGCGAGCCGGCGGATCTGCCGCGCGCGCTCGAAGGTCACGTTGCCGCCGAAGCCCAGATGCAGGCCCTGCGCGATGAAGGCCTCGGCCTGCTGGAAGCTGCCGTTGAAGGCATGGGCGATGCCGCGCCGCACCCCGAAGCGCCGCAGCCCCGCCAGCACGCGATCCTGCGACTTGCGCACATGGCAGAGCACCGGCAGCTCGAATTCGCGCGCGAGCTTCAACTGCTCGTAGTAGAAGCGCTCCTGCCGCGGGTTGTCGAGCCCCTCGACGAAGTAGTCGAGCCCGATCTCGCCGATCGCGACGAAGCGCGGATCGTCCAGGCTCGCCTCGATCTCCATGCGCAGCCGGTCGAGATCCTCGTCGCGGGCGCCGGGCGTGTAGAGCGGATGGATGCCGAGCGCGTAGCTGCCGCCGGCGGTGCGATGCGCGAGCTCGCGCACCGTCGCGAAGTTGTCGCGCCCGATGCTAGGGATCACGATGCCCGACACGCCCGCATCCGCCGCGGCATCGATCACGGCCTCGCGATCCGCGTCGAACTCACCGGCATCGAGATGGCAGTGCGTGTCGATCCACATCGGCTCAGACCGGCACCGCCGGCTCCTCGTGCAGCACGCCGTCGCGCAGCCGCAGGATGCGGTCGCAGCGCCCGGCCAGCTCGGGATCGTGCGTGACGATCACGAAGCTGGTGTCGAGCGTGCGCGACAGTTCGAGCATCAGGTTGAAGACATTGTCGGCGGTCGAGCCGTCGAGATTGCCGGTGGGCTCGTCGGCCAGCACGCAGGCCGGCTTGGTGACCAGCGCGCGCGCCACGGCCACGCGCTGGCGCTCGCCGCCCGACAGCTCGCCCGGGCGATGCCGGGCGCGATGGCCGAGGCCGACCCGCTCCAGCATCTCCTGCGCGTCGTGACGCGCCTCGGCCGCGCTGAGCCGGCGGATCCGCAGCGGCATCGCGACATTGTCGAGCGCCGAGAACTCGGGCAGCAGGTGGTGGAACTGGTAGACGAAACCCAGCGCGCGATTGCGCAGTTCGTTGCGCTCGCGCTCGCCGAGCCGCGTGAAGGGCTTGCCGAGCAGCGAGACCTCGCCGGTGCCCGGTTCGTCGAGCCCGCCCAGCACGTGCAGCAGGGTGCTCTTGCCGGAGCCCGAGGCGCCCACGATCGCCAGCTTCTCGCCGCGATGAACGGTGACGGAGGCATCGGCCAGCACGCGCACGTCGAGCCCGCCCTGCTGGAACGATTTGGTGATGCCGCTGGCTTCGAGCACGGTTTCGCGCATGCGCGGGTTTCCTGTTGAGTTCGGGTTCATGGCCGGTTGCGCGAGCCGCTCATTCATAGCGCAGCGCCTCGGCCGGGCGCACCTTGGCGGCGCGCCAGCTCGGATAGAGGGTGGCCACCGCCGACAGCACGAAGGCGATCACGCCGATCTTGGCCACGTCGCCAGCCACCAGCTCGGAAGGCAGCTCGCTGATGAAGTAGACCGAGGGCGGCAGGAACTGCACGCCGAAGGCGTGCTCGATCATCGGGATCAGCCAGGGGATGCTCCAGGCGATCAGGCTACCGAGCGCCACGCCCGAGAGCGTGCCGACGAAGCCCACCGTCACGCCCTGCACCACGAAGATCTTCATGATCGAGCCGGGCTGCGCGCCGAGCGTGCGCAGGATCGCGATGTCGGCCTGCTTGTTGGTGACCGTCATCACCAGCGAGGACACCAGGTTGAAGGCGGCCACCGCGATGATCAGCGTCAGGATGATGAACATCATGCGCTTCTCGATCTTCACGGCCGAGAACCAGGTCTTGTTCTGCTGGGTCCAGTCGCGGATGTAGAGATCGCCCGACAGCGAATGCGACAGTTGCACCGCCACCTCGGGCGCGCGCTGCATGTCCTTGAGCCGCAGCCTGACGCCGGTCGGTGCCGGCAGCCGGAACAGCTTCTGCGCGTCGTCGATGTCGATCATCGCCAGCGTGCTGTCGTATTCGTAATGCCCCGACTCGAAGATGCCGACCACCGTGAACTGCCTCACGCGCGGCAGCATGCCGGCCGGCGTGATGGTGCCCTCGGGCACGAACATGGTGACCTTGTCGCCGACCGACACGCCCAGATTGCTGGCCAGCGCGGTGCCGAGCACGACGTCGAACTGGCCCGGCTGCAGGGCGGCCAGCGAGCCGGCCTTCATGTCCTTGGCGATGTCGGTCACCTGCGGTTCCAGCTTGGGATCGACGCCGCGCAGCAGCACGCCGCTGACGGCATCCTGGCGCGTGAGCAGGGCCTGTGCCTCGACATAGGGTGCCGAGCCGATCACTTCCGGGTTGCGGCGCGCCTCGTTGGCGGTCAGTTGCCAGTCTGGCATCGAGCCGGTCGGCGAGAAGATCTCGACGTGCGCCAGCACCGACAGCATGCGGTCGCGCACCTCCTTCTGGAAGCCGTTCATCACCGACAGCACCACGATCAGGGCCGCCACGCCGAGCGCGATGCCGAGCATCGAGACGGCGGCGATGAAGGAGATGAAACCGTTGCCGGTCGTGCGTTTGCCGGCGCGCGTGTAGCGCCAGCCGATCTGCCATTCGTACGGGAGTTTCAAGCCTGTCCTTTTCACTGGTTGCGGCGGCCGGCACCGGCCCTGAATCGCCCGGCCCGCGCGGGGGGCGCGGGCCGGGACGCGGCGGGCGGCCCGCAGGCGCCGCCGCTCGCATCGACGCCGCCGTCCTTGGGGAGGCGCCGCCGATCACGCGCGAAGTTTGCCATACATTGCTTAACCGTCCCTGAAAAAGCGCGGGCCCGGCACGCGCCGCGCGACGCCTCCCGATCGAAGGCAAAGCCAAGCCGCGCGGCGCTCGCGAGGCAGTGGCCGGACAACATCGGGACGCGATCGGTGCCGCCCGCGCGAGCCGTTTGCCCTACAATGCGCACCATCATGCCAGCCCTGCCTCCGCCCCGCCGCCTCCACTTCCTGTTGCCGTTCGTGCTGCCGTCCGCCGCCGATGCCGCCTCGTCGCCGCACGACCTGGCCAGCCCGGCGCTGGCCGCCCTGCTGGCCCGCGCGCGCCTGGTCGAGCGCAGCGCCGGCGAGGACTTCCAGCGCACGCTGCCGCATCAGCGCTGGCTGGCCGCGCGCTTCGGCGCGAACCGGGGCGATGCCGACGACGACGCGCCGCTCGCGCCGTACATGCTGCTGGCCGACGGCGGCACGCCGGGCGACGCGTCCTGGGCCTGCGTCGAGCCGGTCCACGTGCAGATCGCCACCGACCACCTGGTGCTGATCGATCCGTCCGCGCTCGAGCTGCCGGCCGCCGAGGCCGCCGCCCTGCTCGAAGTCGCGCGCCCGCTGGTCGAGGAACTGGGCGTGCAATTGCAGGCGCCCGATCCGCGGCGCTGGTACCTGTCGAGCGAATCGCTGGCCGCGCTGGCCGGCGCCGCGCCGCTGCGCGCGAGCGGCCGCAACATCGAGATCTGGCTGCCGCACGAGGCTCGCACCGGCGAGCGCTCGCGGCTGTGGATGAAGCTGCAGAACGAAGTGCAGATGGCCTGGTTCGGCCACGCCGTCAACGAGACGCGAGAGGCGCGCGGCCAGTTCACCGCGAACTCGATCTGGTTCCACGGCCAGGGTCGGCTGCGGCCCGTGAGCAGCCCGTTCGCGCGCGTGCTGTCGACGGACTGCGCCACGCGCGGCCTCGCGCTCGCCGCCCAGGTGCCGGTGGATGCACCGCCGGCCGCGTTTGCCGCGCTGGCCGGTGCCCCCGGCGAGGACGAGGCCGCTCGCGCCACCCTGCTCGAACTCGACGCGCTGACGGTGCCCTTCATCCAGCAGGACTGGGCGGCCTGGCGCGAGGCGCTCGACACGCTCGAGCGCGACTGGTTCGCGCCGGCGCTCGAGGCGCTGCGCGCCGGCGAGCTGCGCGAGCTGAGCTTCACGCTGTGCGGCGATACCGGCGCCACCACGCTCGCCGTGACGCGGGGCGACCTCCGCAAATTCTGGCGACGCCGCGCGCTCGCCTCCCTGTTCGAATAACCCACCCGCATGACCCGACTCGTCACCCGCCACGCCTCCCCCGCCGACGCCGAGGCGCTCGCCCGCCACGGCCTGCACCCCGTTCTCGCGCGCCTGTATGCCGCGCGCGGCGTCACCTGCCCCGAGGACATCGAGACCGCCCTGGCGCGGCTCGTGCCGCCCGCCAGCCTGAAGGGCTGCGAGGATGCGGCGGTGCTGCTGGCCGACGCGCTGGCGGCGCGCAAGCGCATGCTGGTGGTGGCCGATTACGACTGCGACGGCGCCACCGCCTGCGCGGTGGCGGTGCGCGGCCTGCGCATGCTCGGCGCCTCGATCGACTACCTGGTGCCGAACCGCTTCGAATACGGCTACGGCCTCACGCCCGAGATCGTCAAGCTGGCCGCCGCGCGCCGGCCGGACCTGCTGATCACGGTCGACAACGGCATCGCCAGCGTCGACGGCGTGGCCGCCGCCAACGCGCTCGGCATCGACGTGCTGGTCACCGACCACCACCTGCCCGGCGCGACGCTGCCCGCGGCGCGCGCCATCGTCAACCCGAACCAGCCCGGCTGCGAATTCCCGAGCAAGCACATCGCCGGGGTCGGCGTGATGTTCTATGTGCTGCTGGCGCTGCGTGCCGAGCTGCGCCGCCGCGGCGCCTTCGACGATGCCCGGCCCGAGCCGCGCCTGGACGGCCTGCTCGACCTGGTCGCGCTCGGCACGGTGGCCGACGTGGTGCGCCTGGACGGCAACAACCGCGTGCTGGTCGCGCAGGGCCTGCAGCGCATCCGGAAGGGTCGCATGCAGCCCGGCATCGCCGCGCTGTTCCGCGCCGCCGCGCGCGAGGCCCGCTCGGCCTCGGCCTTCGATCTCGGCTTCGGCCTGGGCCCGCGCCTGAACGCGGCGGGCCGCCTGTCCGACATGTCGCTCGGCATCGAATGCCTGACCACCGACGACATCGGCCGCGCCTGGGAGCTGGCCCAGCAGCTCGACACCATGAATCGCGAGCGCCGCGAGATCGAGGCCGGCATGCAGCAGCAGGCGCTGGCCGACCTGGCCCAGGTCGACCCCGCAGAGGCGGCCACCATCACGCTGTTCAATCCCGAGTGGCACCAGGGCGTGATCGGTATCGTCGCGGGCCGGCTCAAGGAGAAGTTCCACCGCCCCTCGTTCACCTTCGCGCATGCCGACGAGAGCGGCGCGCGCGTCAAGGGCTCGGGGCGCTCGATCCCGGGCTTTCACCTGCGCGACGCGCTGGACCTGGTCTCCAAGCGCGAGCCGGACCTGCTGGTGACCTTCGGCGGCCACGCGATGGCCGCCGGCGTGACGCTCGAGACCGACAAGGTGCCGCGCTTCGCCGCCGCCTTCGAGGCGGTGGCGCGCGAATGGCTGTCCGAGGAGGCGCTCTCGCGCGTGCTGGAGACCGACGGCGATCTCGAGGATGCCTATTTCACGCCGCAGTTCGTCGAGTTGCTCGATGGCGCGGTCTGGGGCCAGGGTTTCCCGGCACCGCTGTTCTCGGGCGAGTTCGAGGTGGCCTCGCAGGCGCTGGTCAAGGACAAGCACCTGAAGCTGCAGCTCGCGCGCGGCCGCCAGCGCTTCGGCGCGATCTGGTTCAACCACACCGAACCGCTGCCGGCGCGCGCCACCGTCGCCTACCGCCTCGCCAGCGACACCTGGAACGGCGTGACGCGCGTGCAGTTGATCGTCGAGCACGCGGCCTGACACAGCAACGCGCGGCGCGCGGGTCGGCGGCGCGAGGCCGGGCCCCGCCGCGGTCGATCGCGCTCCGCCGTGCTCCAGCGACGCGATCCGCCACCGTTTTCCAGGCGCTTTGCCCCGATTTCCAGCCGATTTCCCGGCAAATACCGGCGGCTCGCGCGCTCGCGGCCCCGGCGCGCCTACCGGCCGAGCCCCCCGATCGGCTATAATTTCGCCTTTTCACGAAGCCGGAAAAGCGATCATCACCATGGAAGCGGAACGCCTCAACGCGATCGAAAGCTCTCTCGCGGACCTGCGCCGGCGCGCGGGCGAGCTACGGGGGTATCTTTGACTACGACGCCAAGTCCGCGCGTCTAGCCGAAGTCAACAAGGAACTCGAAGACCCGAACGTCTGGAACGATTCGAAGAACGCCCAGGCGCTCGGTCGCGAGAAGAAATCGCTGGAAGGCGTCGTGACGACGCTGACCACGCTCGACGGCGACCTGCGCGACGCGCAGGATCTGTTCGAACTCGCGCGCGAGGAAAACGACGAGGACACGCTGCTGGCGAGCGAGGGCGAGGCCGCCGAACTCGAGAAGCGTGTCGCCGAGATCGAATTCCGCCGGATGTTCTCCAACCCGGCCGATCCGAACAACTGCTTCATCGACATCCAGGCCGGCGCCGGCGGCACCGAGGCCTGCGACTGGGCCTCGATGCTGCTGCGCCAGTACCTGCGCTACTGCGAGCGCAAGGGCTTCAAGACCGAGGTGCTGGAAGAGTCCGACGGCGACGTGGCCGGCATCAAGAACGCCACCATCAAGGTCACGGGCGACTACGCCTACGGCTTCCTGCGCACCGAGACCGGCATCCACCGCCTGGTGCGCAAGTCGCCGTTCGATTCCTCGGGCGGGCGTCACACCTCGTTCTCGTCGGTGTTCGTCTATCCGGAGATCGACGATTCGATCGAGGTCGAGGTCAATCCGGCCGACCTGCGCATCGACACCTACCGCGCCTCGGGCGCGGGCGGCCAGCACATCAACAAGACCGACTCCGCGGTGCGTATCACGCACATGCCGACCGGGATCGTGGTCCAGTGCCAGAACGACCGCTCGCAGCACCGCAACCGCGCCGAGGCGATGGCGATGCTGAAGTCGCGCCTGTATGAAGCCGAGATGCGCAAGCGCCAGGCCGAGCAGGACAAGCTCGAATCGAGCAAGACGGACGTGGGCTGGGGCCACCAGATCCGCTCCTACGTGCTCGACCAGAGCCGCGTGAAGGACCTGCGCACCAATGTCGAAATGAGCAATACGCGCGCCGTGCTCGACGGCGATCTCGACGATTTCATCGGTGCGAGCCTGAAACAGGGCGTCTGATCGCCCGGGGGCGGCGCCTCGCGCCACTCCCTTTCCGCGGTGCCGCCGCGCCTCGCGCGCGAGCATCGCGGAAACCGCGCCCGGCCGGCCCGGGCGCGCAGCAGCACCGGCCCGACCTGCCGCATCCGCCGCACCCGTCACACGCCGCATCCGTGTCACCCATCGAATTCCGACCATCATGACCGAACCGACCCAACCGCAGCAGGCCGCGCCCGCGACCGACGACAACCAGCTCATCGCCGAGCGCCGCGAGAAGCTGCGCGCGCTGCGCGAGCAAGGCGTCGCCTATCCGAACGACTTCCAGCCGACCCACCACGCGGCCGACCTGCAGGCGGACTACGCCGAGGCCGACAAGGACACGCTCGAGGCCAAGCCGCTCGAGGTCAAGCTGGCCGGCCGGATGATGCTGCGCCGCGTGATGGGCAAGGCCAGCTTCGCGACGGTCCAGGACGGTTCCGGCCAGATCCAGTTCTTCGTCACGCCCGCCGATGTCGGCGCCGAGACCTACGACGCGTTCAAGAAGTGGGACCTGGGCGACATCGTCGCCGCGAGCGGCGTGCTGTTCCGCACCAACAAGGGCGAGCTGTCGGTCAAGTGCACCGAGCTGCGCCTGCTGGCCAAGGCGCTGCGCCCGCTGCCGGACAAGTTCCACGGCCTGGCCGACCAGGAGATGCGCTACCGCCAGCGCTACGTCGACCTGATCGTCACGCCCGAGACGCGCAACACCTTCCGCGCCCGCACCAAGGCGATCGCCTCGATCCGCAAGTTCATGGCCGATGCGGACTTCATGGAAGTCGAGACGCCGATGCTGCACCCGATCCCGGGCGGCGCGACGGCCAAGCCCTTCGTCACGCACCACAACGCGCTCGACATGGAGATGTTCCTGCGCATCGCGCCCGAGCTCTACCTGAAGCGGCTGGTGGTGGGCGGCTTCGAGCGCGTGTTCGAGATCAACCGGAATTTCCGCAACGAGGGCGTCTCGCCGCGCCACAACCCGGAATTCACGATGATGGAGTTCTACGCGGCCTATACCGACTACCGCTGGATGATGGACTTCACCGAGCAGGTGATCCGCCAGGCGGCGGTCGATTCGCTCGGCACCGCGACGATCCAGTACCAGGGCCGCGAGCTCGACCTCGCCAAGCCCTTCCATCGCCTCACCATCAAGCAGGCGATCCAGAAGTACGCGCCCGCCTACAGCGACGCGCAACTGGCCGACGTGGCCTTCCTGCGCACCGAGCTCAAGCGCTTCGGCGTCGACGTCGGCCAGCCGGCCTTCCTGAACGCCGGCCTCGGCGCGCTGCAGCTCGCGCTGTTCGAGGAAACCGCCGAGGCGCAGCTCTGGGAGCCGACCTTCATCATCGACTACCCGGTCGAGGTCTCGCCGCTGGCGCGCGAATCGGATGCGATGCCCGGCGTCACCGAGCGCTTCGAGCTGTTCATGACGGGCCGCGAGATCGCCAACGGCTTCTCCGAGCTCAACGATCCGGAAGACCAGGCCGCGCGCTTCAAGAAGCAGGTCGACCAGAAGGATGCCGGCGACGAGGAAGCGATGTACTTCGACGCCGACTACATCCGCGCGCTCGAATACGGCATGCCCCCGACCGGCGGCTGCGGCATCGGCATCGACCGCCTGGTGATGCTGCTGACCGACAGCCCGACGATCCGCGACGTGCTGCTGTTCCCGCACCTGCGCCGCGAGGACTGAACCGCATCCTCACTCAGAGGGCCGCCCGCTGGCGGCGGCCCTGCCCCGCGCGGCGACGCACCGTGCGCCGCCCGTTTCCCCCAAGTCTCTCCCGCGTCGACCAATCGACAGCTTTGTAACGGCACGTAAAATTGCCCGTTGCCGGCGCATGCGCCTTGCTAGGTCCGCCTCGCGCCGCACCGGCGGCATCTGCACTTCCAAGTCCCGCCCCTACCGCCTGGCGGTCCGTGCACGCATCAATCGTTACAACTTGATACGCTGCCTCCCCATCGATTGATCGACACTTGCCGATAGAAAATAACGCACACGAAGTGCGCTGGAGAGCAGAAATGGACAACCCGAACAACGCTACGTCTACACCGCGCAAACGTCTTCATCCGCTGATCGCGACCGCCGCTGGCGCCGTGATCGTGGCCAGCCTCGCCGCCACCGCCGCCATCACCGGCGTGTTCCCGAAGGCGGGCGGCACGACCGCGCCGACCGATACGCCGCCGGCCGCCGTCGACACCACCGCCGCGCCCGCCAACGCCACGACCGGCATCGCCGCACCGCAGACCCAGCCGACGCAAGCTCAGCAGCAACAGGCGCAGGCCGCTGCCCAAGCCGCGCCGCAGCCGGCACCGGCCCAGGTCGCTGCCGCGCGCGCGCCGGCCCAGGCCGCGCCGCAGCCGCCGCAATATGCGCAACAGGCTGCCCAGCCCTCGCAGGCCTCGGTCTGCCATACCTGCGGCACCGTGGTGGCCATCACCGAGACGCGCACGCCCGGCCAGGGCACGGGGATCGGCGCGGTCGGCGGCGCCGCCGCGGGCGGCCTGCTCGGCAACCAGTTCGGCCGCGGCGGCGGCCGCACCGCGATGACCATCATCGGCGCGCTCGGCGGCGGCCTGGCCGGCAACTCGATCGAGAAGCGCGTGCGCAGCACCACCGACTACCATGTGCGCGTGCGCATGGAAAACGGCACGGAACGCAGCTTCACCTACCGCAACCCGCCGCCGTTCGGCGAAGGCCAGCGCGTGCACATCGAACACGGCACGCTGGCTGCCGGCTGATCGACACGCGGCGGCTCCCTGGCCGCGTTGCCCATGTGAAAACGGCTCGCGCCCCTCGAAGGGCGCGAGCCGTTTTTTCTCCTGCATCGTCGGGCCCGGTCAGGCGGCCCGAGTTCATGTCATTCGTCGTCGAAGTCGGATTCGTCGATCCAGTGCAACTGGATCGCCTCGAGGATCTTCTCGCCCGAACGCTCGGGCTCGTCGTCGAAACCGTCGAGCTCGAGTACCCATTGGCGCAGATCGGTGAAGCGGATCGTCTTCGGATCCACATCGGGAAACTTGTCGGCGAGCGCAATCGCGATCTCGCGCGAATCGGTCCATTTCATCGTCGCACCTCCTGAACGGGTCAGTGATTCTCTTTGGCGTGATTGATCGTGTACTTGGGGATCTCGACCACCAAGTCCGATTCCTCGGTCACGATCGCCTGGCACGACAGGCGCGATTGCGGCTCCAGCCCCCAGGCGCGATCGAGCAGGTCGTCCTCGTCTTCCTCGGAGGGCGCCAGCTCGTTGAAGCCTTCGCGCACGATCACGTGGCAGGTCGTGCAGGCGCAGGATTTCTCGCAGGCATGCTCGATCTCGATGCCGTTGTCGAGCAGGTTGTCGCAGATGCTCTTGCCGGGCGTCGCGTCGATCACCGCGCCGTCCGGGCACAGTTCGACGTGGGGCAAAACTACCAGTTGGGGCATGTCGGTTCCGTGTTTCATCGATGGCGCGCCGCGCCGCTTCGCATCGCGCACGCCGGCGCGATGCCGTTGTTTCAGATCTCGTCGAGCTTGCGGCCCGCGAGCGCGCGACGGATGTTCTTGTCCATCCGCCGTGCCGCGAATTCGTCGGTGCCCTCGGCCAGTGCCTTGGTCGCCGCGTCGATCGCGTCGGTGTCCTCGCCGCCCGCCAGCGCGCGCAGCTTGGTGATCAGCGCGTCGATCGCCGCGCGCTCCTCGGCGTCGAGCAGGTCCGCGTCCACCGCGAGCGCCGCCTCGGTCGCCTCGGCGATGCGTTGCGCCTCGACCTGCGCCTCGCGCAGCGCGCGCGCGCGCATGTCGATGTCGGCGGTCTTGAAGCTGTCTTCCAGCATCTTCGCGATGTCGTCGTCGGCCAGGCCGTAGGACGGCTTCACCACCACCGAGGCCTCCACGCCCGAATGCTGCTCGCGCGCGAACACCGACAGCAGGCCGTCGGCGTCGACCTGGTAGGTCACGCGGATCCGCGCCGCGCCGGCCGACATCGGCGGAATGCCACGCAGCTCGAAGCGCGCCAGCGAACGGCAATCGGCCACCAGTTCGCGTTCGCCCTGCACCACGTGGATCGCCATCGCGGTCTGGCCGTCCTTGAAGGTGGTGAATTCCTGCGCGCGTGCCACCGGGATGGTCGAGTTGCGCGGAATGATCTTCTCGACCAGGCCACCCATGGTCTCGACGCCGAGCGACAGCGGGATCACGTCGAGCAGCAGCCAGTCGTCGCCGTTGGCGCGGTTGCCGGCCAGCAGGTCGGCCTGCACGGCCGCGCCGAGCGCGACCACCTGGTCCGGATCGAGATTGATCAGCGGCGGCTGGCCGAAGAAACGCTCGACGGCCGCGCGGATCACCGGCATGCGCGTCGCGCCGCCCACCAGCACCACGCCCTTGATCTCGGCCGGCGTGACCTGCGCGTCGCGCAGTGCCTTGCGGGTCGGCGCGAGCGTGCGCGCGACCAGCGGCTCGACCAGCCCGGCGAAGGTCTCGGCGGAAATCATCTGGGCGATCGTCGCGCCGGTCGACAGCGTCATCTCGAAGGCCGCCTCGGGCGCGTCGCTCAGCGCTTCCTTCACGGCACGCGAACGGTCGAGCAACGCCCGCACGTCCTCGGCCGACAGCGCGGCGCGCTCGATACCCGCCGCGGCGAGCACATGCGCGAACAGCGCGTGGTCGAAATCGTCGCCGCCGAGCGCGGAATCGCCGCCCGCCGCGAGGACCTCGAATACGCCCTTGGTCAGTTTCAGGATCGACAGGTCGAAGGTGCCGCCGCCCAGGTCGTAGACGGCATAGAGGCCTTCCGCGCCGTTGTCGAGCCCGTAGGCGATCGCGGCCGCGGTCGGTTCGTTGAGCAGGCGCAGCACGTTCAGGCCGGCCAGCCGCGCCGCGTCCTTGGTGGCCTGGCGTTGCGCGTCGTCGAAATAGGCCGGCACGGTGATCACGGCGCCCACTAGGTCATCACCGAGCGTGTCCTCGGCGCGCTGGCGCAACGTGGCGAGAATCTCGGCCGAGACCTCGACGGGACTCTTCACGCCGTCGACGGTGCGGATCTGCACCATGCCCGGCGCGTCGACGAAGTCGTAGGGCGCGTTGGCCGCGTGTTCGACCTCGGCCTTGCCGCGGCCCATGAAACGCTTGACCGAGACGATCGTGTTGCGCGGATCGCTGGCCGCGGCTTCCTTGGCCGCATAACCGATGCGGCGCCCGCCCTTCTCGAGGTAGCGGACCACGGAAGGCAGCAGCGCGCGGCCTTCGTCGTCGGGCAGCACCTCGGCCACGCTGTTGCGCACCGACGCGACGAGCGAATTCGTCGTGCCGAGATCGATGCCGACTGCCAGGCGCCGCTGATGCGGCGCGGGCGCCATGCCGGGTTCGGAGATTTGCAGTAAAGCCATCGCTGTATTCGGTGAGGGGCACAGCCCCGCTTGCTTCGCGCGCCGCGCCCGAGCGCGGCCCCGCTCGGTTAATCTTCGAGACGCTCGATCTGCGTCGTCACTTCGGCGGCCACCCGCTCGATGAACATCAATTGGCGCACGGCCTCGGCCGCGCCCTGGTTCGAGCCGCTGTCGAGCAGGGCCGCGAGCTTGTCGAGCCGCGCGCGCTTTTCCTCGCGCAATTCGCCGAGCAGCGCGTCGAGCGCGTCGACATTCCTCGCGCCGGCCGCATCCTCGATCGCCTCGCGCCATTCCATCTGCTGCATCAGGAAGGCCGGCTCCATCGCCGTGTTGTTCTCCGCGCCGACCTCGATCTCGCGCAGCGACAGCAGGTAGATCGCGCGCTTCAGCGGATCGCGCAGCGTCTGGTAAGCCTCGTTGGCGCGCGTGGCCCATTGCATCGCGATGCGCTTTTGCGCGTCCCCGGCCGCCGCGAAGCGATCCGGATGCACCTCGGACTGCACCGCGCGATACGCGGCGTCGAGCGCACCGGCGTCGAGCGCGAACTGCGTCGGCAGGTGAAAGAGTTCGAAATAGCTGTCTTTCAGCGAAATCATCGCGTGATGCCCAAGGCCTGGTGGTCGATGGTGCAGGTGGAAGCGGTCCGCACAAGAAAAAGGCGGCCAATGCCGCCTGTGGCCCGCTGCGCGCGGTGCGTCCTCAGACGCGGAACGACTCGCCGCAGCCGCACTCGTCCTTGACGTTCGGGTTGTTGAACTTGAAGCCTTCGTTCAAGCCCTCGCGCGCGAAGTCGAGCTCGGTACCGTCGATATAGGCGAGGCTCTTCGGATCGACCACCACCTTCACGCCATGGCTCTCGAACACCTGATCCTCGGTCGCCACGTCGTCGACATACTCGAGCTTGTAGGCCAGGCCCGAGCAGCCGGTGGTACGCACGCCGAGCCGCAGGCCCAGCCCCTTGCCGCGTCGCGTCAGGTACTTCTGCACGTGTTGCGCTGCTTTTTCGGTCAGTGTGATTGCCATGATGTTCCTGGTCGCCCGCGCCGCGCGCGGACGTCGTGCCTCGATAAACCTCGCCGCTCGTCCTTCTCGCGGCGCACTGCGTTCAGGTGCGGGCGTCCATCCCGCGCCGCCGCTTACGCGGCCTGGCCGTCTTCCGCGGTCGCGTCGTGACGCTTGCGGTAATCGGCCACCGCCGCCTTGATCGCGTCTTCCGCGAGAATCGAGCAGTGGATCTTCACCGGCGGCAGCGCCAGTTCCTCGGCGATCTGCGTGTTCTTGATGGCCAGCGCCTGGTCCAGCGTCTTGCCCTTCACCCACTCGGTGACCAGCGAGCTCGAGGCGATCGCCGAGCCGCAGCCGTAGGTCTTGAACTTCGCGTCTTCGATCACGCCGTCCGAACCGACACGGATCTGCAGCTTCATCACGTCGCCGCAGGCCGGCGCGCCGACCATGCCCGTGCCGACCGCGTCGTCATCCTTCGAGAAGGAACCGACGTTGCGCGGGTTTTCGTAGTGATCCAGAACCTTGTTGCTGTAAGACATGATTCGACTCCTTGATACGTTGCGTGCGCGCGGCACCGGGCCGCGCAACCTTCGTTCAGTGTGCGGCCCACTCGATCGTCGACAGATCGATCCCGTCCTTGTGCATTTCCCAGAGCGGCGACAGGTCGCGCAGCTTGGCGATCTTGCCCTGCAACAGGTTGATCACGTAGTCGACATCGGCCTCGGTGGTGAAGCGGCCGACCGTGAAGCGGATCGAGCTGTGCGCGAGTTCGTCGTTGCGGCCCAGCGCGCGCAGCACGTAGGACGGTTCCAGCGAGGCCGAGGTGCAGGCCGAGCCCGACGACACGGCGACATCCTTGATCGCCATGATCAGCGACTCGCCTTCGACGAAGTTGAAGCTGATGTTCAGGTTGTGCGGGACACGGTGCTCCATGTCGCCGTTCACATAGGTTTCCTCGATCTGCGACAGGCCGCGCAGCAGCTTGTCGCGCAGCGCGCGCACGCGCTCGTTCTCGACCGCCATTTCCTCGCGGGCGATGCGGAAGGCCTCGCCCATGCCGACGATCTGGTGCGTCGCCAGCGTGCCCGAGCGCATGCCGCGCTCGTGGCCGCCGCCGTGCATCTGCGCCTCGATCCGCACGCGCGGCTTGCGGCGCACGTAGAGCGCGCCGATGCCCTTCGGGCCGTAGGTCTTGTGCGCCGAGAACGACATCAGGTCGACCTTCAGCTTCGCGAGGTCGATGCCGACCTTGCCGGTGGACTGCGCGGCGTCGACGTGGAACACGATGCCCTTGGCGCGGCAGATCTCGCCGATGGTCTCGATGTCCTGGACCACGCCGATCTCGTTGTTCACGTGCATCACCGACACCAGGATCGTGTCCGGGCGCAGCGCGGTCTTGAACACCTCGAGGTCGATCAGGCCGTCGTCCTTGACGTCCAGGTAGGTCACCTCGAAGCCTTCGCGCTCGAGTTCGCGGCAAGTGTCGAGCACGGCCTTGTGCTCGGTCTTCACCGTGATGATGTGCTTGCCCTTGCCCTGGTAGAAATGCGCCGCGCCCTTGATCGCGAGGTTGTCCGATTCGGTCGCGCCCGAGGTCCAGATGATTTCGCGCGGATCCGCGTTCACGAGCGCCGCCACCTGCTCGCGCGCCTCTTCCACCGCCCGCTCCGCATCCCAGCCGTACGCGTGGCTGCGCGACGCCGGATTGCCGAACTGCTCGCGCAGATACGGCACCATCTTGTCGACCACGCGCGGATCGACGGGCGTCGTCGCGCTGTAGTCCATATAGATGGGCAGGTGAGGAGTATCGTTGTTCATCTGTCGCTCCGGGTATTCATTCAGTGCAGGGACAATCTGTTATGTAGGTGCGGTTTTATCGGGTACGGCAGCGTCGCGCCTCAGGAACTGGTCGCGATGTTGAAGACCGAATTCGGCCCGAGCGGCATCGCCCGCACCGGCTCGACGGGCGCGGCCGGTTCCGGCGCGCGGCGGTCGCGCAGCACGGCGGGCGCACCCTCGCGGGCACGCTGCTGATCGACGAGATCCTGCAGCGAGACCGAATCGAGGTATTCGACCATTTTCTGGTTGAGCGTCGACCAGAGCTCGTGGGTCATGCAATGTCCATCGGGCTGCTTGGTGCCTTCGCAGGTACCTTTGCCGCCGCATTGCGTGGCATCGAGCGGTTCGTCGACCGCGATGATGATGTCGGCGACCGTGACGTCGGCCGCACGGCGCGCGAGGTTGTAGCCGCCCCCCGGCCCGCGGACCGATTCGACGATCTCGTGCCGGCGCAGCTTTCCGAACAACTGCTCCAGGTACGAGAGCGAGATGCGCTGGCGCTGGCTGATGCCTGCAAGCGTCACCGGCCCCTGCTCCTGGCGCAGTGCCAAGTCAATCATCGCCGTGACGGCGAAACGGCCTTTCGTGGTGAGTCTCATAGTCGTAGGGGACAGCAATCTTGACGATTTTGGTCAAGTATAAATATCTGACAGTTTTAGTCAAGTATCCCTGTCCCGGGGAGGGAGATTCAGTGAACGCTACAGAAGTGCCGCAGCGGCCTTGGGTTCAGTTGCCGAGTCGCTCGCGCAGCGTCGCGAGCAAGCCGGCACAGGCGCGCTCGCATTGATCGAGCACTTGCTCGAAGCCTTGCGCGCCGCCGAAATAAGGGTCCGCCACTTCGCGTTGACCGGCACCGGTCGCGAAGTCCATCAGCAGACGGACCTTGTGTCGATGCTCGGCCGGGCAACGGCGACGCAACTCGGCGAGATTCGCCTCGTCCATCGCGAGCAGCAGGTCGAAACGCTCGAAGTCGCCGCTGGCGACCTGACGCGCCCGCAGCGCCGACAGATCGTAGCCACGGCCGCGCGCTGCCTGCTGGGCACGCGCATCGGGCGCCTCGCCGACATGCCAATCGCCCGTTCCGGCGGAATCGATCTCGATCACGTGATCCAGGCCCGCCGCGCCGACCTGCTCGCGCATCACGCCCTCTGCGGTCGGGGAGCGGCAGATGTTGCCGAGGCAGACGAAGCAGATCGAAGCGCGTTTCATCGTGCGGCCGGACGGCGGCGAACGGCCGCGAAAACAGAAAGCGCGCCATTATACAGGCGCGCTTCGATTCCCGTGGCCGGCCGGCGCGGCATCACAGCGCCTTGGTGGCGGCCAGCGGCGCGGCCGAGGCGGCTTCGGGCGAATCGCCAACCAGTCCGAACGACACGGTGCGCGCCAACTCCGCGGAAACCTGCCCGATCGGCTGCGGTTCGCTGGGGCGCGCGGCGTTCGACGCGTACAGGTACGCGACGGCGGCAAGCGGTACGACGATCGCGAGCGGCCAGTACATCGATATTGTCTTTCTCATGATGCGACCTCCGGTGACTGCATGTCGAATCCATTGCTCGACACTACAGGCGCCATTCTATAGACCGCACCTATTGAGATAAACCATCAAATAGCGAACGCTCTGTTGTCGTGCGGCGAACAGTCGCCAATTTGTTCGAGCGTTCACTGTACGGGATCAAGGTGTCGCCCTGGCTCCACGTAACTCGCCTACCATGGCAGAAGCCATCAGCCGAGATGGGTCTTCGAGGCCGCGTAGAGTTCGCGGAAGGTGCGCCCGGTCGGCGTCGGCAGGTCGCGCGTATCGGTCCAGCCGGCCGCCAGCGGCAGCTTGCGAATCCCGCCGCCCGACTTGCGTTCGCCGCCGACGCGCTCCAGGATCCGCACCATCAGCTTGGTCGCGAGCCCGTACAACGTCGGTCGACGCACGGCGAAACCCCAGGCGGCCAGCGCCAGGCGCTCGCGCCAGGGCCGCAGCCCCCGCTCCACCTGCTTCTCGCGCAGCGTGCGCAGCAGTCCCGACAAGGGAATGCCGACCGGGCAGACGCTGTCACATTCGCCGCATAAGGTGGCGGCCTGCGGCAGGTCGAGCGAGCGCTCGAGCCCGACGTAGCTCGGCGTGAGCACCGAGCCCATCGGCCCCGGATAGACCCAGCCATAGGCATGGCCGCCGACCTTCTGGTAGACCGGGCAATGGTTCATGCAGGCGCCGCAGCGGATGCAGCGCAGCATCTCCTGGAACTCGCCGCCGATCAGCCCGGTGCGCCCGCCGTCGACCAGCACCACGTAGTTGTGCTCGGGGCCGTCTTTCTCACCGGCCGCGCGCGGCCCCGTGAGCAGTGAGAAATAGTTCGAGGTCTTCTGGCCGGTGGCCGAGCGCGGCAGCAGCCGCATCGCGGTGGCCAGGTCCTCGAGCGTCGGCAGCACCTTCTCGATCCCGGTCACGGCCACGTGCACGCGCGGCATCACCGTGCACATGCCCTCGTTGCCCTCGTTGGTCACCAGCACCACCGATCCCGTCTCGGCCACCACGAAGTTGCCGCCCGTCAGCCCCATGTCGGCGCCGAGGAAGTGCGGCCGCAGCACCTCGCGCGCCTCGCGCGTCATGGCCGGGATCTCGGTCAGGCGCTCGCGCCCGTGGGTACGCGCGAACAGGTCGGCAATCTCGTCCTTGTCCTTGTGGACCACGGGCGCGATGATGTGGCTCGGCGCCTCGTTGTCGTTGATCTGCAGGATGTATTCGCCCAGGTCGGTCTCGATCGACTGCACGCCGATCTCGGCGAGCACGGCATTGATGCGCATCTCCTCCGAGACCATCGACTTGGTCTTGATGACCTTCCTGACCTCGTGCCGCCTGGCGATCTCGGCCACCAGCCTGGCCGCGTCGGCCATCGACTCGGCGAACAGCACCGCGGTTCCGCGCCGCGTGGCCTCGCGCTCGAAGGCCTCGAGCCAGACGTCGAGGTTCTCCAGCGCGCGGTTGCGGCGCGCCTTCAGCGCGGCGCGCGTGGCCGCGAAATCGATCTGCGTGACAGCCTCGGCGCGCGCCGAGACGAACTTGGTCGACAGCTTCTTGAGGTTCTGCTGCAGGCGCTGGTCGGCGAGCTTCTGGCCCGCGCGCGCCTTGAACTGCATCGATTGAACTTGCATGGCTGGCTGGATCGGCTGGCGGCTGGTCGGGAAACGGCAGGTTCAGAGATCGCCGGCGAGGACCTGCGCGACGTGCAGCACGCGCGTGTCCTTGTCGCCGGTGCGGCGCAGGCGCCCCTCGATGTTGAGGATGCAGCCGAGATCGCCGAGCACCACGGTGCGCGTGCCGCTGGCCTGCACGTTGGCGCATTTCTCGTCGACGATCGCCGTCGAGATCGCGCCGTACTTGAGCGCGAAGGTGCCGCCGAAGCCGCAGCAATGCTCGCAGTCCTTCATCTCCTGGACCTCGACGCCGCGCTGCGCGAGCAAGGCCCGCGGCTGCGCCTTCACGCCGAGCTCGCGCAGGCCCGAGCAGGAATCGTGATAAGTGACGGGGCCGCTGAACTCGCCGCGCGGCAGCTCGACCTTCGCGACCTTGACGAGGAAATCGGTCAGTTCATACACGCGCTCGCGCAAGCGCCCGTAGCGCGCCATCAGTTCGGGATCGTCGCGGAACAGGTCGCCGTAATGGGCGCGGATCATGCCGCCGCAGGAGCCCGACGGCACCACCACGTAGTCGAACTGCTCGAACTCGCGCAGGGTCTTTTCCGCCAGGTCCCGCGCGAGGCGGCGCTCGCCGGAGTTGTAGGCGGGTTGCCCGCAGCAGGTCTGCGCGGGCGGCACGTCCACCTCGAAACCGGCATCGCGGATCAGTTTCAGCGCGGAAAAACCGATTTCAGGCCGCATCAGGTCGATGAGGCAGGTGACGAACAATCCGACTCGCATGGCCGCTCCTTCGAGAAAACGCCGCTCATTATCCGCGCTTTGCCGCGCAAGACCAACGCCGCGACGCCGCGATCGACGAAACGGCGCGCATCGAACCGATCCGAAGCACTCCTCGAACAGCGTTCGCTTTTTTCACATTACGAGATACAATCGGCTCCTCACCGTTTGACAGGTCAACTGATTTTTCACGATGAGCACTCCGACTCCGGACCCGAAGACGTCGATCCAGGTGATCGAACGCATGATGCGGCTGCTCGACGCGCTGGCCGACCACACCGACCCGGTCAGCCTGAAGGAGCTCGCGCAGAGCACGGAACTGCATCCGTCCACCGCGCACCGCATCCTCAACGACATGGTGACCTGTCGCCTGGTCGACCGATCCGACCCGGGCACCTACCGCCTCGGCATGCGCCTGCTCGAACTCGGCAATCTGGTGAAGGCGCGCCTGTCGGTGCGCGACGCGGCGCTGATGCCGATGCGCGAGCTGCACCGGCTGACCGGGCAGACCGTGAACCTGTCGGTGCGCCAGGGCGACGAGATCGTCTATATCGAGCGGGCCTATTCGGAGCGCTCGGGCATGCAGGTGGTGCGCGCGATCGGCGGCCGCGCGCCGCTGCACCTGACCTCGGTCGGCAAGCTGTTCCTGGCCGCAGACGAAACCACCCGCGTGCGGGCCTATGCCACGCGCACCGGCCTCGCCGGCCATACCCAAAACAGCATCACCGACCTCGGCAAGCTCGAGCGCGAGTTGTCGATCGTGCGCCAGCAGGCCTGCGCGCGCGACAACGAGGAGCTCGAACTGGGCGTGCGCTGCATCGCCGCCGGCATCTACGACGATTCGGGCAAGCTGGTGGCGGGCCTGTCGCTGTCGGCGCCGGCCGACCGACTGCAGGATGCCTGGCTCGGCCAGATCAGCCATACCGCGCTGACCATCTCCGAGGCGCTCGGCTACCGACCGCCGAAGGAGCTCGACGGCGCGGCGCTCGCCAAGTCGATCTGACGAGCGGATCGCGGCACCCATGCAAAAAGCCCCGCATTCGCGGGGCTTTTTGTTATGAAGCGCAGCCGGCCCCGATGCGGGCCGACAAGCGGCGATCACGTACCGCCCGCGCCCGTGTTCGCCGCGGTCAGGCGCTCGCCGCCGCCGGCGTCTAGCCAGTTGCGCACGCGCGACGCGTCGGCCACGCGCGAATACTTGCCGAAGGAATCGAGCAGCACCATCACGATCGGGCGGCCATGGATGGTGGTCTGCATCACCAGGCACTCGCCCGCCTCGTTGATGAAGCCGGTCTTCTGCAGGCCGATGTCCCAGGACGGATTGCGCACCAGCGCATTGGTGCTGTTGTAGACCAGCGAGCGCTTGCCGGTGAACACCGTGTAGGTGCGATCGGTCGAGAAACGGCGGATCAGCGGGTACTGGTAGGCCGCGTCGATCATCTTGACCAGATCGCGCGCGCTTGACACGTTCAGACTCGTCAGACCCGTCGAGTTCTCGAAGTGCGTGTCGGTCATGCCCAGCGATTTCGCCTTCGCGTTCATCGCCGCGATGAACGCCGGGCGCCCGCCCGGGTAGTAGCGCGACAACGCCGCCGCCGCGCGGTTCTCCGATGCCATCAACGCGATGTGCAGCATGTCTTCCCGCGACAGGACCGACCCCACGGACAGTCGCGAGCCGGTGCCCTTCTCGTAATCGCGATCCTCGTCGGTGACGGTGATCTGCTCGTCGAGTGAGGCCTTCGAATCGAGCACGACCATCGCGGTCATCAGCTTGGAGATCGAGGCGATCGGCACCACCGCGCGCGAGTTCTTGTCGAACAGCGGTTCCGAGCTGTTCTGGTCGACCACGTAGGCGACGCTGGAACGCAGCGCGAGCGCATCGGGCGTGTCGTGCAGGCCGAAGGCCTGGCCGACCGAAGGCTGGCGCGGCTGGAACGCCACGCGCCGCACGGCGCCGTGATGACGGCCCGGCACGGCGGCCAGCGTCACACGCTTGCGGCCCTTGCGCGGCGCCTCGGCGGCCACCTTGGCGGCTTTCTTTTCCGCGACGACGGCGCGCTTCTTGCCCTTCGCGCTGGCGACGGCCTTGGCGGCCTTCTTTGAGGACTGGGTGGTCTTGGCGGTCGCGGCCAGGGCATCGGCGGGCACGACGGCGGCCGACGCGACGAGCACCGACACGGCGACGGACACCGCGGTGCCGAGTGCCGCGCCGTGCATCATCTTCAACGGCGAGAATAAGGAGGCTTTCATTGGGGTCTGGACAAAGCGGCGGGAGGTTTCCGCAAGTGTAGTAAAACCTGAAAAAATAAGCAATTTGAGGCACTTACCGGTTTTCGTTAAACCGGATTGTAAGAGTGGATTGCCTCAGGGCAATCACCCTCCCGTTTCCATCGAAAAATTCGATGACGCTACCTCGCGGTCCGGCATCGGCTGGATAAGCGGGATAACGGCGCCGTCGCGACGAATCGCAGCGGGAAAAACCAGTAAAACGACCTGCGAAGCGAAAAAAAATGCCGGCGGCGCAACTCGCCCGAGGCAGATGAGCGTCGCGCGCGAACGGCGTTTTTCGACCGGAATGCATGACAAACGTTCCACGGTCCGATTCGGTTTACGTGATTTCACCGCGGTAAACCCGCGCAAACCAGGCGATCATCCCCTTCCGACATGTCCCCATATGGTGCATATGCACAAGGCATTGATGACGCCGGCGTGACAGTCGCGGCAAGGAAACCGATTCCAGTCGGAATGATCCAAGCCATTGTTTTTCCTTAAAAATGATGTCATTGTGCATTGCACAAAAAGCGCTTGACATCCGCTTCGGACGCCCTAAAATGGGAACCGTTGTTGCGATGCACCAACGCATTGCGCCAGACATCGCATACCGTTCGTGCCTTGAAGTTGAGCCACTCACTCACTTAACTCACACGACCGCCGTCAGACCGGCGTTCGTCAATCAGGAGCCAGACCATGTCCCTGCTGACCCCGGAGCAAATCGCCGCCGCCCAGAAAGCCCACCTCGAGAGCCTGTTCGGTCTCACCAGCAAGGCATTCGAAAGCGTCGAGAAGCTGATCGAACTGAACGTGCAAGTCGTGAAGTCGACGCTCGCGGAAAGCCAGGAAAACGTGCAGCGCGCGCTGTCGGTGAAGGATGCGCAGGAACTGCTCGCCCTGCAGGCCAGCTTTGCCCAGCCGCTCGCCGAAAAGGCCCTCGCCTACGGCCGTCACCTGTACGACATCGCTTCGTCGACCCAGGCCGAATTCGCCAAGGTTGCCGAATCGCAATATGAAGAGCAGAACCGCAAGGTCCAGGCGCTCGTCGACAACGTCGCGAAGAACGCCCCGGCCGGTTCGGAAACGGCTGTCGCCGCGCTGAAGTCGGCCATCAACGCCGCCAACACGACCTACGAAACGGTCCAGAAGGCCACCAAGCAGGCCGTCGAGATCGCCGAGTCGAACTTCAACGCCGCCGCTGCCGTGGCCACCAAGGCTGCCAGCGCCGCCGCATCGCGCCGCGCGAACACCGCCAAGCCGGCCTGAGGCATCACCAGGCCCGACGGCAGCCGCTTGGCTGCCGTCACGAAAAAGCCGCGCATTGCGCGGCTTTTTCCATTCTGCGCCAGCGCTTCCCGCGCCCTCGCGCGACACATCTCCCTTCGACACCAACGAAAACGGCCCCGCCGGACAAGCCGGAACGGGGCCGCAAGCCATGCACGCGACCGGCGCCAACAGGCACCGGCCAAGGCACGACCTCTTACTTCTTCTTGCGCACCGGGGGCAGATCGGTACAGACGCCTTCGTACAGTTCGGCGGCCATCCCGATCGACTCGCCGAGCGTCGGGTGCGGGTGGATCGTCTTGCCGATGTCCTCGGCGTCCGCGCCCATCTCGACGGCCAGGCAGACCTCGCTGATCAGGTCGCCCGCATTCAGGCCGACGATGCCGCCGCCGATCACGCGATGGGTTTCCTCGTCGAAGATCAGCTTGGTGAAGCCCTCGTCGCGACCGTTCGCGATCGCGCGGCCCGATGCCACCCAGGGGAACACGGCCTTGCCGTACTTGATCCCCTCGGCCTTGCACTGGTCCTCGGTCTTGCCGGCCCAGGCCACTTCCGGATCGGTATAGGCCACCGACGGGATCTGCAGCGCGTCGAAGTAGGCCTTCTCGCCATGTGCCGCCTCGGCCGCGACATGGCCTTCATGCACGGCCTTATGCGCGAGCATCGGCTGGCCGACGATATCGCCGATCGCGAAGATGTGCGGCACGTTGGTGCGCATCTGCTTGTCGACCTCGATGAAGCCGCGATCGGTGACCGCCACGCCCGCCTTGTCGGCGCCGATCTTCTTGCCGTTCGGGCTGCGGCCCACCGCCACCAGCACCAGGTCGTAGCGTTGCGCGTCCGCCGGGGCCTTCTCGCCCTCGAACTTCACGTAGATGCCGTCTTCCTTTGCCTCGGCACCCACCGTCTTGGTCTTGAGCATCACATTGCCGAAACGCTTGGCATTGTGCTTTTCCCAGACCTTAACCAGATCGCGGTCCGCGCCCATCATCAGGCCGTCCATCATCTCGACCACGTCGATCTCTGCGCCCAGCGACGAGTAGACGGTCGCCATTTCCAGGCCGATGATGCCGCCGCCGATCACCAGCATGCGCTTGGGCAACTGGCGCAGCTCCAGCGCGCCGGTCGAGTCGATCACGCGCGGATCGTCCGGCATGAAGGGCAGTTTCACGGCCTGCGAGCCGGCCGCGATGATGGCCTGCTTGAACTTGACGACCTTCTTGCCGCCCTCGACCTGCACTTCCAGGTGATTCGGATCGACGAAGCTGCCGACGCCGGTCACCACCTCGACCTTGCGCGCCTTGGCCATGCCGGCCAGGCCGGTGGTCAGTTGCTTGACCACGCCCGACTTGAAGTCGCGCAGCTTGTCGAGGTCGACCTCGGGCTTGCCGAAGGAGATGCCGTGATGCGCGAGCGCGGCCGCCTCGTCGAGCACCAGCGCGGTATGCAGCAGCGCCTTCGACGGGATGCAGCCGACGTTCAGACACACGCCGCCGAGCACCGGATAACGCTCGACCAGCACCGTCTTCATGCCGAGGTCGGCGGCGCGGAACGCGGCCGAATAGCCGCCGGGGCCCGAGCCGAGCACCAGCATGTCGCATTCGATATCGGCGCTGCCCGAATAGCTGCCGGCCTGCGGCGCGGCAGCCGGCGCGGCCTTCTCGGCCGGCTTTTCAGCCGCTTTCTCGGCAGGCTTGGCAGCCGGTGCTTCCGGCGCCTTTTCCGCCGGCTTCGCGGCGTCCGCGCTGCCTTCCAGCACCACGATCAGCGTGCCTTCCGACACGTTGTCGCCCACCTTGACCTTCACTTCCTTGACCACGCCCGCTTCCGAGCTCGGCACGTCCATGGTGGCCTTGTCCGACTCGAGCGTGACGAGCGACTGCTCCTTCTCGACCGTGTCGCCCGCCTTCACCAGCACCTCGATGACGGGAATTTCCTTGAAATCGCCGATATCCGGCACCTTCACTTCGATGAGACTCATGAACTGTCCCCTACTTGTTTGAGCTACCGCCGATCGAACCCCGCATCCGCGAACACGCGCGCGATGCCGCCGGCAAGGCGGACGTCGCGCGCGCCGTGTCGGCCGCGCGGCGCGCAGGGCGCGCGCCACGTCGAACCGGCACCGGGATGCCGTCAGGCATCAGAGAATCACGCGGCGGAAGTCGCCGAGGATCTGCGCGAGATACGCATTGAAGCGCGCGGCCGCCGCGCCGTCGATCACGCGATGGTCGTACGACAGCGACATCGGCAGGGTCAGGCGCGGCACGAACTGCTTGCCGTCCCACACCGGCTTCATCGCGCCGCGCGACAGGCCCAGGATCGCGACTTCCGGGGCGTTGACGATCGGCGTGAAATGCGTGCCGCCGATGCCGCCCAGCGAGGAGATCGAGAAGCAGCCGCCCTGCATCTGGTCGGGCTTGAGCTTGCCGTCGCGCGCCGCCTTCGACAGGTCCGCCATTTCCTTGGCGATGTCGGCCAGGCCCTTCTTGTCCGCATCGCGGATCACCGGCACGACCAGGCCGTTCGGCGTGTCGGCGGCGAAACCGATGTGGTAGTACTGCTTGAGGATCAGGTTGTCGCCGTCCAGGCTCGCGTTGAAGTTCGGGAACTTCTTGAGCGCCGCGACCACGGCCTTGATCACGAAGGCCAGCATCGTGAACTTGATGCCCGACTTCTCGTTTTCCTTGTTGAGCTGGACGCGCAGCGCCTCGAGCTCGGTGATGTCGGCCTCGTCGTTGTTCGTGACGTGCGGGATCATCACCCAGTTGCGATGCAGGTTCGCGCCCGAGATCTTCTTGATGCGCGACAGCGGCTGGGCTTCGACCGGACCGAACTTGGCGAAGTCGATCTTCGGCCACGGCAGCAGGTTCAGCTCGCCGCCGGCTGCCGCGGCCGGTGCAGCCGCGGCAGCCGGTGCCGCGCGCTGGCCCGACATCACGCCCTTCACGAAGGCGGTGATGTCGTCCTTGGTGATACGGCCCTTCGGGCCGCTGCCCGTCACGCCGCCGACGTCCACGCCGAGTTCGCGCGCGAACTTGCGCACCGACGGCGAGGCGTGGCTGGCACGGCCGCCCGCTGCGGGCGCCGGTGCCGGCGCGGCAGCCTGCGCGGCCGGTGCCGGCTTCGCTTCGGCCTGGGCCGGCGCGGCGGCCTTGGGCGCATCCGCCTTGGCTGCCTCGGCCTTCGGCGCGGCCGCGGCCGGCGCGGCGCCTTCGCCGCTTTCCAGCAGCACGATCAGCGTGCCTTCCGAGACGTTGTCGCCGATCTTGACCTTGATTTCCTTGACCACACCGGCGGCCGGGCTCGGCACGTCCATGGTGGCCTTGTCCGACTCCAGCGTGACCAGCGACTGTTCCTTCTCGACCTTGTCGCCGACCTTCACGCCGATCTCGATGACCGGGATGTCCGTGAAGTCGCCGATGTCCGGCACCTTCACCTCGACCGTGCCGCCAGCGGCAGCCGGCGCAGCGGCGGGAGCCGCGGCCGGTGCTTCGGCCTTCGGCGCCTCGTCTGCCTTCGGGGCTGCGGCCTTGGCCTCGCCCGCGCCACCCTCGAGGATCACGATCAGCGTGCCTTCCGACACGTTGTCGCCCACCTTGACCTTCACTTCCTTGACCACGCCCGCTTCCGAGCTCGGCACGTCCATGGTGGCCTTGTCCGATTCCAGCGTGACGAGCGACTGCTCCTTCTCCACCGTATCGCCCGCCTTCACCAGCACCTCGATGACGGGAATTTCCTTGAAATCGCCGATATCCGGCACTTTCACTTCGATCACTTGACTCATCTGTATCTGTCTCCTGGGTCGCGCGCGCCGTCACCGGCGTGCGCGGCATGACATGGCACGTTTGCGTTAAACCGTCATCGGATTGGGCTTGGACGGATCGAGGTCGTACTTCTTGATCGCCTCGGCCACGACCTTGCGGTCGATCGTGCCTTCGTCGGCCAGCGCGTTCAGCGCGGCGACGGTCACCCAGTAGCGGTCCACCTCGAAGAAGTGGCGCAGCGCCTTGCGGGTGTCCGAACGGCCGTAGCCGTCGGTACCGAGCACCACGAAGCGGCGATCGATCTGGCCGCGGATCTGGTCGACCAGCGCGCGCACGTAGTCGGTCGATGCGATCACCGGGCCTTGCGTGTCCTTCAGCAGCTTCTGGACATGCGACAGGCGACGCTCCTCGGTCGGGTTCAGCAGGTTCCAGCGCTCGACGTCATGGCCTTCGCGCGCCAGTTCGGTGAAGCTCGGCACGCTCCAGAGGTCGGCGGCGACGCCCCAGTCGTTCTTCAGCAGGTCGGCGGCGGCGATCACTTCGTTGAAGATCGTGCCCGCGCCCAGCAGTTGCACGCGCGGTGCCTTCTGGTCGGCCTCGGCCTTCCTGAACGCGTACATGCCCTTGATGATGTCGGCCGCCACGTGCTCGCCCTGCGGGATCGCCGGGTGCTCGTAGTTCTCGTTCATCACCGTGATGTAGTAGTACACGTCTTCCTGGTCGGCCACCATGCGCTGCAGGCCGTTCTGGATGATCACCGCGAGTTCGTAGCCGAAGGTCGGGTCATAGCTGACGCAGTTCGGCACCGAGGCCGCCCACAGCAGCGAGTGACCGTCCTCGTGCTGCAGGCCTTCGCCGTTCAGCGTGGTCCGGCCGGCGGTGCCGCCCAGCAGGAAGCCGCGCGAACGCATGTCGCCGGCGGCCCAGGCCAGGTCGCCGATACGCTGGAAGCCGAACATCGAGTAGAAGATGTAGAACGGCACCATGATCTCGTTGTGCGTCGAATACGACGTCGCCGCCGCGATCCAGTCGCACATGCCGCCCGCTTCGTTGATGCCTTCCTGCAGGATCTGGCCGGTTTCCGATTCCTTGTAGAACATCAGCTGGTCGGAATCTTCCGGCACGTACTTCTGGCCCTGCTGGTTCCAGATGCCGATCTGGCGGAACAGGCCTTCCATGCCGAAGGTACGCGACTCGTCCGGGACGATCGGCACCACGCGCTTGCCCAGCGCCTTGTCCTTGAGCAGGATGTTCAGGATCCGCACGAAGGACATGGTGGTCGAGATCTCGCGGCCTTCGCCGGTGCCCTTGAGCAGCGGCTCGAACACCTCGAGCGCCGGCACCGGCAGCGATTCCGCCTTCTGGCGGCGCTGCGGCAGGTAGCCGCCGAGCGCCTGGCGGTGCTGGCGCATGTACTCGAGTTCCTTCGAGCCTTCCTCGAACTTCAGGTAGGGCACGTCGCCGATCACGTCGTCCGAGATCGGCAGGCGGAACTGGTCGCGGAAGCGCTTCAGTTGCTCGACCGGCAGCTTCTTCTGCTGGTGCGTGATGTTCATGGCCTGGCCGGCCTCGCCCATGCCGTAGCCCTTGATGGTCTTGGCCAGGATCACGGTCGGCGAGCCCTTGGAGTTGCTCGCCTCGTGGAACGCCGCGTAGATCTTGTGCGGATCGTGGCCGCCGCGGTTCAGGTTCCAGATGTCGTCGTCGGACCAGTCGGCGACCAGCGCCTTCAGCTCCGGCGTGTTGAAGAAGTGCTCGCGCACGTAGGCGCCCGACTCCGACTTGTAGGTCTGGTACTCGCCGTCGACCACGTCCATCATGCGGCGCATCAGGGCACCGCTCTTGTCGCGCGCGAACAGCGCATCCCAGCGGCTGCCCCAGATCACCTTGATGACGTTCCAGCCGGCGCCGCGGAATTCCGATTCCAGTTCCTGGATGATCTTGCCGTTGCCGCGCACCGGGCCGTCCAGGCGCTGCAGGTTGCAGTTGATCACGAATACCAGGTTGTCCAGCCGCTCGCGGCTGGCCATGCCGATCGCGCCGAGCGATTCCGGCTCGTCGGTCTCGCCGTCGCCGAGGAAGGCCCAGACCTTGCGGCCCTGGGTCTTGGCGATGCCGCGCGCTTCCATGTACTTCATGAAGCGGGCCTGGTAGATCGCCATGATCGGGCCGAGGCCCATCGAGACGGTCGGGAACTGCCAGAAGTCCGGCATCAGCCACGGATGCGGGTACGAGGAGATGCCGTTGCCGCCCACTTCCTGACGGAAGTTGTCGAGCTGGTCTTCGGTCAGGCGGCCCAGCAGGAAGGCGCGCGAGTAGACGCCCGGCGAGGAATGGCCCTGCACGAACACCAGGTCGCCGCCGTGCTCGGCGGACGGCGCGTGCCAGAAGTGGTTGTAGCCGACGTCATACAGGGTCGCGGCCGAGGCGAACGAGGCGATATGGCCGCCCACGTTGGTGTCCTTGCCGGCACGCAGCACCATCGCCAGCGCGTTCCAGCGCGTGTACGAACGGATGCGGTGCTCGAGATCCTGATCGCCCGGGTTCTTGGCCTGCTGGTCGAGCGGGATGGTGTTGATGTAGGGGGTGTTCGCGGAGAACGGCAGATGTTCGCCGTTCATGCGGGCGAACTCGATCTGCTTCTCGATGAGGTAGTGCGCGCGGCCAGGACCGACGGACGAGATCACGCCGTTCAGGGCTTCGAGCCATTCGACGGTTTCCTGGGCATCTTCGTCGTGCTCGGCGGCCACATACTTCATCACTTCGTTCGGTACAGCGGACATACTCGTCTCCTGGGTCCTGAGTGTGAGGATCGCGCTGCGTGCAGACGACGTGATTCCGGCCGGCTGCGGCAAGCTCCGGCGGATTGTAAAGACCCTCGGCGGGCTGGCGCAACAAAATTTTCGAGTTGTGAGATTGTTTCTCACCATGCGAAATTTTGCTGCGCCGCACCCTTGCCGCTTGGCCCATCCGCGACAAATTTCGCTTTCAGTTCAACAATGCGCGACGCCGTTTTGTCCGCATGGCCCTGCGCTACAATGCGTGCCATGTTGACCGATCGGCTATTCGCACGCTCGGCGCGAGCGTCCGGTGCGCCGGCCGAGTCGCAGCCGTCCCGTTGGCACCACGGCCCGTGGTGGTCCAATTCCTATCTGTTGACGCCGCTGCTGTCGATCCTGGTGTTCCTGGTGGTGATGAGCCTCATCCTGTGGAGCCTCAACCGCCGCGAACAACAACAGCAGGAAGACACCCTCTATCGCAACGTCGCCTGGGCGCAGCAGCAGATCCGCCTGTCGATGACGAGCGCCCAGGAGCAACTGCAGGCCTTCGCGCGCGACATCGCGCTGGGCCGCGTCGACGAGCACGGCTTCCAGTCCGGCGTCGGCGACGTGATGCAGGCGCATCCCGAGATCCTCTACCTGAACTGGTATGTCGCGCCCGGCGCCGCGCGCTGGCCGGACATGCAGATCCCGGCGCTGGGCCAGCGCCTGGCCAAGCCGAACGACACCCAACTGGCCGAGATCGTGCGCGGCGCCTGGTCGGACGCCAGGGAAACGCGCCGGCAGGCCTACGCGGCGATAACCTACGACGATTTCGGCAACGGCTTCGTGACGCTGCAGACCCCGGTGATGCGTGACCGCGAATACCTGGGCTCGATCGCTGCGGTGTTCTCGGTCGAGGGCATCCTCAAGCACGACATCCCGCCCGAGCTATCGGCCAAGTACAAGATCTCGATCACCGACGTCAACAACCGCGAGCTGGCCTCGACCTCCTCGCGCCCGCGCCTGCCGCGCGACGCCCATTACGACCTGCCGCTGGACCCGCCCGGCCAGGGCCTGACGGTTCGCGTCTACGCCTATCCGCAGATGACGAACCTGACGAACAACACGCTCGTCTGGCTGGTCGCGGGCCTGTCCTGCTTCGTGCTCTGGAGCCTGTGGAGCCTCTGGAAGCACACCCGCCAGCGCTTCGAGGCACAGCAGGCGCTGTACGCGGAAGCCTTCTTCCGGCGCGCGATGGAGAATTCGGTGCTGATCGGCATGCGCGTGCTGGACATGCACGGCCGCATCACCCACGTGAATCCGGCCTTCTGCCGCATGACGGGCTGGGACGAGGCCGACCTGGTCGGCAAGACCGCGCCCTTCCCCTACTGGCCGCGCGACGCCTATCCCGAAATGCAGCGCCAGCTCGACATGACGCTGCGCGGCAAGGCGCCCTCCTCGGGCTTCGAGCTTCGGGTGCGCCGCAAGGACGCCTCGATGTTCCACGCGCGGCTCTATGTTTCGCCGCTGATCGACAGCTCGGGCCGCCAGACCGGCTGGATGTCGTCGATGACCGACATCACCGAGCCCAAGCGCGCCCGCGAGGAACTGGCCGCCGCCCACGAGCGCTTCACTACCGTGCTGGAGAGCCTGGACGCCGCGGTTTCGGTGCTGGCTGCCGACGAGGCCGAGCTGCTGTTCGCCAACCGCTACTACCGCCATCTGTTCGGCATCCGCCCCGACGGCCACCTGGAGTTGTCCGGCGGCGGTTTCGACAGCACCCAGGCCTCCTCCGACTCGATCGACATGGTCGACGCCTTCGCCGGCCTGCCGGCCACGGCGCTGACCGAAAGCACGGCCGACGCGCAGGAAGTCTACGTCGAGAGCATCCAGAAGTGGTTCGAGGTGCGCCGCCAGTACATCCAGTGGGTGGACGGCCATCTGGCGCAGATGCAGATCGCCACCGACATCACCACCCGCAAGAAGGCCCAGGAACTGGCCCACCAGCAGGAAGAGAAGCTGCAGTTCACCAGCCGCCTGATGACGATGGGCGAGATGGCCTCGTCGATCGCGCACGAGCTGAACCAGCCGCTGGCGGCCATCAACAACTACTGCTCGGGCACCGTGGCGCTGGTCAAGAGCGGCCGCGGCACCGCCGAGACGCTGCTGCCGGCGCTTGAGAAGACTGCCCAGCAAGCGCTGCGCGCCGGCATGATCGTCAAGCGCATCCGCGAATTCGTGAAGCGCAGCGAGCCCAAGCGCCAGGCCGCGCGAGTGGCCGACATCGTGGCCGACGCGGTGGGCCTGGCCGAGATCGAGGCGCGCAAGCGGCGAATCCGGATCGTCACGGAAATTCGCGCGAGAATGCCTATCATTTATGTCGACCCCGTGCTGATCGAGCAGGTGTTGATGAACCTGATGAAGAACGCGGCCGAGGCGATGGGCGAGGTCAAGGATCCGAACACCGACGGCCTGATCCGCGTGGTGGCCGACATCGAGGCCGGCTTCGTCGACATCCGTGTGATCGATCAGGGCCCGGGCGTGGACGAAGCGTCCGCCGAGCGCCTGTTCGAACCGTTCTACAGCACCAAGTCCGACGGCATGGGCATGGGGCTCAACATCTGTCGTTCGATCATCGAGTCGCACCGCGGTCGGCTCTGGGTCGTCAACAATATCGAGGCGGACGGCCGCGTTTCCGGCGCGACGTTCCATTGCAGCCTGCCCATCGGGGCACCCGAGGACCACGGCCGCAGCGGCGTGGCATCACATACTGTTACGGGAGAGATATGAATAGCCCTGTCACCACCCCTCAGGAAACCGTCTTTGTCGTCGACGATGACGAGGCCGTGCGCGATTCGCTGCGCTGGCTGCTGGAGGCGAACGGCTATCGCGTGCAATGCTTCTCGAGCGCCGAGCAGTTTCTCGACGGCTATCAGCCGGCCCTGCAGGCCGGCCAGATCGCCTGCCTGATCCTCGACGTGCGGATGTCGGGCATGAGCGGCCTGGAGTTGCAGGAACGCCTGATCGCCGACAACGCCGCGCTGCCGATCATCTTCGTGACGGGCCACGGCGACGTGCCGATGGCGGTCTCGACCATGAAGAAGGGCGCGATGGACTTCATCGAGAAGCCCTTCGACGAGGCCGAGCTGCGCAAGCTGGTCGAGCGCATGCTCGACAAGGCCCGCAACGAGAGCAAGAGCGTCCAGGAGCAGCGCGCCGCCAGCGAGCGCCTGTCCAAGCTGACCGCGCGCGAGCAGCAGGTGCTCGAGCGCATCATCGCGGGGCGCCTGAACAAGCAGATCGCCGACGATCTCGGCATCAGCATCAAGACGGTCGAGGCGCACCGCGCCAACATCATGGAAAAGCTCAACGTCAACACGGTCGCGGACCTGCTGCGTCTCGCGCTGTCGAAGAAGCAGGCCTGAGCGCGTAACGCGCCGCCCTGTCACGCCCCGGCCACGGGGCTGGCGAGGGCGCGTGATCCCGGGGGCGCTTGCGTTGATCTGCTTGCCTTCCCGACCTGCCGCTTGACGGACCGCCGCGGCATCCGCGTTGTGATCCGGGTCGCCGCGCGGATGCCGCGGCCTTGCATTCGGCGCCCGCGCGGCCGGCCCGGCGCGGCCATGCCCCGCCCGTGACGACGCCCGCCGCCGGTCATGCCCGCCCCATCCATCGCGCCGTCATGGCGCCCCATCGCCGGATCGATGTCGGGTCCCGGCAGGCGATAGGTATAATTCCGTGCTTTGCAGCGGCGCCCCCGCCGGGCCGCCGCGCCGGCTTTTCCCTATTCGGATCGAATCCCACCATGACAGCCACCCTGATCGACGGCAACGCCCTTTCGAAGACCCTGCGCGCGCAAGCGGCCGAACGCGCCGCCGCGCTGAGCGCGCGCGGCCATCGCCCCGGCCTCGCGGTCGTGCTGGTCGGCGACAACCCGGCCAGCGAAGTCTATGTCCGCAACAAGATCAAGGCCTGCGAGGACAACGGCTTCTACTCGAAGAAGGACGTCTACCCGGCGACGCTGTCCGAAGCCGACCTGCTGGCCCATATCGACGCGCTGAACCGCGACCCGCAGATCCACGGCATCCTGGTGCAACTGCCGCTGCCGGGCCATATCGACAGCCACAAGGTGATCGAGGCGATCGCGCCCGAGAAGGACGTGGACGGCTTCCACGTCGCCAATGCCGGCGCGCTGATGACCGGCAAGCCGCTGTTCCGCCCCTGCACGCCCTATGGCGTGATGAAGATGTTCGAGGCGCACGGCATTGACCTGAGCGGCGCCAACGCGGTGGTGATCGGCCGCTCGAACATCGTCGGCAAGCCGATGGCGATGCTGCTGCTCGAGGCCGGCGCGACGGTCACCATCTGCCACAGCAAGACCCGCGACCTGGCCGCCCACACTCGCCAGGCCGACGTGGTGGTGGCCGCGGTCGGCAAGCGCAACGTGCTGACCGCCGACATGATCAAGCCCGGCGCGGTGGTGATCGACGTCGGCATGAACCGCAACGAGGCAGGCAAGCTCTGCGGCGACGTCGATTTCGACGGCCTGCGCGAGGTGGCCGGCTTCATCACGCCGGTGCCGGGCGGGGTCGGTCCGATGACGATCACGATGCTGCTGATCAACACGCTCGAAGCCGCCGAACGCGCGGCCGACGCGGCGGCCTGAGCGCCCGGGGCCCGGTCGAGCCGCGCAGGCTTCGGCCGGCCTCCCCGGGCCCGCCCCGCCACCTGCCGGCGGGGCGCTTCCCCGCTTTTCGCCCCTGCTGCTCGTTTTCGCCCCCTCCCCGTCGCGCCGTCTTCCCGCCCCGCTTTTCCCCGAGCCGCCGCCCGCCCCGTCGCGCCGCCAATCACCTCGTTAGAAACTTCCGATTGGAAACCGGCCACACCGCCCCAATAATGTCGACATGCCGCGGCCTCGCTGCCGCGCCCGTTGAACCGAATTCCGACCCCGCAGGGAGCACCATGTCCGTCAGCGCCAACGCCAACCCGCTTCTCGATTTCTCCGGCCTGCCCCGCTTCGGCGAGATCCGTCCCGAACACGTGACGCCCGCCCTCGATACGCTGCTCGAACAGGCGGAAGACGCCGTCGCCCGCGCCGCCGACCCGGCCACGCCCGCCACCTGGAACGAGGTGGTGGAAGCCGTCGAGCGCGTGACCGAGCCGCTCGGCCGCGCCTGGGGCATCGTCGGCCACCTGAACGCGGTGGCCGACACGCCGGAGCTGCGCGCGACCTACGGCGAGAACCTGCCGCGCGTGACCGAATTCTGGTCTAGCGTGGGCCAGAACCTCGCGCTCTACGAGAAGTACAAGGCGATCGCCGCCGGCGCCGAATACGCCACGCTGAGCGCCGAGCGCCGCAAGATCCTCGACAACTCGCTGCGCGACTTCCGCCTGTCGGGCGCCGAGCTGCCCGAGGCGCAGAAGCCGCGCTTCGCCGAGCTGCAGGAGCAGCAGGCCGCGCTCTCGAAGGCCTTCTCGGACCACGTGCTCGACGCCACCAACGGCTACGCCTACTACGCCGAATCGGAAGACCAGCTCGCCGGCCTGCCCGACGACGCGATCGCCGCCGCGCGCGAGGCCGCGCAGCGCGAGGACAAGGCCGGCTGGAAGTTCACCCTGCACTTCCCCTCCTACTTTCCGGTCCTGCAATACGCCGACAACCGCGCGATGCGCGAGACCCTGTACCGCGCCTACGTCACGCGCGCCTCGGAACTGGGCCCGCAATACGGCGGCGGCAAGGCCGAATGGGACAACACCAAGGTGGTGGCCGAGACGCTCGCGCTGCGCCGCGAGGAAGCCGTGATGCTCGGCTACGCGAACTTCGCGGAAGTGTCGCTGGCGCCGAAGATGGCCGAATCGCCGGCCCAGGTCACGGCCTTCCTGGAGGACCTGGCGGTGCGCGCGCGTCCGCACGCCGAGCGCGACTGGGACGAGTTGCGCGCCTTCGCCGCCGGCACGCTCGGCATGAGCGAGCTGGCGCCCTGGGACGTCGCCTACGCGGCCGAGAAGCTGCGCGAGCAGCGCTACGCGTTCTCGGAAAACGAGGTCAAGCAGTACTTCCCGGAACCGGCCGTGCTGAAGGGCCTGTTCACCGTCACCGAGACGCTGTTCGGCGTGAAGATCCGCCGCGACGAGGCGCCGGTCTGGCATCCCGACGTGCGCTTCTTCCGCGTCGAGAACGCCGACGGCAGCCTGGTCGCGCAGTTCTATCTCGACCTCTACGCGCGCGAGGGCAAGCGCGGCGGCGCCTGGATGGACGACGCGCGCTCGCGCGCCCGACGCGCGGCCGGCCTGCAGACGCCGGTGGCCTACCTAACCTGCAACTTCTCGGCGCCGATCGGCGACAAGCCGGCCTGCTTCACGCACGACGAGGTGATCACGCTGTTCCACGAGTTCGGCCACGGCCTGCACCACATGCTCACGCGCGTCGACGAGCTCGGCGTGTCGGGCATCAACGGCGTGGAATGGGATGCGGTCGAGCTGCCCTCGCAGTTCATGGAGAACTTCTGCTGGGAATGGGACGTGCTGCCCTCGATGTCCTCGCACGTCGAGACCGGCGCCTCGCTGCCGCGCGCGCTGTTCGACAAGATGCTGGCCGCGAAGAACTTCCAGAGCGGGCTGGGCACACTGCGCCAGATCGTGTTCTCGATGTACGACATGCTGCTGCATGTCGATTTCGATCCGACCGGCGCCAGCAACGCGGTGGAATTCGCGCGCGAGATCAACGAGCGCTTCCACGTGATCCCGCAGGCGCCGTTCTCGCGCTGGCCGAACACCTTCAGCCATATCTTCGCGGGCGGTTACGCGGCCGGCTACTACAGCTACAAGTGGGCCGAGGTGCTGTCGGCCGACGCCTACGCGGCCTTCGAGGAAGCGGCCAAGGCGAGCGGCACGGTGCTCGACGCGGCCACCGGCACGCGCTATCGCCGCGAGATCCTCGAAGTGGGCGGCAGCCGCCCGGCGATGGACTCGTTCAAGGCCTTCCGCGGCCGCGAGCCGGAGATCGACGCGCTGCTGCGCCACAACGGCATGGCCGCCGGCACGCAGCCGCACTGAGGCGCCGCCAGACGCCTGATCGACGCGCGCCGGCCGCCGCCGGCACGTGTCGAATGTGTCGAATCACCGACCAACGGCATCCACCTCGCGTGGATGCCGTTTTTTCATGCGGACGCGCTGTCCGCTTCGTCGTCACCCTCCTCGATCGACACTTCGGGCGTCGGGTCCTCGTCGTCGTCGAACAACGCGATCTGGCCGTGGCGCTCGGCCGTGTCCTCGTCGACCCTCACGCCCACGCCGAGCAGCCGCACCGGCTGGCGCCGCCGCTCCAGCCCCTTCTCGAGCAGCGCGACGGCCGTGTCCGCATCGCTGCGATCGGCCACGCACTCGACCGTGGTGCGCTGGAAATCGGCAAAGCGGATCTTCACGAACAGCTTGCGGATGGTCTTGCGCGAGTGGGTGCGCTCGATGCGCGTGTCGAGCTGGACCACCAGCTTGCGCAGTTCCTCGGCGCACTGCTCAGGCGTGACGAGATCGGCCACATAGGTGGTCTCCACGCTGACCGACTTGCGCTCGCGATCGGCATGCACGCGCCGCTCGTCGATGCCGCGCGAGAGCTCGTGCAGACGCCGGCCGAAGGCGCCGAACTCGCGATGCAGGTCGAACAGCGACCAGTCGCGCAACTGCGCGCAGGTCTCGATGCCGAGCCGTTCGAGCCGCCCGGCGGTCACCCGGCCGACGCCGAACAGCTTGCGCACCGGCAGCGCCGCCACGAAGGCCTCGACCTGATGCGGGCGCACCACGAACAGGCCGTCAGGCTTGTTCCAGTCGGAGGCGATCTTGGCGATGAACTTGTTCGGCGCGACCCCGGCCGAGACCGTCACGCCGACCGTGTCGCGCACGCGCTCGCGGATCTCGCGCGCGATCAGGGTGGCGCTGCCCTGGCAGCGCTCGGTGCCGCTGACGTCGAGATAGGCCTCGTCGAGCGAGAGCGGCTCGACCTCGGGCGTGTAGTCGCGATAGATCGCCATGATCGCCCGCGAGGCGACGCGGTACTTGTCCATGGAGGGCGGCAGGATCAGCAGCTCGGGGCACTTGCGTACCGCCAGTGCCGAGGACATCGCCGAATGCACGCCGAAGCGCCGTGCCTCGTAGTTGCAGGTGGCGATCACGCCGCGCCGGTCGGGCCGCCCGCCCACCGCGAGCGGCCGGCCGCGCAGCGAGGGATCGTCGCGCATCTCGACCGAGGCGTAGAAGCAGTCGCAGTCGAGGTGGATGATCTTGCGCGCGAACCCGGTCGCGCCGCCCGACGAAGCGGACGGCGCGACGGATTCCATGGCGGGGGAGGAAGCGAGCGGTTTCAAGGTGACGATACTGTACAAAAAAACAGTGTCGCCGTGTTGAGGGATCGCTTGGAAAAGATAAAGGCTTGGAGCAGCCGAGCGGCATCGCGATGCCGTGCCACGCAGCCCTTATTGCCGGAACACGGCCAGCTTGGCGGCGAGCCCGAGGAAGAAGGCGCCCAGCGTGCGGTCGATCCAGGCCGCCATGCGCCGGCTGGCGCGCAGACGCTGCGCCAGACGATCGCCGAACAGGATCAGCGGCGGCTCGATCACGGCCGCCACCGCGACGATCAGCACGCCGTGCAGGCCGAGCTGCAGCGGCACCGGCCCGGCGCCGGCCACCACGAACTGCGGCAACAGGGCCAGGAAGAAGATCGCGACCTTGGGGTTGAGGATGTCGATCAGCACGCCCTGCAGGAACACCTGCATGGGGCTGCGTTGGCGGGTCGGCTCGTCGAGCTGGAAAGCGCCCGACTTCGACCGGAGCGCCTGGATGCCGAGCCAGCTCAGGTAGATCACGCCCACCCACTTCACCACCAGGAACAGGCTGGCCGAGGTGTAGAGGATCGCCGACAGACCGATCGCGGCGCACATCCCATGGAACAGCGCGCCGCTCCAGACCCCGAGCATCGCGGCGAAACCGTGGCGCCGGCCGCTCTTGACGGTATGGCCGAGCATGAAGGCCAGGTCCGGCCCCGGCGTGACATTGAGCAGCACGGCCATGCCCAGGAAGGCCAGCCAGTGGGCGGAATCGTAGTGGAGCATCGCCATCCCCTGAATTCGATCGGCAGCACGGATCGCCTCGCGCGTGGTGCCTGTTCGGCAGAGCATACGGCAGGCGCTTTCGCCCGATCAATCCCCTCGTGCGCCGCCGTGTGCCGTGCAAACGGCTCGACGCACCGTCACGGCCGGATCGCTCGATCCGTACCGGTCGTTCCGGCCCCAGGTGTACCGCCGCAAGCCGGGTTCGCCGCCTATACTCGACCAGCCCAATCACCAACAGGAACAGCGCAATGAAGACGATCGGCCTGATCGGCGGGATGAGCTGGGAATCGTCGGCGGAATACTACCGGATGATCAACCGCGCCTCGAAGGCGCGGCACGGCGGCCACCACAACGCGAAGAGCGTGATGGTGACGGTCGATTTCGCCGAGATCGAGGCGCTGCAGCGCGCCCAGGACTGGGACGCGCTCGGCGCGCGCATGGCCGACGCGGCGCGACAGTTGCAGTCGGCGGGCGCCGACGTCGTGGTGCTGACCACCAACACCATGCATCGCGTGGCCGACGCGATCGAGCGCGTGCTCACGCTGCCCTTCCTGCACATCGCCGATCCGACCGGCGCCGCGCTGCGCGCGGCCGGCGTCGAGCGGGTCGCCCTGCTCGGCACGCGCTACACCATGGAACTGCCGTTCTACGCGGCGCGGCTGGCCGAGCGTTTCGGCATCGAGGTGCTGACGCCGGACGCCGAGGATCGCGACACGGTCCATCGCGTGATCTACGAGGAGCTTTGCCACGGCCTGATCGAGCCGGCCTCGCGCGCCGCCTACGCGGCCATCATCGGCCGGCTGGCCGCGCGCGGCGCGCAGGCGGTGATCCTCGGCTGCACCGAGATCACGCTGCTGATCGGCGAGCGCGATTCGCCGCTGCCGGTGTTCGATACCACCGCGCTGCACGCGCAGGCCGCGGTGGATTTCGCAGCGGCCTGAACCTCGTCCGGGCGACGCCAGCCGCTGCCTCAGATCCCCGTCAAACCCTGCAGGCTGATCTTCGACTGCGTGTTGGCGGGTTGTTCCCCGAGCTTGCTCAGCGCACCGTCGGCACCGATCGCGTAGGCCACGATCTTGTCGTCGCCGGCGTAGTCCTGGTAGAGGAACTTGCCGTCCGGGCTGACCCAGGAATCGTTGGCGAAGGCCGAGCTCTGGCCCGCGACCGGCGTTTCGGTGGCCGCCGAGGCATTGACCAGCGTGAGCTTGCCGGCGCCGTCGATCGAGAACAGCGAGACCGCGCCGCTGCCGTTGCCGATGTAGGCGAAGCGGTTGTCCGGCGTCAGCGAGATCCAGCAGGGCGCGGCCTGCCCGGTCACGGTGACGGGCGCGCCGGTCGAGGTGAAGTTGCCGCTCGGCGCCGAGAAGCTGAAGGATTCCACGCTGCCGCCCGGCGCGTCGGTCACCACGTAGGTGGAGGCCAGCGCGCCGGTGCCGAAGCGGCCGCCGAACGGGCCGACGCCGGCCGAGGTGCTGTTCACCGGCGTGCCGAGCGTGCCGTCGGCCTGCACCGGGAAGGCCAGCAGCGTATTGAGCGGCGCGGTGGGCGTGACGGTGCGCAGGAAGCCGTTGACGATCACGAACTTGCCGTCCGGGCTCAGCGACACCTGGGTCGGCAGCGCGTCCTGCACCACCACCGCGTACTGGCCGATCGCGCTCAGCTTGCCGTCGTCGCCGACACGATAGGCACCCAGCTCCTGCGCGCCCTGCTGGTGCGTGACATAGAGCACGCCGTTCGAAAACGCCAGCGAGGTCGGCCGCGTGCCGCCGGTGGGCGACACCGCCAGCAGGCTCAGCGTGCTGCCCGAGATCGAGAACACGCTGACCGTGTTGTCACCGGCGTTGGCCACGAACAAACGCGTGCCGTCCGGCGAGACGATCAGGCTGTTGTTGCTGGTCAGCGCATCGGGCGCGACCGTGTTGCCCATGAAGTAGTTGACGCCATTGGTGCCCTTGCCGCCGGTCGCCAGGCTCGGCATCGCGCTCAGCGTGCCGTCCGCGTTGCGCACGAAATGCAGCACCGCGTTCTGCGCGTCGTTGGTCTGCGCGAACAGCTGCGTGACCTTCTGCGGCGTGGCCGGCGGCGTGACAGCCGGCGGCGTGACCGCGGGCGGCGCGCTCGCCGTCGTCGTCGTCGAATCGTCGCCGCCGCATGCCGCCAGCATCACCGCCGTAATCGTCAGTGCCGTCACCAGTTTGAGCTTCATCCGTTTACCTCGTTCATCAGGTTTCGAGTTACCCCCCGCATACCGGATCGGCTGCCTGTTTCGCGGGTGGATCATGTGCGCTCGGCGTCCGGTTCCTGGTCATCCGGATTCGTCCGCGCGCAGGTCAGTTCGGAACCCTGACGGTTGCGGTTACAACGAACGAGAAAAAAAGCCCGCGATCCCTTCCAGGATCGCGGGCCGGGTTCGGCTCGGGAAGACGCCTTACTTCGACATCGCGTCCGATGCCGCGGGCGACATGCCCATCGCATCGTGCTTCTTCATCTTGCCGCCCTTCTTGCCCATCGTGTCGTGCTTCATGGCGTCGTGCTTCATGGCGCCCTTGCCCATCGCGTCGTGCGACATCGCATCCTTGCTCATCGCGTCGTTCGACATGGCGCCGCTCGCCTGCGCGAATGCCGCCGCAGCGCCGAAAGCCAGCGTTGCCGTCACGATTGCCGTTGCCAGAACCTTCATCATGTACTCCTTTACCGGGTGGAAAAAATCGGTCCGTCCATCGCGGACCGTTTGGGGGAACAGCCGGCGGATCTCAGGATCCGCCGAACCAGTTGTAACCCTGGTCGACCCAGTAACCGCCCGGGTAGACATTGGTCACGAATATCTCGACGATGTGCTTCGGATTCTTGTAGCCGAGCTTGGTCGGCATCCGCAGCTTCATCGGGTAGCCGTATTGCGCCGGCAGGCGCTGGCCGTCGTAGTCGAAGGCCAGCAGCGTCTGCGGATGCAGGGCCGTGGCCATGTCGATGCTTTCGTAGTAGTCGTCGGCGCAGCGGAACCCCACGTACTTCGCGCTGGTGTCGGCGCCGACGCGCCGCAGGAAATCGCCGAAGCGCGTGCCGCCCCAGCGGCCGATCGCGCTCCAGCCTTCCACGCAGATATGCCGCGTGATCTGCTCCTCGTGCGGCAGGGCATACAGCTCGGGCAGCGTCCAGACGCGCTGTCCCTTCACCAGGCCGCCGAGCTTCAGGCGGAAGTCGCTGCCGTCCACCTGCGGCACCTGGTCGATGCCGTAGAAGGCATTGAAGGGGAACGGCCGCGTGATCTGCGCCTCGGTATAGGTGGGCGCGAGTGCGCGGGGATCGAACAGCGCGGCCTGCACGCGATCGTTGAGGCGCGAGACGGCGGACAGGAAACCGTCGACCGAGGCGTCGTCGCCGAGCGTGCAGCCGCTGAGCATCGACAGGCCGCCGAGCGTCAGCAGGCGCTTGCCGAACAGGCGCCGCGAGGGCATCGAGAGTTCACGTTGCGCATCGGCGAGCACGGTGTCGCGATCGACGCTCAGGCGCGGGCGGAGCAGGTTCTTCATGGTTCTTCTCCTGCGCTCAACGGCCGCGCAGCATGGTCAGCAGCGAGCGCGGCACCAAGGCCACCATCGCGACATGCACGACGATGAAGGCCGCCATCACCGCCATCGCGCAGAAGTGCACCACGCGCGCCGTGTCGTAGCCGCCGAACAGCTCGCGCAGCAAGGGAAACTGCACCGATTTCCAGATCGCGAGCCCCGACAGCACCAGCACGACCAGGTCGAGCACCACCACCAGGTAGGCGAGCTTCTGGACCGCGTTGTAGTGCGTCAGGTCCGCGTGCGAGAGCTTGCCGCGCAGGGCCGCGAACAGGTCGCGCAGCACCGCGCCGGGCGACAGCGGGAAAAAGCGCGCCGTGAAGCGTCCGCTGGCGAGGTTGATCGCCAGGTAGACCAGCCCGTTGAGCACCAGCAGCCACATCGCCGCGAAATGCCATTGCAGCGCGCCGCCGAGCCAGCCGCCCAGCGTCCACGACGAGGGGAACGTGATCGATTCGAACACCGGCGAGGCGTTGTAGATACGCCAGCCGGACAGCATCATCAGCAGCGCGGCCAGCGCATTGAGCCAGTGCGTGATGCGCAGCCAGACCGGATGCACCGGCTTGGCTCGCATCGGCTGCGGCCCGGATCGGATCAGGGAGAGTGCCATATCGAACACCGCGTAAGTGGATTGCAAGGATTCGTGTTCGTCGAACATGAACCGTCATGCCAAGGTATTCGATAGCGCGGTGATTTCGGTTACACCGGCGCGCAAATATTTTTGCCGTCGCGCCGTCACCCGCGCCGGGCGGCCGTCGAACCGGACAACGTGGTAGGCCGAAGCGAAGCGCGCGACCGCGAGGCGAGGCGATCGGGCCACGCGCTTGCGGCACCCAAATCCTTCGGTTATTCTGCGGCAGTCGTTCTAAAACAGTCGATCTAAAACCCCGATTTCGAAGACCTGAGCCGTCGTACCCAGGCGCGCGGCCCGCGCCGTCCCAGGTCGATGCCAGTCCGGCGGACACGCCCAGTCGCGACCGCCGCCCCGTCATCACAGGATGCACCTTGTACGCAGCGGAAGACCGCCTGAAAGCGCTGTTCGTCAGCGGACTCGACGGCAATGCCAACGCCTATCACGGCTTTCTGCAGGAATTGACGCGTCACCTGCGCGGTTATCTGCGCAAGCGCATTCCGCAATTGCACGACGACGTCGAGGACCTGGTCCAGGAGATCCTGCTGGCCGTCCATCATGCGCGCCACACCTATCGCAGCGACGAACCGCTGACGGCCTGGGTGCATGCGATCGCGCGCTACAAGCTGATGGATTTCTTCCGCTCGCGGTTTCGCCGCGAAGCGCTCAACGTGCCATTCGAGGACGATCACGAGGCGATGTTCGCCGTGGCCGACGACGAGCCGGCCCAGGCGCGCCACGATATCGGCAAGCTGCTCGAGCACCTGCCCGACAAGCAGCGGTTGCCGATCCTGCATGTGAAGCTGCAGGGTTTGTCGGTGACCGAGACGGCGGCACTGACGGGCTTGTCCGAATCGGCGGTGAAGGTGGGCGTGCATCGCGGGCTCAAGGCGCTGGCGGCGCGGATCCGGGGTGAGCGATGAGAACCGACGAACTGATCGGCCTGCTCGCCACCGGTGTCGCGCCCGCCGATCGCGGCGCCGCGGCGCGCCGCTTCGGCACGGCGCTGCCGCTCGGCCTGGGCGGCTCGCTGCTGCTGACCTGGTTGCTGTTCGGCTGGCGCCGCGACCTGGCACCGGCAATGGACACGGCCCTGTTCTGGATCAAGCTCGCCTTTCCGCTGGCCGTGGCGGCTGTCGCCTGGCCGCTGGCCGAACGCCTGGGCCGTCCCGGCTCGCGAGGCGGGCGTCGCTGGTGGCTGCTCGCGCTGCCCTTCCTGCTGGTGTGGATCGGCGGCGCACTCGTGCTGGCCGCCGCGGCGCCCGGAGCGCGCCTGCCGCTGATGCTGGGCCTGTCGTGGAAGGTCTGTGCGCTCAACATCCTGCTGCTGTCGACACCGAGCTTCGCCGCGGTGTTCTGGGCCATGCGCGCCCTGGCGGCGACCCGGCCGAGGCAGACCGGCGCGGTGGCCGGGCTGCTCGCCAGCGCGATCGCGACCGCCGCCTATTGCCTGCATTGCCCGGAGATGAGCCCGGCCTTCTGGGCGCTCTGGTATGTGCTGGGGATGTCGTTGCCGGCCGCGCTCGGCGCGCTGCTGGGGCCGCGCCTGCTGCGCTGGTGATGCGGCCGTCGCCGCGCGCTGCCGTTCGCTGCGGTTCGCTGCGGTTTGTCGATAAGGCGCGAGGCGTCGTCGCGAAGGATGTGCCGCCGCTACGTCTCTCGCGCCGGCCCGCGCGGCTTCGCCGTCGGCAGGCTCGCGCCGATCATCGCCAGCGCGGGCCGCACCGCCCCTTCGAGCAGCTCGCGCCGCGGCCGCACGCGGGCCAGCACGCGCAAGCCCAGCAAGACCGCGAACAGCATGCGCGCCGTATCGACCGCGGCCAGCTCGGGCGCAATCGTGCCCTCGGCCTGCCCCGCCTCGACGCAGCGCAGGAAAAAGGCCTCGATATCCTCGAGGATGCGTTCGAGCAACTGCTGGAAATCCGCGTCGTGCGGCGCCAGTTCCAGGGCGGTATTGACGATCATGCAGCCCTTGCGCTGCGCGTCCTGCACGGTGAGACGGATGATCTCCTCGAAGAAGGCGACGATCGCCTCACGCGGCGGCAATTGATGCTCGAAGCGTCGCACGCGATCGCGAAAGCCCGCCTCCACGTAGCGCTCGAAGGACCGGGCATACAGCGCGCGCTTGTCGCCGAAGGCGTTGTAGACGCTGGCGCCGGTCATGCCCATCGTCGTCGCCAGATCGCGCACCGAGGTCGAGGCATAACCATGCGACCAGAACTGCGCGATCGCCGCATCGAGCACGGCCTGCTCGTCGAATTCGCGTGGACGGGCCATCGCCGGGTTCCTCCCGTGGAATCGTCCGGGCGCGGGATGCGCCGGAGCCGATATTTTAGTGCAACCGTTCTGGAATACGCAGGCGCCGCCAGGCGTTCTGCAAGGAACGGGCCGGCCGGCCCGCCTTCTGGAGATGATTCGTGACGCAATCCGTCCTGCAACGCCTGGCTACGCTCGGCATCGAACTTCCCGCGCCGATCCGCCCGCTCGGCGCCTATCGCAGCGTCTCGCTCGTCGGCGATCTCGCGCACGTATCGGGGCTCGGCCCCTTTGAGCAAGGCAAGCCGGTGGTGGGCCAGGTGGGCAGCGAGATCTCGCCGGAACGCGCGCGGCAGGCCGCGCGCCTGACCATGGAGATGATCCTCGCCTGCCTGCACGAGGCCTGCGGGCTCGATCGCGTGCTGCGCTGCGTGAGGCTGACCGTCTACGTGCGCGCCGAGGCTTCGTTCACCGCGCATCCGCTGGTGGCCGACGGCGCGAGCGACCTGCTGCGCGAGTTGTTCGGCGAGGACGCGCTGCCGGCGCGCAGCGCGCTCGGTGTGCATACGCTGCCGATGGGCATCCCTGTCGAGATCGACAGCATCTTCGAGCTGACCCCGGCCGACGAGGTGCGCTGAGACGCGCGGAAACGGCAACGCGGCGGCACGATGGCCGCCGCGTCGTCTTCAATGCTTCGCGCGAACGTCAGGCCGGCGTCGCTGCCGCCGGCGCGCCCGCCTTCACTCGATGGTCGCGATCACCGGCGTGTGGTCCGAGGGCTGCTCCCAGGTGCGCGGCACGCGATCGACCTCGCAGGCCGTCAGCGTCCCGGCCAGCGCCGGCGACAGCAGGATGTGGTCGATGCGCAGGCCCGCGTTGCGGCGAAAGCCCATCATCCGGTAGTCCCACCAGGTGAAGGTCTTCTCGGGCTGCTCGAAGCGCCGGAACGCATCGACGAAGCCCATCTCGAGCAGCGCCGCGAAATGCGCGCGCTCCTGCGGCGATACCAGGTTCTGCCCTTCCCACTTGGCCGGATCGTGGACGTCGCGATCCTCGGGGGCGATGTTGTAGTCGCCCAGCAGCGCGAGCTTCGGATGGCGCGTCAGCTCGTCCTTGAGCCAGGCCTGCAGCGCGTCGAGCCATTGCAGCTTGTAGACGAACTTCTCCGAATCGGGCGCCTGCCCGTTCGGGAAATAGGCCGAGACGATCCGCACGCCGTTGACGGTGGCCGCGATCACGCGCTGCTGCGTATCCTCGAAGCCGGGAATGTTCTTCACGACATCGGTCTCGTCCACGCCGAGCGTGTCGCGAACCAGGATCGCCACGCCGTTGTAGGTCTTCTGGCCCGTGAACCAGCTGCGATAGCCGGCCGCTTCGAGGTCGGCCTTCGGGAATTTGTCGTCAGTGAGCTTCAGCTCCTGCAGGCAGAGCACGTCGGCGTGGCTGGTGGCCAGCCAGTCGAGCACGTGCTGTTTGCGCACGTTCAGGGAGTTGACGTTCCAGGTGGCGATCTTCATCGAATCGAGTGTCCGTGGTGTATCGGGCGGTGCCGGAATGGCCCGGCCGGCCGCGCTGCCGCGCGGTCAGACCGGCTCGACGGGAGTGTACCAGCGCAGAGGAATTGTTCCGTCCGCACCGGGCGCGTGAAATTTTTTTCTCGGTATTGTTTGACACACACGCGTAATACCCCTATACTTTGTTTTCTCTGACGCGGGGTGGAGCAGTCTGGCAGCTCGTCGGGCTCATAACCCGAAGGTCGTAGGTTCAAATCCTACCCCCGCAACCAAACACATCCGGCGATGTGCCACGCGGTTGACCGCTGCGTGATTCGCCAGACGAAGAACCCGGCCTTGTTGCCGGGTTTTTTGTTTTCCGCGTGCGCTCGCGTTCCATGCCGGCCGCGCGCGCGACAGGCGGCGAGTTTCCTCGCCGCCCTTCTCTCCGTCTATCAGCTTCCCGCCTTTGCCGGCGCAGGCCCCAGGTGCGCCCAGAGGAAGCCGAAATCGGCCGCATCCGATTCGGCGCGCTCCAGGTCGTCGGCGCTGCCGTGACCGCCGTCGGTGTTCTCCCAGTACCAGACCTGTTCGTGACCGAGCGACTGCATGCGCGCGGCCATCTTGCGCGCATGGGCGGGATGCACGCGATCGTCGCGCGTCGAGGTGCTCAATAGCAAGGGCGGATACATGCGATCCGCGCGCACGCGGTGATACGGCGAATAGGCGGCCAGCGCCGCGCCCTGCCGTGCATCGTCGGGGTCGCCGTATTCGTCGAGCCAGGCCGCGCCCGCGTGCAGCTTCGGGTAACGCTGCATGTCGAGCAAGGGCACCTGGCAGAGCACCGCGCCGTACAACTCGGGCCGCTGCACCATGCAGGCCGCCACCAGCAGGCCGCCGTTGCTGCCGCCCTCGATGCCGAGCTGCGCGGCCGTGGTCACGCCGCTGTCGATCAGGTGCTCGGCCACCGCGATGAAGTCGTCGAAGGAGCGCTGCCGATGTTCGCGCTGCGCATCGGTGTGCCAGCGCGAGCCGAACTCGCCACCGCCGCGGATATGCGCGAAGGCGGCCACGCCGCCGCGCTCCAGCCAGGCAATGCCGAGCGCGTCGCTGTAGGCCGGCAGGTTCGGAATCGCGAAGCCGCCGTAGCCCGACAACAGGCAGGGGCGCGCGATGTGCCGCGTCACACCTTGCGCGTCGGTCTCACCGTCGAGCGCGTCGCGCGGCCCGATCAGCGTGTAAGGCACCTCGGTGCCGTCGCGCGAGCGCGCCACCGCGCGACGCACCACCAGTCCACTCGCCTCGAACTGCACGGGCGGCCGGTCGAGCAGCACGCGGCGCGCGGCGGCATCCTCGGCCTGGTCGGCAAGATCGGCGAGCCAGCATTCGGGTGGATCGAGAAAGGTATCGACGTCGACGAACACCTCGTCATTCAGCGTCGGCTCCACCGGCTCGAGATCGATCTCGGCCTCACCGCTCCAAGCGAACGGCCGCGAAGTCCAGGTCCAGCCGCCGTCCTCCTGCTGTTGCGGCTGCCAGAGCAAGGTGCGATTGCGCACGTCGTCGAGCCAGCTCGCGATCAACGTGTGGCGCGTGTGGGTCCAGCTGCAGGCCGAGGTCGAGGGCCCCGGCGCGAACAGCGTGGTGAAGCTGCGAGAGCCGGCCAGGAAGGCATCCTCGCGGATCGCCAGCAGCGAACCGCCGGCGTGCAATACGCCCTCGCAATCCCAGTCGAGACGCGGCTCCAGCACCAGCCAGCCGTGCCAGAAGCCGACCACCACGTGCGCGGGCACCTCGTAGCGCCGCCACTCCCCCGCCGCGTCGAGCCGGTAGGTATGCAGGTCGAAGAAGTCGACGCTGCGCCAGGCGGTATGGCGCTGCTCGATCGGATCGAAGGCCGCGCCGGCGCTGATGTCGTCGGGCTCGCCGCGGAACACCACGGGCGCCTCGTCGAGCGCCGTGCCGCGCGTCCAGCGCCGCACCTCGTAGGGATAACCGGCCTCGGTGGTCGAGTCCTCGTCGCGCTCCCAGCTCACGTAGACGGTATCGCGATCGATCCAGTCGACGGTGTGATTGCCGGGTTCGTCGATCCGGAAACCGTCCTCGACGAAGCAGCGTCGCTCCAGGTCGAACTCGCGCACCACCACCGCGTCGGCACCGCCCGGCGACAGCGACAGCAGCGCGCGATCGCCGTCGGGATAGAGGATCGCGTCGTGCTCGAACACCCAGGATTCGCGCTCGTGCGCGCCGAGCGCGTCGACATCGAGCAGCACCTGCCAGTCCGGCTTGCCGGCGCGCCAGTCGTCCCAGCGCGCGCGGCGCCATAGGCCCTTGGGATGGCGATCGTCCTGCCAGAGGTCGTAGGCCCACTCGCGCCAGCGCGCCGGGATCACGGGCCGCTCGCGCGGCAGGTAGGCCTTGGCCAGGCGCGCGGCGAGCGCGTTGAAGGCTTCGTCGTGGCGCAACGCGGCGTGGGTGCGCGCGTTCTGCTCGTCGACCCAGGCGCGGGCGCGCCGGCTGTCGAGCGATTCGAGGAACTTGAAGGGATCCGGCCCGTCGGGCCAGTGGAACGAATCGGACATCGTGGTTCGGCTGGAGAGCAAACCCCGATTATGTCCGATCGCGCGGTGCGCGATGAAAAGCGTGGAAAACCGCGAGCGACCACGCACGGCGACGCATCGAGCATGCCGGCCGCGACATCTCGCGAAACGGCGAACGCGCGGCAGCCGGCCAGGGCCGCCGCGCGTCTGCCGTCCGGCATCACGGCTCCAGGTGCAGTTCCTGGATCTTGCGCGTGATGGTGTTGCGGCCGATGCCGAGCCGCTCGGCCGCCTCGACCTTGCGGCCGCGCGTGAAGTCGAGCGCCTCGCGGATCACGGCTGCCTCGAAGCGGCGCGCGAGCTCGTCCATCACGTCGGCCGAGTTCTCGCGCAGCAGCCGCGCGACCTCGGTGCGCAGGCCCTGCTCCCAGACCGGATGGCTGGACACGGGCGCGGCCACCGCGCCGCTGGCGATCGGCGCGCCCGGCAGCACGCCGCCCATCGCGCCATTCGTGCCGGCCGGCAGCGCATCGCTGCTGACCGCCGCCGCGGCCGGCGTCACGCCCTCGCCGGGCGCGGCCTGCGCCGGGCCCAGGTCGGGCGGCAGGTCCTTGATCTCGACGGTCTGCGCCGGCGCCATCACGGTCAGCCAGTTCGCGAGGTTCTCCAACTGCCGCACGTTGCCGGGGAACGGCAGCGAGGTCAGGTAGGCGAGCGCCTCGTCCGAGACGCGCTTGGGCTCGACGCCGAGATCGCGCGCGCTCTTCTGCAGGAAGTGGCGCGTGAGCAGCGGGATGTCCTCGCTGCGCTCGCGCAGCGCCGGCAAGCGCAGCCGGATCACGTTGAGGCGGTGATACAGGTCCTCGCGGAACAGGCCCTGGCGCACCCGCGACTCGAGGTTCTGGTGGGTCGCCGCGATCACGCGCACATTGGCGCGCAGCGGGTTGTGGCCGCCCACGCGATAGAACTGCCCGTCCGACAGCACGCGCAGCAGGCGCGTCTGCAGGTCGAAGGGCATGTCGCCGATTTCGTCGAGGAACAGCGTGCCGTTCTCGGCCTGCTCGAAGCGGCCCTGGCGCGTGGTCTGCGCGCCGGTGAAGGCGCCCCGCTCGTGGCCGAACAGTTCGGACTCCAGCAGGTCCTTCGGGATCGCCGCGGTGTTCAGCGCGATGAAGGGGCCGTTCGCGCGCGGGCTATGGCGGTGCAGCGCACGCGCCACCAGCTCCTTGCCGGTGCCCGATTCGCCCGTGATCAACACGGTCGCGGCCGAGTGCGAGAGCCGGCCGATGGCGCGGAACATGTCCTGCATGGCGGGCGCCTGGCCCAGCATCTCCGGCGCGTCGGCGAGCTTGTCGTCGTCGGGCACGCCGCCGCGCAGGCTTTCCTCGACCGCGCGCCGGATCAGCTCGACCGCCTTGTCGACGTCGAAGGGCTTGGCCAGGTACTCGAAGGCGCCGCCCTGGAAGGCCGCCACCGCGCTGTCGAGGTCGGAGAACGCGGTCATGATGATGACGGGCAGGCCCGGCATGCGCTCGTGCATCGCCTGCAGCAGCTCGAGGCCCGAACCGCCCGGCATCCGGATGTCGGATACCAGCACCTGCGGCGATTCATGGTCGAGCGCGGCCAGCGCCTCACGAACGTTCGAGAAGCTTCGGGTCGCGAAGCTGTCGCGCGCGAGTGCCTTTTCGAGCACCCAGCGAATCGATTGGTCGTCGTCTACTATCCAGATCGGCTTCATAGGTCGGTCAGATGGATCGGTGAGTCGCTGCACTGCCGCTCAATGATCGAGCGGCAGCAAAATCTGAAATTCGGTACGCCCCGGCCGGCTTTCCACCTCGATCATCCCATCGTGCTGCTGCACGAAGGTCTGCGCGAGCGTGAGGCCGAGGCCGCTGCCGTCCTCTCGCCCCGACACCAGCGGATAGAAGATCCGGTCGCGGATGTCCTCGGGAATGCCGGGGCCGTTGTCGATCACGTGCAAGTCCAGTGCCAGCTTGAACAGTTTCTTGCCGATCGTGATCTTGCGCGCCACGCGGGTGCGCAATTCGATGCGCGCATCGCCCTGGGCGATGCGTTCGCGCAGCGCCTGGGCGGCGTTGCGCACGATGTTGAGCAGCGCCTGGATCAACTGCTCCTTGTCGCCGCGCAGGTCGGGCACGCTGACGTCGTAGTCGCGCTCGATGGTCAGCCCGCGCGGGAATTCGGCCAGCATCACGGCGCGCACGCGCTCGCAAACCTCGTGCACGTTGACGTCGCCGACGATGTGCGGATGCCGATGCGGCTCCAGCAGCCGGTCGACCAGCGTCTGCAGCCGGTCGGATTCCTTGATGATCACCTGCGTGTACTCGCGCAGCTCGCCGCGCTCCCGCTCGGACAGCTCGAACTCGAGCAGTTGCGCCGCGCCGCGGATGCCGCCGAGCGGATTCTTGATCTCGTGCGCGAGATTGCGGATCAGGTGCTTGTTGACCGCGGTCAGGTCGTGGATCCGCTCCTCGCGGTCGGTGCGCGACTGTCGCTCGTTCTCGAACAGCTCGACCAGCACGTAGTCGGGCGCGCCCTCCAGGAAACCGACGATCGCATGCACGTGCAGCGCCTCGCGGCCCGGCCGCTCCAGCACGGTGTCGAGATGGGTGGCCTGGAAACGGCCCTCGCCGATCGCCGTGATGGTGGTCGCCAGCTCGGTCGAGTTCGGGAACAGGTCGCTCCACGGCATCTGCGCCAGTTGGCGGCGCGAGATGTCGAGCATCGCCTCGGCCGACGGGTTCGCGAAGGCGATCCGCAGCGTGCGGCGATCGAGCACCAGCACCACCGTGGGCAGCGCCTCGAGCCCGTTCAGCAGCCCCGAGCGCAACAGCCTCTCGTCGTCCGACAGCCGCTCCGGCTGCCCTGCCCTGGCCTTGATCAGATTCTTCAGAACCATCTTGCGTGGATGCCCGCCCGTGACTGGTGAAACGCTGCAATGAAAAAGGGACGGCCCAACGCCGTCCCCTTCGCGTGTGCCCGGCTGCCGGGAAGCTTTCGCTCCCGGAAACCGGACGGCAGGACGGCGCTTCGCTCGATGACGTGACGAAGCGCCATCGCCACGCTTACAGCGAGTAGTACATCTCGAACTCGACCGGGTGCGTGGTCATGCGGAACTTCGCGAGTTCCTGTTCCTTCAGGCCCAGGTACGCGTCGATCATCGCATCGGTGAACACGCCGCCGCGCGTCAGGAACTCGCGATCCTTGTCGAGTGCCTCGAGCGCCTGGTCCAGGCCCGCGCAGACGGTCGGGATCTTTGCATCCTCTTCCGGCGGCAGGTCGTACAGGTTCTTGTCGGCGGCCTCGCCCGGATGGATCTTGTTCTGGATACCATCCAGACCCGCCATCAGCAGGGCCGAGAAGCACAGGTACGGGTTCGCCATCGGATCCGGGAAGCGCGTCTCGATACGACGGCCCTTCGGGTTCGACACGTGCGGAATGCGGATCGATGCCGAGCGGTTGCGTGCCGAGTAGGCCAGCTTGACCGGTGCCTCGAAGTGCGGGACCAGACGCTTGTACGAGTTCGTCGTCGGGTTGGTGATCGCGTTCAGCGCACGGGCGTGCTTGATGATGCCGCCGATGTAGAACAGCGCCGTTTCCGACAGGCCGGCGTAGCCGTTGCCCGCGAACAGGTTCTGGCCGTCCTTCCAGATCGACTGGTGCACGTGCATGCCCGAGCCGTTGTCGCCGACCACCGGCTTCGGCATGAAGGTCGCCGTCTTGCCGTAGGAATGCGCGACGTTGTGGACGATGTACTTCAGCCATTGCGTCCAGTCGGCGCGCTCGACCAGGGTCGAGAACTTCGTGCCGATTTCGTTCTGGCCCTGGCCCGCCACTTCGTGGTGGTGCACTTCGACCGGGATGCCGATCTGCTCGAGCAGCAGGCACATTTCCGAACGGATGTCCTGGAACGTGTCGACCGGCGCGACCGGGAAGTAGCCGCCCTTGGTGCCCGGGCGGTGGCCCGTGTTGCCGCCTTCGAAGTCCTTGCCCGACGACCACGGGGCTTCCTCGGAATTGATCTTCACGAAGGTGCCCGACATGTCCGTGTTCCACTGGACCGAGTCGAAAATGAAGAATTCCGGCTCCGGACCGAAGAAGGCCGTGTCACCGATGCCCGTGCTCTTCAGGTAGGCTTCGGCGCGCTTGGCCAGCGAGCGCGGGTCGCGCTCATAGCCCTTGCCGTCGGCCGGCTCGACCACGTCGCAGGTCAGCACCAGGGTCGACTCTTCGTAGAACGGGTCGACGAAGGCAGCGGCCGGATCCGGCATGAGCAACATGTCCGACGCTTCGATCCCCTTCCAGCCCGCGATCGACGAACCGTCGAATGCATGGCCGCTTTCGAACTTGTCTTCGTCGAAAGCCGACACCGGCACCGACACGTGCTGTTCCTTGCCGCGCGTGTCCGTGAAGCGGAAATCGACAAACTTGACGTCCTCGTCCTTCACGAGCTGCATGACGTCGGCGACGGTTTTACTCATAACCTCTTCTCCTGATTGAACAAATCCGGCGGACTGGGACCGCCTCCGTTAAGCGGATGAATCGGCTTCGGTGCTGGAGCGCAGCAAGGGGGCCGACTTGACCGGAGCTACTAAAGCAGCTTCCATGCCACCCATGCGCCAGTTCGGCGCGGCGGGCGGCGAACCGCGCCGGGACAGGGCCGCCCCGCGCGCTTTCGGGGCTTGGCCGGCTCGGCTCGGCGCATTCGATGCACCAAATATAGGCAAAAACGAGAGAAACGCACCAAAATAATGCCGATCCGTCCCCGAGGGCGGATTCCGCACCGATTTGGTGATTTTGCGCGCCACCGGCAGGCAGACGCGCGCTCGCGGCCCGACCCGCGCGGCTCGCGCGCTAGAATGCCGGTTTGAGTCGACCAGAGAGTCTCGCCATGACCACGCTCGAACAGCTCTATGCCCACGCCGACGCGCACCGCGTCGAAGGCAAGCTGAACTACGGCGGCGCCCTGCCGCCCGCCGAAGCCTTCGAACTGCTGCAACTGGACCCGGCCGTGCGCCTGGTCGACGTGCGCACCCGCGCCGAACTCGACTGGGTCGGCCGCCCGCTGGTCGGCGACGGCCAGTACGCGCATATCGAATGGACCCGCTATCCCGGCGGCGTGCCGAATCCCGATTTCATCGAGCAGTTGAAGGCGGTGGCCGGGCCCGACACGCCGGTGCTGTTCCTGTGCCGCAGCGCGGCGCGCTCGAAGCTGGCCGCGGTGGCCGCCGCGCAGGCCGGCTACACGAAGGCGTTCGACGTGCTCGAGGGTTTCGAGGGCGCGAAGGACGGTCAAGGGCATCGGAAGACGGTCGAAGGCTGGTGCTATCGCAAGCTGCCCTGGATCGGCGCTTGAAGGTGGCAGGCGGTCGGGCTCATCGTCCGGCCGCGCGATGACATCACGATGACGGGCCGCGAGATGCGGCCCGTGTCGTTTGCGGGGAAGCCCGGCTGCCGAAGCCGGGGAAACGGTTGACGGCGGCGCCCGGTGCCGCGGCTCAGCGCGCCGCCTCGGGCTCGACGATATCGCCGCCGAGATGATGCACGCCCTCGCGCAGCTTCACGAAGGCGGCCGCCACCGCCTCCGGTTCGCCCTTCACGCCCAGCTCGATATGGCGGCGCGCATAGATGCCGCCGCGCTCGGCGTCGCCCACGCTGGGCAGGCTGAACACGCGCACGCCGGCGAAATCCTGCTCGATGCGCTCCATCAGCGGCGTCAGCGTCGATTCCGGCAGCTCGAACACCAGCACCGAGCGCTCGGTAAACGGCGTCGCATGATGCAGGTGCTGGTACTTGGTATCGAGCACCCACTCCATCATCGGCCAGGCCATCACCGGGAAGCCGGGCACGAAATGCACGTCGCCGCAGGAAAAGCCCGGAATCTTGTTGTAGCCGTTCGGGATGATGGCGGCGCCCTGCGGGAAGGTGCCCATCTCGAAGCGATGGCGGTTCTCCGGTGACTCGAAATCGACCGGCGCGGCGGCGTCGCCGTGCATCTCGCGGATCCGTTCGGCGATCAGCTCGCGCGCCTCGGGATGCAGCGCCAGCGGCACGCCGAGCGCGGCCGCCGCGCACTGGCGCGTGTGGTCGTCGGGCGTGGCGCCGATGCCGCCGGTCGAGAACACGATGTCGCCGGCCGCGAAGGCGCGCTTGAGCGCCGCCGTGATGCGCTCGCGCGAATCGCCGACGTACTCGGCCCAGTCGAGCGCGAGGCCGCGCGCGCCGAGCAGTTCGATGATCTTCGCCAGATGCTTGTCCTGACGGCGACCGGACAGGATCTCGTCGCCGATGATGATGATGCCGATGCTCATTGATGCCTCGTCAATGCTTGGGAAGGTGCGGCAGCGGCCGCGCGCAGGTCCTGCAACGCGTGCAGGCAATAGAAACCGAACCACAATGCCGAGAAGACGAGGATGAAGGCGTAGACCCAGATCATCGCCGCCGCGACGAACGGGAACAGCACCATCGTCCAGATCGACGATACCCAGATGAAGGTCGGCACCGTGCCGAGCAGGCCGCTGGCGATGCCGATCCCCAGCAGCGGCCAGCGGTGCCGGCGCACCAGCGCGCGCCGCTCCTCGGCGCTGGCATGCTGGGCGAGCGCGTCGTAGCTCATCACGCGATAGGTCAGCCAGCCCCAGATCAGCGGCGGCAGCAGCGCGAAGAACGGCGGAATCAGCCACAGCGGCAGCGTGACGATCAGCACCACGATGCTGGCCAGCGCGGCCCACAGCGAATTGAAGGCACTGCCGTACCAGGTGCCGCCGCGCCGCTGCTCGAGCGAGGCGAACTGGCGCCGCGACAGATGGGCGACCACCACCGGCGTCGAGATGGCGGCGATCAGCAGCAGCACGGTCAGCACGATCAGCGGAATCGCCACCGCCACCACCAGGAACGGCGCCACCACCGCATGCAGTTGCGGCACGCCGATCGAGGCGAAGAAATGGTAGATCCAGGCGGTCAGCGCGAAGCCCTCGAGCGCGGCGCGCGCGAGGCCCACCAGCGGCTGCCAGGCAAACCAGAGCACGATGCCCCAGCCGAGCGCGGCGACGATGAACGGCACGAACGTGAGCCAGAGCATCCGCGGGTGCAGCGCACTCGCGAGAGCCCGGCCGAAGGAGCGCAGCAGGTCGGTCATGCGGGCGGATAAGGGGAGAAATGGATCAGGGCGGCCCCAAGCATAAACCACGTCGCGCCCGGCCGGCAAAACCGCGATGCGCCCGGGCCGGGATGGGAATGCCGAAGCGGCGGGGCCGGCTCGGGATGAACCACCGGGGCGCCCAAAAGCAAACCGCCCGGATTCGGGAGAACCGGGCGGTTTCGGGAAGCGGGGACAATCGTGTCGTATGTCGTACAGCAGGCCCGGCGGCGGCGCTCAGGCCGTGCCGGCCGAGACACCCGGCTTGCCGGGCTTGCGCCCTGCCAGGCGCCGCGCGATGCGCACCATCGCGAGCCAGTGCTGGGACCAGAAACCATCGCCATAGGACACGCCCTGGTATTGCTCGCGGATGCCGGTGGGCTCGGGCGTCTTGTTCCAGGACGCGGTGCGGAACAGCATGTCCCACCAGGGGAACAGCACGCCGAAATTGCAGCCGTAGGCGGTGCCTTCGTGGCCGTAGCCGACCGCGTGATGGCGCCGGTGGAAGGCCGGGCTGACCAGCAGGCGCTCGCCGAGCCAGCCGAACGGCAGCCGCGCGTTGGTGTGCTGCACGCTCTGCACGAAGTTCGAGAGCGCCGTCAGCACCACGAACTGCGAGGGCGACACGCCGATCACCAGCGCGATGGCGGCGAAGAAGCAGCCCTGGATCAGATCGTCGAGCAGGTGGTTGCGGTCGTCGGTCCACAGCGACATCTGCCGCTGGCTGTGATGAACCGCGTGCAGTTCCCACCACACGCCGATCCGGTGCTGCCAGCGGTGATACCAGTAGCCGGCGAAATCGAGCACCACCAGATAGATCAGGAAGGCCACCAGCGGCTGCGAGGTCACCCCGGGCCACAGCGTGTCGAGATTGAGGTTCGCGACGCCCTTGAGCCGCAGCCACGACTGGAAATTGTCGAACAGGGGCTGCATCGCGAAGAAGAAGAACAGCGTGAAGATGCCGAGCTTGGCGATCAAGGTGTAAAGCACGTCGACGCGCGTCTCGCGGCGGTGCTGCCACGACTCGACCGGCCGCAGCGCCTCGAGCGGGCGCAGCAGCAGGTACATCGCCACCACCTGCAGCGCGCCGACGATCACCCAGTACAGCGCGTCGTAGGTGTCCTCGTCGTAGTCCATCAGGTCGAACCTGAACATCAGCGGCTGAACGATATCGACGTACAGCCAGGTCTGCAGGTTCGACACGAAGGTATCGAGCATCGAGGCGATCATGTGCAGCATCGGCGTGCTCCGGCCGGCGTCAGGCGCCGTTGGGCGCCGTCACCGGCGCGCGATCGTAGAAATAGATGCCGTGCGGCGAGCGGCCGACCGGGATCGTCTGGATCAGGCGGCGGCTGGCCAGGTCGATCACGCCGACCTTCTTGGCGAAGCGGAAGGTCACCCACAGCGTCTTGCGGTCGGCCGACAGCTCCATGTCGTCGGGGCCGGGCAGCAGGCCGGTGATGTCGCCGACGTTGGTGAGCGTGTTCTCGTCGATGATGCTGATGGTGTTCGCGACCCGATTGGTCACCGCCACGTGGGTACCGTCGGCCAGCGAGCGGAAGTTGTGGGCGCCCTTGCCGGTCGGGATGGTCTTGACCACCTTCTGGTTGCGCCAGTCCACCACCGCCACGTAGTCGGCGCCGGTCATGCCGACCAGCACGTACTTGTCGCCGGGCGTCATCCACAGGCCGGCCGGCACCTTGCCGACCTTCATCTTCCACTTGACCGTCTGGGTCGGCAGGTCGATCGCGGCCAGCTCGCCCGACACCTGCAGCGACACCAGCACGGTGCGGCTGTCCTTGGTGAAGGCCAGGTGGCTCGGCATCACCTGCAGCGGCACGCGCTTGACCAGGTGGACGTTCTGGCCGTCGTAGCCGTAGATGTCGACGCGGTCCAGGCGCAGGCCGGCCGCCACGAACCACTTGCGGTCGGGCGAGAAGCCGAGCTGGTAGGGATCGTCGATGCCTTCCACGGTACGCTGCGGCGCGCCGGTACGCGGATCGAGGAACATCAGGCTGTTCGACACCGAATTGGCGACGATCAGCGAGGAATTGTCGGGCGTCGCCATCAGGTGATGCGGTTCCTTGCCGGTCGGCAGCGTGCCGACCACCTGGTGCGAGTGCTCGTCGATCAACGACAGGGTCGCCTCGGCCGAATTCAGCACGATCACGTTATTGGCGAAGGCGGCGGGCGCCGCGGCGACGGTCAGCGCGCCGAACAGCAGGGCGGCGCGACCGAGGGACAGGAAATTGCGCATGGAGACTCACGTCGGGAAACAGCCGTCATTGTAGAACGTTCGAGCGGACGTCCGGTTGACCGGCAGCCCGCCCGAATTCGCCTGCGCGGCCGGAACTGCGCTAGCGCTGCAGCGACTCCCAGACCTTGTGCAGCCGCTTGACCGAGACCGGCATCGGGGTGCGAAGTTCCTGCGCGAACAGCGAGATGCGCAATTCCTCGAGCAGCCAGCGGAACTCGGTGAGCCGCGCATCGGCCGCCCCGCCGCGCTGCGACAGGGCCCGCTGGTACTGCTGGTTGAGCGGCGCGAACTCGGCCAACTGGCGCGCGTCGCGGGCCGCATCGGCCTTCAGCTTGTCGATGCGCATCGCGATCCCCTTCAGGTAGCGCGGGAAGTGCGCGAGCTGCGGGTACGGCGTGTCGATCACGAAACGCTTGCCGACCAGCGCGCCGAGCTGCGCCGTCATGTCGGCATGGGCGGCCGCGAAGGGCTTGGCCTGGGCCAGCTTCTTGCCGAGCCCGGCGTACTCGGCCAGGATCTGGCCGACCAGCCGCGCGATCTCCTGCGCCAGCAGGTTCAGGCGGCTGCGGCCCTCGTCGCGGCGCGCGTGGAAGCCCGCGTCGTCGATCGGCAGCGGGTCCTGCAGGCAGGCGCGATCCAGGGCGGTGTCGATCAACTGGTCGCGCAACTCGTCCTGCGAGCCCAGCGTCATGTACTGCATCGCCATCTCGCGCAGGCCCGGCAGGTTCTTCTCCAGGTACTTGATCGGCTCCTTCAACTGCAGCGCGAACAGGCGCCGCAGCCCGGCGCGATGGATGCGCGCCGCCTCCTCGGGCGAGTCGAACACCTCGACGTCGCAATGCGTGCCGCGATCGACCAGGGCCGGATAGCCGAACAGCGTCTGGCCGCGCCGGCGGATTTCAAGCAGCTCGGGCAGCTTGCCGAAGTTCCAGGTGGTGAGGTTCTCGTAGAGCGCGGTCGCGCCGCCCTGCGCGCCCTGCGCGCCTTGCCCACCTTGGCCGCCCTCGCCCGCGCCGCCGGCCGCGCCCTTGGCGGTGGCCGGCGCGGTGCGCGGCGGCGCCGAACGCCCGCCGGTGCCGGGCGCGGCCGGCGCCGGCCGCAGCTCGGCGCCCTCGGCCGATTCGCCGGCCGGCGCCAACGTGGCCGCCGCGGCGATCTTCTGGAAGTGCTGCTGCGCCTGCGCGCCGAGTTCGCCGCGCAACTGGGCCAGGTTGCGGCCCATGCCGAGCTGCCGGCCATGCTCGTCGATCACCTTGAAGTTCATGAACAGGTGGGCGGCCAGCGTTTCCAGCTTGAAATCCGAGGATTTCATGGCGATCTGCGTCTGGTTGCGGATATCGCCGATCAGCACGTCAAGCAGCGCGCCGGCGCCGAAGCGCTCGCCGCCCGCGCGCTCGACGAAACCGGCCGCGAACTCGGGCAGCGGCACGCAGTGGCGGCGCAGCTTCTGCGGCAGCGACTTCAGCAGCAACTGCACCTTCTCCTTGAGCATGCCCGGCACCAGCCACTCGGCGCGGCGCGCGTCCACCTGGTTCAGGGCGTAGAGCGGCACCTGCAGGGTCACGCCGTCGCGCGGCGAGCCGGGCTCGAAGTGATAGCTCAGGCCCATCTCGACGCCGGCCATGGTCAGCCGCTTCGGGAACAGGTCGGTGGTCACGCCGGCCGCCTCGTGGCGCATCAGGTCGTCGCGCGACAGGTACAGCAGGCGCAGCTTGTCCTCGGGCTGGCCGCTCTTCCTTACCTCGTCGCGATACCAGCGCTCGAACGCCGCGCCGGTGTGGATGCCTTCGGGGATCGCCTGGTCGTAGAAGCCGTGGATCAGCTCGTCGTCGACCAGCACGTCCTGGCGGCGCGACTTGTGCTCGAGCTGCTCGATATCGGCCAGCAGCTTGCGGTTGTGGGCGAAGAAGGCGAGCTTCGTATCGAATTCGCCGTCCACCAGCGCGCCGCGGATGAACAGCTCGCGCGCGCGCCGCGGATCCTGCCGGCCGAATGCCACGCGGCGGCGGTTGTAGATGATCAGGCCATACAGCGTGCCGCGCTCGTAGGCGCTCACCTGGGCCGGCTTCTTCTCCCAGTGCGGCTCCGAGAGCGAGGTCTTGAGCAGGTGCGCGCCGATCTTCTCGACCCATTCGGGCTCGATCCTGGCCAGGCAACGCGCATAGAGCCGGCTGGTCTCCACCAGCTCGGCGGCCATCACCCAGCGCCCGGCCTTCTTGACCAGGGCCGAGCCCGGCCACAAATGGAACTTGATGCCGCGCGCGCCCAGGTAGTGCGGCTCGTCGTCGGCCTTCATGCCGATATTGCCCAGCAGGCCCGTGAGCAAGGACAGGTGAACCTGCTCGAAGGTCGCCTCGACCTCGTTCAGGCGCCAGCCGTGCTCGCGCACCACCGTCAGCAGCTGGCTGTGGACGTCGCGCCACTCGCGCAGCCGCAGGTGCGAGAGGAAGTTGGCGCGGCAGGCGTCCACCAGTTGCCGGTTCGACTTCTTGTGCGCCACCGCCTCCTCGAACCAGCTCCAGATCCGCAGCCATTGCAGGAATTCGGAGCGCTCGTCGGCGAACTTGCGGTGCGCCTGGTCGGCCTGCTCCTGGGCCTCGATCGGCCGGTCGCGCGGGTCCTGCACCGACAGCGCGCTGGCGATGATCAGCACCTCGCGCAGCGCCTGCTGGTCTCGCGCGGCCAGGATCATGCGGCCCACCCGCGGATCGAGCGGCAGCCGCGCCAGCTCGCGGCCGAGCGGGGTCAGCGCGTTGTCGTCGTCGACCGCGCCGAGCTCGTTGAGCAGTTGGTAGCCGTCGGCGATCGCGCGGCCCGGCGGCGGCTCGATGAACGGGAAGGACTCGATCGAGCTCAGGTGCAGCGACTTCATGCGCAGGATCACGGCCGCCAGCGAGGAACGCAGGATTTCCGGATCGGTGAAGCGCGCGCGGGCGAGGTAGTCGGCTTCCTCGTAGAGGCGGATGCAGATGCCGTCGGCCACGCGGCCGCAACGGCCGGCACGCTGGTTGGCGGCCGCCTGCGAGATCGACTCCACCTGGAGCTGCTCGACCTTGTTGCGATAGGAATAGCGCTTGACGCGCGCCAGCCCCGTGTCGACCACGTAGCGGATGCCCGGCACGGTCAGCGAGGTTTCGGCCACGTTGGTGGCCAGCACGATGCGGCGCGCGTTCGAGGCCTTGAACACGCGTTCCTGGTCGCCCGCCGAGAGCCGCGCGAACAGCGGCAGGATCTCGGTATGCGGCGGATGGTGCTTGCGCAGCGCCTCGGCCGCCTCGCGGATCTCGCGCTCGCCGGGCAGGAACACCAGCACGTCGCCGGGGCCCTCGCGGCACAGCTCGTCGACCGCGTCGACGATGCCGTCCATCAGGTCGCGCTCGGCCTCGCGCGCACTCTTCTGGCGGTCGCGCCCGGAGGCGGCGCCCTCGGCGTTGCGAATCGCGGCCGGGCGATCGTCGGCGATCGGCCGGTAGCGCATCTCGACCGGGTACAGGCGGCCGCTGACCTCGAACACCGGCGCCGGCTTCTCCTCGCTGCCGAAATGGCACGCGAAACGCTCGGCGTCGATGGTCGCCGAGGTCACGATCAGCTTCAGGTCGGGGCGCTTGGGCAGGATCTGCTTCAGGTAGCCGAGCAGGAAGTCGATGTTGAGGCTGCGCTCGTGCGCCTCGTCGATGATCAGCGTGTCATAGGCGCGCAACAGCGGATCGGTCTGCGTCTCGGCCAGCAGGATGCCGTCCGTCATCAGCTTGACCGAGGCGCCGGGCGCGAGATTGTCGGTAAAACGTACCTTGTAGCCGACCACCTCGCCGAACGGCGTGCCGAGTTCCTCGGCGATGCGGCGGCCGGTGGACGAGGCGGCCAGCCGGCGCGGCTGGGTGTGGCCGATAAGGCCCTTGCCGCCGGCGCCGAGCCCGCGGCCGAGCTCGAGACAGATCTTCGGCAACTGGGTGGTCTTGCCCGAACCGGTCTCGCCGCAGACGATCACCACCTGGTTGGCGGCGATCGCGCGCGCGATCTCCTCGCGCTTGCCCGAGACGGGCAGGCTTTCGGGGAAGCTGATCGGCGGGATCGGGTTCGGCGTCACCGGCGCTCGCGCGGCGCGCGGCGCGCGGGCTTCACGCGGCTCGCGCTGTTCGCGCGGGGGGCGGGCTTCGCCGCCCTCGGCCCTGGCGCGCGCCTCGCGGCCCCGGGCATCGTCCTTGCCCTGGCCGCCCTGGCGGGGTTCGTGCGGCGGCTGGCTTTCGCGCGGCGCGCGGCCGTCTCGCGGGCCGGCGCCTTCGCGGCGCGGCTGGCCGGCGCCGGCCTCGCGCTCCTGGCGCGGCGCGCGCGGCGGCCGCTCGGGCTGTGCCTGGCCCGGGCGGGTGTCTCGAGCGGAGGAAGAAGGCGCCGAGGGCGCGGCTTGCGGCGCACGACGCGGCGGCTGCGATTGCGGCGAGGGGGACGCGGGGGACGCGGCCGGTTGCGCGCGTTCGCCGGCCTGCGCATCCGGGTGCTTCGGTGCGGAGCTTTTGGGTACATTCGACATGGGGGCGCATTATAATCCCGCCCATGAATTCCCAAACCGACCTCCCCGCCGCCCCGGCGCCGTCGCCCGTCGACACGACCGCGATCAGCCACGCCCAGTTCGTCGACTGGATGCGCTCCGTCGCGCCCTATATTCACAAGTTTCGCAACAGCACCTTCGTGGTCGGTTTCGGCGGCGAGGTGGTGCAGCAGGGGCTGCTCAACGCGCTGGTCGCCGACATCGCCCTGCTGCAGGCGATGGGCATCCAGATCGTGCTGGTGCACGGCTCGCGGCCGCAGGTCGAGGAGCAGTTGAGCCTGCATGGGGTGGAGTCGGAGTTCTCGCACGGGCTGCGCATCACCGACGCGCGCGCGCTCGAGTCGTCCAAGGAGGCGGCCGGCGAAGTGCGCCTGGACATCGAGGCGGCGATCAGCCAGGGCCTGCCGAATTCGCCGATGGCGCATGCCCACATCAGCGTGGTGTCGGGCAACTTCGTCACGGCGCGCCCGGTGGGGGTTCTCGACGGCGTCGATTTCCAGCACACCGGCGTGGTGCGCAAGATCGATGCCGAATCGATCCGCCACTCGCTGGCCAGCCGCAAGCTGGTGCTGCTCTCGCCGCTGGGCTTTTCGCCGACCGGCGAAGCCTTCAACCTGTCGATGGAGGATGTCGCCTCGGCCGCCGCGATCGCGCTGCGCGCCGACAAGCTGATCTTCCTGACCGAGGCGCCCGGCGTGCTCGACAGCGAGGGCGAACTGGTCCGCGAAATGTCGCTCGACGCGGCCGCCGACCTGCTCGATTCCGGCAACGTGCAGGGCGACGAGGCCTTCTACCTGAAGCACGCGGTTCGCGGCTGCCGCGGCGGCGTGGCACGGGCGCATCTGCTGCCCTACACGCTGGACGGCAGCGTGCTGCTCGAACTGTTCCTGCACGACGGCGTGGGCACCATGATCTCGTACGAGAACCTGGAAAGCCTGCGCGAGGCCACCCCCGACGACGTGGGCGGCATCCTCACGCTGATCGAGCCGCTCGAGACCGACGGCACCCTGGTACGGCGCGGCCGCCACCAGATCGAACGCGACATCGACCACTTCTCGGTGATTGAGCACGATGGCGTGCTGTTCGGCTGCGCGGCGCTCTATCCGTATACGCAGGAGAAGATCGGCGAGATGGCCTGCCTGACCGTGGCGCCCGAGGCGCAGGGCTCGGGCGATGGCGAACGCCTGCTCAAGCGCATCGAGCAGCGCGCCCGCGCGCGGGGCCTCACGCGCATCTTCGTGCTCACCACCCGCACCGAACACTGGTTCCTCAAGCGCGGCTTCGTCAAGGCGACCGTCGACGACCTGCCCGAGGACCGCCGCAAACTCTATAACTGGCAGCGCAAGTCGCTCGTGCTGATGAAGCACCTCTGAGCGGCGCGACGCGCGCCACCCCAGTCGATCACAGGAGAAGTCAACGATGACCCGTATGGTTCAATGCGCCAAGCTCGGCAAGGAAGCCGAAGGCCTCGATTTTCCGCCGCTGCCGGGCGAACTCGGCAAACGCATCTATGAAAGCGTCTCGAAGGAAGCCTGGCAGGGCTGGCTCAAGCAGCAGACGATGCTGATCAACGAGAACCGCCTGAACATGGCCGACCCGCGCGCGCGCCAGTACCTGGTCAAGCAGACCGAGAAGTACTTCTTCGGCGACGGCGCCGACCAGGCCGCCGGCTTCGTGCCGCCGACCGAGGGCTGATCGCCTTCCCTGCTTCGTCCGCGTGGTGCATTGGCGCCGCGCGGACGGGTTGCCTCCTCTCCCTTCCGCTTTTCCCTCTTTCCCTCCTCCCCGCACCTCGCCAAGGCATGCCGATCGGCCAGCCCTGACGCGCTCGACTCCATCGGTTCGACGCCGGCTGCCTTCCGCCATCCCGCGCTCCGGCGACAAATTCACATTCATGCAAAATAACGCTGGAAAAAAGTGAACGATGACGCTAGAATCACGCCTCGATTCGCGTTACGGCACTGCTAAGGCACGGATCGCATCCCGCCGGATGGAATGAGACGAAAATAAGGCTTGACGCAGCAACGAAGCCCCGTCATAATTCAAGGCTCTTTGGGCGGTTAGCTCAGCGGTAGAGCACTGCCTTCACACGGCAGGGGTCACTGGTTCGATCCCAGTACCGCCCACCAAAGAATTCGCCGATTCAGGCATGAAAAAAGCCCTGCACTTGCAGGGCTTTTTTCATTTCGGTGACCCGTCCTGAAATAGGTTGACACTTTTTCGACGAATCGAAGAGGTGGCAAGTGGGGCAAGGGATCAAGCGGACGCAGCGCGACTACAGCCTG